>QHMY01000079.1 GCA_003218305.1 Verrucomicrobiota bacterium
CGAAATGACAGATGTCCAGTCCGGGGAAAACCTTTTCGACTCGGTCGTGGCGGATTTGAGCAGCGACGGGGCTTCGGTCAAACTCGAGCGCACGGTAGCGGTTCGGAAGCAAAACAGCATTAGCATCGCCGGAAATTACATATTGCCGGAGGATTTCGTCCACGCTCTGACCCAACCGGCAAATTTTGCGGTTTCGGCCGGAGTGATCGAACTGGGCGATTATTGGCCTGAAGATTCCCCAAACAGGATCACGGGCCCCCTGCAACTGAGCGGCGAGGTGACGATGCGCGACGGAAAGGCAGAAGGGCAAATGTCTTTCTACGGGTCGGATATCAAGTTTCGAAGCCTGATTGTCCCGCAGGTCAGCGGGCAGGCCACCATTTCCAAAAACATCGTTTACCTGAACGACTTCACCGCGAGCCTTAACGAGGGCGATTACATCGCAGGTCACGGCGTGTTCTCCCTCGAAGCGCCGCACGCCTACAGCGGGAAACTCTTCGCGACCGTGGCCAATCTCGCGCACCTGAAGCCAATCCTCGCGGCCGCCGGCAACGACAACGAAATCGCGGGTTCGCTTAGGCTCGACTGGGAAGGGAGCGGTGAAGCGGACTCATTCAAGAGCAACTCCGGCAAATTGAAGCTGGCCCTGGAGAAGGGACGCTATGCTCACTTGCAGGCGCTCCAGGCGAATATCGACGCGACCTATTCACCCGAGGGTCTCGACATTCCGACTATCTTCCTCGGGAGCGACAAGATGGATTTCCACGCCATCCTCACCGCAAAGGGATCGACCCTGGAAATCACGAAAATCCAGATCGACCAAGGCCAGGCCAAGTACGCGTCCGGTTACGTCTCTCTGCCATTTGTCTGGAAAAATATCGGGACAAGCGAGCCTGTTTTTCCGTCTGACGGCAAGGTCCTGGCGACGTTTCAGTCCGAGAACCTGGATTTGAAGAAGCTCTTCGATGATTTGGGAACGAAACCGCTCGTGACCGGGTTGATTAACGTGAAGCTCGACGCCCAGGGCACACTGGCGCAGCTCGGCGGCCGGCTCGACGTGCGGATGAGCGATCTTCACAGCGCGGACTACCCCAAGCTCGAACCGGCGACCTTCGATCTCGTGGCGGATCTGCAGAACAATCAGCTCGCTTTCAATGGCAAATTACAGCAAACGAAAATCCAGCCGGTGCAGATTACGGGGAACCTGCCCTTCGACGTATCGAAAATGATCGCGGAAAAGAAATTCGACGAAGAGACGCCGCTGACCGCGAAGGTGCAGTTGCCCCGCAGCCCCGTGAATTTCCTGCGGCAATTTCTGCCGGGCATTACGCAGCTCGACGGTGATGTCGCGCTCGACGTGAACGTGACGGGAACCGTGGCCAACCCGAATCTGGGCGGCTCGGGCGACATCACCATCAACATGGCGCGCTTCACCAATCCGACGCTGCCTTCACTGAGCGGATTTCACTCGCGGATGACCTTCGATCGGGATGTCCTGAACTTCGAGCGCTTCAATGGCGATCTGGCCGGCGGTCCGTTTACGATCTCGGGTCGCGTGACCTTTCCGAAACTGATCGAACCGAATCTCGATTTCGAGTTGAAGGCGCAAAGTATTCTCGTAGCGCGCAATGATTCGCTGACGGCGCGGGCTGATGCCGAGGTCAAAGTGACCGGCCCGCTCAAGAACGCGACGGTCACCGGCACGGTTGCCCTGACCAACAGTCAATTTCTCAAGAACATCGATCTGCTGCCAATTGGCCTCCCGGGGCGGCCGGCGCCACAACCCTCGGAACGTCCGGATTTTTCCGTGACCGAGCCCCCGATCCGGGACTGGAAGTTTGATGTTGTGATCAAGACCAAGGATCCGTTCTTGATTCGGGGAAATCTGGCCAACGGTGGGGCGATTACCGATCTGCGCCTCACCGGCACCGGGTCCCTGACCAACAGTCAATTTCTCAAGAACATCGATCTGCTGCCAATTGGCCTCCCGGGGCGGCCGGCGCCACAACCCTCGGAACGTCCGGATTTTTCCGTGACCGAGCCCCCGATCCGGGACTGGAAGTTTGATGTTGTGATCAAGACCAAGGATCCGTTCTTGATTCGGGGAAATCTGGCCAACGGTGGGGCGATTACCGATCTGCGCCTCACCGGCACCGGGTTGCGGCCGCAGCTCGAGGGCACGGTTCGGCTGGAAAACGTCGAGGCCACCCTGCCGTTTAGCCGCCTCGAAATCGCCCAGGGGTTTCTCTATTTCGATCCGAGCGATTCCTTTAACCCAAGGATCGACTTGCACGGAACGTCGCTTATCCGCGATTACACGGTGCATGTTTATGTTTACGGGACGTCGCTGGCGCCGGAAGCGATCTTTACAAGTGAGCCGCCCTTGCCCCAGGAGGAGATTATCTCGCTCCTGGCCACCGGCGTGACGAGGGGTGAGTTGGTTGGAAATAACAATGTGATGGCTAGCCGCGCCGCCATGCTCCTGGTGCAGCAGCTTTACCGGAAGATGTTCAAGAAGGGGGGCGAGCCGGCCAAGAGCAATTCGGTTTTTGACAAGCTCCAGGTGGACGTCGGCCAGGTCGATCCGCGTACCGGCCAGCAGACCGTGACCGCCCGGCTCAAGGTAAACGAGCAATTTGTCCTCGTCGGAGATTTAGGTGTGAGCGGAGATTTTCGCGGCATGGTGAAGTACCTGATTCGATTCAAATGAGATGAGCCGGACATTCCCGACGAAAACGCGCTGGAGTCGCGGCGCTCTGTCGCCGTGTCCGCGTTTGCGCGCCGACAGAGCGACGCGGCTTCAGCGTCTATGCGTCGCCTGGGTGTTGGCTCTGTTTTTCGCCTCAAATTCGCCGGCCCAAACCGCCGTGGACGTGCCGCGACCGGAGGAGAAAGACCGTGCCCAACGTGCCATAGCCAAACAACAGGAGAAGAAGGCGCAGCGCACCAGCGTGATCGAGTTCCGCGGCCAGCAGGCCTTCAACGAAAAGGTCCTGCGCTCCGAGTTGAAGGAGCAGATCTCGACGATCGATCAATACGGGCTGACGCCCGCGCGCGGCGATGATGCCGCATTTTTCTTGGAACTCTTTTATCGTAAGCACGGCTACGCCAAGGTGAAGGTGCGCTACGCGATCGCATCCGGCGACGTCCTTCGTCTCGACATCGAAGAAGGTTCGCTCGTGACCCTTGGCCTGGTGAATTTCGTGGGAAATCAACACCAGCCGGCGGATGTCCTCTTCGATTTTGCCGTGGGTCCGACGCGGGAGCGTTATTCGTCAATGCAATCGAAGCTTCCATTTGTCGCAGCCGATGTGGAGGAGGGGGCCGACCTGGTCCATCGCCTCTATGTCTCCCAGGGCTTCCTCGACACGAAAGTCGATCCGCCGATTTACCATTATGCCGAGGATGGCAACCGGGTGGATGCGACGATCCCGATCACGGAGGGCCGGCAATATTTCTTCGGCCAGATCAATTTCGTGGGCGAAACCATCTACGGAGCCGAGGCCTTGCGCGGCCAGATGCTCGACCTGGTCGAACAACCCTACACCGAGAGCCGCGTTTCGGATATTCCGCGCCGGCTCCAGGCTTATTATCGAACGCGCGGTTATTACGAAGTGAAGGTGGACGCTGTCGGCAACCCGGAGGCGGGGCGCGACGGACACGTGCCGGTGCAGGTGTCGATTACGCCCGGACGGATCTATCATTTCGATGGCGTCACCGTAAAAGGGCTCGAGAAACTTCGGCCCAGTTATATCAGCCGCCGCTTCAGCAAGTTTAGCGGAAAAACCTACAGCCCGGAGGTGGTCGAGGAGAAATTTCGGGAGTTGATGCGGTCCGGCCTGTTTACGGTCCTGCAGATCAAACCGACACCGGTCGGGGGCGACGCTTTGCGGCTCGATATTTCGGCCGAGGAAGCCAAGAGCCAGGAGTTCGGTTTTTACCTGGGTTACGGCTCCTATGCGGGCCCAATCGTGGGCGCGAGCTACCGGAACCGTAATCTTTTTGGTTATGGGCGGCCTCTGACGACTTCCGCCGAGTGGTCGGGGCGTGGCTACAAGGGTGAAATCCTGTGGGAAGATCCGTATTTCTTCGATTCAGACTTTGGGTTCAAAGCCAGACTGGCCGCCCTCACTTTTGATTATGATGGATACAGCAAGTTTGAGGTTGGCACTCGTTTCGATCTGACCAGAAAGTTTTCGAAACAGTACGAGGTCGGGCTCGTCCTGACCGAACGGCATGTAGAGATCACCAGCGCCGATATCGCTCCGATATTTCTCGGGGACACGTCCTATTTCGTCAGCTCGATCGGCCTGACGCAATCACTCGATCTCCGCGACAGTAAGGTGAATCCGAGCCGCGGCCTGGTTTTCGACAACACGATCGACCTGGCGGCGAGTGAGATTGGCAGCCAGATCGATTTCGTCCGCAGCACCGCCCGCCTGACCTATTTCCAGCCGATCGGCCCCGTGCCGCGACCCGGCCAGCCGGACCGCCGCACCTTGCTCGCGTTCGGTGCGCGGGCCGGGATCATTCACAGTTTGAGCGGTTCAGACATAATCAACGACATCCCGATCGACGAACGATTTTTCAATGGCGGCAACACAACCGTTCGCAGCTTTGCCGAGCGGGACCTCGGGCCTCACGATGGGGACAATCCCATTGGTGGTGAATTCTTCACCGTTTTCAATGTGGAATACACTTTCCCGATTTACGGTGAACTGCAGGGGGCCGTGTTTTTTGACGCCGGCAATCTTCTCCCCAACTCCAACGATCCATTTTCCAACGCCACCGCGAGCCTCGACAACATGCGTTACGCGGTGGGCCTGGGCTTGCGCTACAAACTTCCGATCGGCCCGATCCGGCTCGACTACGGATACAATCCAGACCAGCGCCCCGACGAGGATAGCGGCGCCTTCCATTTCAGCTTTGGTTTCGCCTTCTAGCGGTTTGGCCCGCGATTAGGAAAGGCATGGATGTTTGGTGCCTCCTCCGCATGACAATAGCCCAGCGTTTCAACGCTGGGTCCTCCGAAGGAAAACAAACAAGTCCCACCAGGGACGAAAGGAGTGCCCCGCAAGACACCACGGTTCTGCCGTCCCTGCAGGGACTTAGGATTCTGTTGTCATTGAAACCCAGCGTTGAAACGCTGGATATTGTCAGCAGAGTCAATCGATGAGCTGGACGTTCCGACGAGAGATTACGGGCTGCTGGCACATGGCAACTCTCAATACCTGCGCGGCCAGAGCCGCTGTCATAGAAATTAAATGAATGGAGCAACCAGCACACAACCTTGGATCTGACCTCGGCGACATCCCGGCAGATGTCTTCCGCAAGCACCTCCACCAGCTGGCTGACTGGATCGCGGATTATCGAGAAAACATCGCCCAGCGCCCCATCGCGCCGAATGCCAAACCGGGTGCGGTTCTGGCCCAGTTGGACGCGACGCCGCCGGAAACAGGCACTTCGTTCGATGAAATCTTTTCGGAGATCGAGCGGATCATCGTTCCGGGAGTCGCGCATTGGGCGCACCCGCAGTTCATGAGCTACTTCGGCTGCACCACGACGAGCCCCGGCATTCTCGCCGAAATGATCACCGCGGCCATGAACGTCAATGCCATGACCTGGCGGACTTCACCGGCTGCGACGGAGCTGGAAACTCTGGTGCTCGATTGGCTGCGGCAGTGGCTCGGATTCCCGGACGACTTCCAGGGGGTCTTGTACGACACGGCGTCGATTTCGACCATGCACGCGCTGGCGGTCGCGCGCGAAGAAGCCAGCACGTCAATTCGCACGCTCGGCCTTTCCGGCCGGACCGAGCTACCGATCTTCCGCATTTACACCTCGGACCAGGCGCATAGTTCAGTGGAGAAGGCAGCCATTGCGCTCGGGTTAGGCGAGCACAACGTCCGGCGAATCGCGAGTGATGCCGAGTTTAAGATGAACGTCAGGGCGTTACGCGAGGCGGTGAACGCCGATCTCCGGCACGGATTCAAGCCGTTGGCCGTGGTTGCCACTGTGGGCACTACTTCCACGGCTAGCGTGGATCCCGTCCGGGAGATCGCGGTGATTTGCGCTGAATTCCAGATGTGGCTGCATATCGATGCCGCCTACGGCGGCGGGCTCGCACTTCTACCCGAACACCAATGGGTGACCGACGCCTGGGAGGAAGCGGACTCGCTCGTGATCAATCCCCACAAGATGCTTTTCGTTCCCTTCGATTTCAGCGCGCTCTATGTGCGCGACATCGAGCGTTTGCGCCGTCTCTTTACCCTGGCTCCCGAGTCCCTCCATCTGCGCGATCCCGCCGGCGCCGAGATAAATTACATGGATTACGGGGTCCAGCTTGGCCGCCGGTTCCGCGCCCTCAAGGCGTGGGTCGTCTGGCGGACGTTCGGTCGCGCGGGAATGGCCGCGCGCATTCGCGAACACCTGCGGCTGGCCCAGCTCTTCGCGCACTGGATCAGGGAGGACCCCCGCTTTGAAATTTCAGCGCCGGTCATGATGGGCGTCGTTTGTTTCCGCCTGAAGGATTCGGACGACAAAGCCGCGGATCAGAAAAACAGCGCAACCGTAGCGAAGATCAACGCATCAGGGAAAGCCTACCTGACCCAGGCGAAGTTGCGCGGTCGTGTCGTGATGCGTCTTGGCCTGGGAAATGTGCTGACGACGGAGGCGCATGTCCAACGCGTCTGGGAAATCATTCGCGAAGCGGTGTAGCCCCCTTGCCGAGAGAAGTAATCCCGTTACGCCGTCGCGGCGCCGTTTGAAAGCTGGTCGCGGTGGGCTAACGTGTTTGGTTCCGAAACCGCAAATTCCTATGGAAACAACTATCGCTGCCCCGAAACCTCGTTCGTCCACTGAAGTCGATTTTCTCCCGCTGCAGGGGACCGATTATGTGGAGTTTTATGTCGGAAATGCCAAACAAGCCGCGCATTTCTACAAAACGGCATTCGGCTTTCAAAGCCTCGCTTATTCCGGCCCGGAAACGGGAACGAAAGACCGGGTCAGTTACGCCATTCGCCAGAACAAACTGACCTTCGTTCTTACGACTCCGCTTCGATCGGACAATCCCATCTCGAATCACATTCATAAACATGGCGACGGCGTGAAGGTCCTGGCCTTGAAGGTGGAAGACGCGACTTCGGCCTGGGAAGAAACGACGAAGCGCGGCGGGAAGAGTTATCTCGAGCCGATCACGCTTTCGGATGACGACGGCGAGGTCGTAATGAGCGGTATCCATACGTATGGCGAGACCGTCCATCTCTTCATCGAGCGCGGGAACTATCGCGGTATCTTTATGCCCGGCTTCCGCAAATGGGAGTCCAACTACAACCCGCCCGACACCGGCCTGCTCTATGTCGATCATTGCGTCGGCAACGTCGGTTGGAACCAGATGAACCCGTGGGTGAAATTTTACGAAGATGTCATGGGCTTCCGCAACATCCTCACCTTTGACGACAAAGACATCTCGACCGAATACTCGGCCTTGATGAGCAAGGTGATGAGTAACGGCAACGGGTTCGTGAAGTTTCCCATCAACGAGCCGGCTGAAGGCAAAAAGAAGTCACAGGTGGAAGAGTACCTCGACTTCTATGATGGCGAAGGCGTCCAGCATGTGGCGGTCGCGACGAATGACATCGTCAAGACCGTTAGCGATATCCAGAAACGTGGCGTCGAGTTCCTGAATATTCCCACAACTTATTACGATGAGTTGCCCGCTCGTGTGGGTCACATCGATGAGGATCTCGAGCCGTTAAAGAAGCTCGGCATCCTGGTTGATCGCGACAACGAAGGTTATCTGCTCCAGATCTTCACCAAGCCGGTGGAAGATCGGCCCACCCTCTTTTTCGAGATCATCCAGCGCAAAGGCGCGAAGAGTTTCGGCAAGGGGAACTTCAAGGCGCTGTTCGAGGCTTTGGAAAAAGAACAGGACGCGCGAGGCAATTTGTAGAGGAGAAACGACATGCCGTATTATCAGAAGCTTGGTCAGATTCCGAAGAAGCACCACATCTGGTTCCACCGCAACGGGAGCGGACCCTCGTTCAAGAACGAAGGGATTGCCTACGAGCACGTCATTACCACGGAGGGTTTCAACGAAGCCTATTCCATCATTTACCATCTGCGGCCGCCGACCCGCGTCCGAAAGGTCGAGCTGATCAAGTATTGGGCGCCGAAGAAAGTCACGGAAAGTCCACTGCGCCATCACCACATCAAGACGGCCGAGATTCCGCGGCGCGGCGATCTTTACACCGGCCGTATCCCGATGCTTTTCAATGAGGACATCACCGCTTACCGCTCGCGTCCGGAGAAGACCTACGGTGAATTCGAATATTACAAGAACGGCGGCGCCGATGAGGTCATCTTCGTTTTTCACGGCGCCGGTACGCTGGAGACCGTTTTCGGAAAGCTTCGTTATCGCGCGGAAGACTACGTTGTCATTCCTCGGGGCGTTACCTATCGCCTCGTGCCCGACAAGGTAGAGGAGGAAGATTACCTGATCCTGGAGTCGACCGGGCCGGTGCGGATTCCGCCCCGTTATCTGAATCACGAAGGCCAGATAAGAATGGGCGCGCCCTATTCGGAACGCGATTTCCATGCGCCTTCGGAAATGCTTACGATCGATAGTGAAGAGGACGTGGCCGTGCTGGTGAAGGATGGACCACGCCTCACGCGCGTGGTTCATGCGCATCACCCCTTCGATGCGCTCGGCTGGGACGGGTATCTCTACCCGTATACTTTTAACGCGGCCGATTTCGAACCGATCACCGGCACCGTGCACCAGCCTCCGCCGATTCATCAGACGTTCGAAGTGCGCGGATACGTTATCTGCACCTTCGCTCCGCGCCTCCTCGATACCCATCCGGAAGCGGTCAAGATTCCATGGGTCCACGACAACGTGGAAGCCGACGAAGTGCTTTTCTACGTCCGCGGCAATTTCGGGTCCCGCCGTGGCATCGAAAGCGGCTCGATCACGCTGCATCCAAGGGGAATTCCGCACGGACCGCATCCGGGCACGATCATGGCCAGCAAGGACGCTCTCAGAACGGAAGAGCTGGCAGTGATGTTCGACACCGCGCATACGCTCGAGCTGACTGAGGAATCCCTCGCGCTGGACGACCCGAATTACCCGCTGAGCTGGCTCGACTAAACGGCGACCGATCAGCGCAGCCACCGCCAGGCCACGAGCAGGACTTCCTGACCGGCGATGGGTGAGGTGTTTAGATCCACAATCTGCACATGCGCTACGTCGGGATCGGCTTCGATCCAGCGTTGATTACCCAGGTAAGCCAGCACATGGCTGCCCGAGGTGGTCACGGCCAGATCTCCGGGACGCACATTTTGCGCTGCCCGCATTGGCATGGGCGATCCGTCGCCGATCGGCAGCGTTAAACCGTTGGCGCCTTTTCCGAGTTGAATCGCGTTCGTGTCGTGCCACCACAAAGTGAACGCCGACCGCAGCATCTCGGAGTCAAGCGAAGTGACGCCGTGCTCGACCAATGTCCGAACCATGGCGGCCCGCACCAGTCCAGAGCAATCGACCCCTCGATGATTCTCGCCGCCATAGACATAGCGGACGCCATCGTAATCCTCTAGCCGCTCTACGAACGTTCGGCGCAGCCCATCTGAATCCGGGATTCTAGAGTTATTAATCACCAGGAGCAGCCCGGTCGCTGCCGTGGCGGCAATCAACCCAATGCGCAGCACTTTGTGTCTGTAGGCCAACGCCATCAGTCCGGCCCAGGCCAGGCAACAAAGAGAGATCATCCCTGCGCGGACGAGCGTCGTGCGATACGGAATGATTATGATCAACGCCAGGAGTCCGAGACAGGTTAGGAAAAAGATCAGTCTACGTCGCACGTTGGTAAGGTTCCGCAAAAGGACGAAGACGCCAACGGTCTTCGGCTGCGAAGGCGCGGACTGTTGTCTTCGAGCCGTTGCGCATTAGCATTAAGCCATGAACCGAGATGGCGATTCAAACCTCCAGGTAAGTGCCCTGCAGCCGGCCCCGGAGACGGAACTTCAAGCGGCGGAACGTCGGATAGGAGCATTGCCCCGATGCGGCGCCGCCAAGCTTGCGGGCATGGAACGTTCATTCCGCGATTTGCTGGAAGCGGTCGGCGAAGACCCGCAGCGCCAGGGCCTTTTGAAGACGCCCAACCGGGCGGCGCGCGCGTTCGAATTCCTGACCAACGGTTACCGGCAGAACCTCGATGACGTTGTGAACGACGCGATTTTCGACTCGGACGCGAGTGAGATCATTTTGGTAAAGGACATCGAGCTTTATTCCATGTGCGAACATCACCTCCTGCCTTTCATCGGCAAAGCGCACGTTGCTTACATCCCGAGTGGAAAAGTGATCGGACTTTCCAAGGTGGCGCGGATTGTCGACGTCTTCGCCCGGCGACTCCAGATCCAGGAGCACCTCACCCTGCAGATCGCTGACGCGTTGATGAAAACCGTGCGTCCGACCGGCGTGGCGGTGGTGATCGAGGCCAAGCACCTCTGCATGATGATGCGCGGCGTGGAGAAGCAAAACTCCGTGATGAAGACATCGTGTCTCCTCGGCTCATTCAAAGAGGATGCGCGGACCCGGTCTGAATTTCTCGCCCTTCTGACCTAACCGGCTGGCGCGCCATGCTCCTGACGGTCAGTAAACGGCTTGAATTTTCCGCTTCCCGGCGCTTGTTCGTCAAAGATTGGAGCGACGCCGAGAACCGGGCGGCGTTTGGGCCCGAGAGCTCGGCCCTTCACGGCACCGGCCGAAACTACGTCGCCTATTTCATCTTTTCCGGCCAGGTCGACCCAACGACCGGGATGCTGATGAACATCAGCGAAATCAAGGAGCGGGTTGGCCGCGTCCTGCATGATGGTTACGACCACAAGTTCCTGAATGCGGACAACGTGACATTCGCCGCTCTCCCTCCCACGACGGAGAATCTGGCGCGCCAGCTTTTCCTCGATGCCTCACCCCTTTTTCATGATGCAAATGCTCAATTGGTGGCGTGCCATTTGAGCGAATCGGAGGAACGAAGCGCGACCTACTTTGGGACGGGCGCGCTGGAGTCGAATTACTGGTTCGAGTTTTCCGCCGCTCGCCAGACCACCTCGCCCCGGCTTACACCGGAGGAAAATCAAAAACTGTTTGGCGTGGCTGCTTCTCCATTTGGCCACGGGCATAATTATCGCGCGCGCCTGACGTTCCGGGGAGAGCCGGAAGCGCACGGCCTGCCTTTGGTTCGATCGGGTGAGATCGAAAGCTGCGTGGAATCACTCCGACGCGAGTTGGATCACAAGAACCTCAACCGCGAAGTCCTGGCTCTCATCGATCAGCCGATCACCACCGAGAACCTGGCGCGTCATATCCATGAGCGCGTCCGGGAAAAGGTCCAAATCGATCGGGTGCGTCTGCACGAGCGTCCTGACTTTTTTGCCGAACACTGGGACGGCGGGCAATATTTCCTCGGCCTGCAAATTCCGTTCAGCGCTGCCCACCGTTTGCACGCGGCTGGCCTTGGCGCCGAGGAGAACGTCGCGCTTTACGGCAAATGCAACAATCCGCGGGGCCATGGGCATCGCTACCTGACGGAAGCGACAATTGGCGGTCCCTATGACGAACGCAGCGGAGCGTTGATGGATTTCGCGGCCTTCCAGGCCGCGGTGGCCGAGGCCGTGCACCCGTGGCAGGACAAGCACCTCGATCTCGAGGTGCCGGAATTCCGGGACAAGACCTCCACCGGCGAGAATATCGTTCGAGGACTTTGGCCACGATTCGATTCCCGCCTGGATGGCCGATTAGTCCGGCTTCGTCTGTGGGAGACGGCGAATAATCGTTTTACGTTGCGGGTGTAGCGGCGCCTCTGTGAAGCGCCTCCGGTTACCGTCGCGCAGGCCCAGGCGCTTCACACAAGCGGCCCCTACATTTTCGCAAGCCAAAGCCGCGTCGATCATAAACAGCTCGCCGCGGCGAGGATTTCAACGTTACTTTGGGGATGCAAAATCCATTCCCCAAATTCGGGCTCTGTCTGTTTTTAGTCGCGGCGTCGTTCGCGAGTGCGGGCGTTCCGCCTGTGAACGTGACCGTTTCCGATTCCACCGGCAAAGCGGCGTTCAAAGGCGCGATCAAAGCCGATGGCGGTTTCTCTACCGGCAACCTTAAGCCCGGCAATTACGTCGTGCAGTTCACGGCGAAGAACGCCTCCATGAAAGGCGAATATTCTATTGTCGTCGCCGCCGGAAAGAAAAAGGTCGTGGCCAACGCGGTGGCGGCCGAGAAGTTCCTGGGCGGCGGAGTGGCCATGAAAGTGGAGGTTGGAACGGGCTTAAACATCATCGGGCAAGTCTGGGCTGGGAGTAACGCGAGTAGTTCCACCTCCCAGAGGAACAACCTGCAAAGAATGCAAGACCAGGGACAGGATTCCCACCAGCCCGGCTTCAACACTCCGATGAGCCAGACGCAGGCCCCTATGACCGGCCGCTAAGCAAAGCAGTGCCGGAGTCCGAGGAATCTCGCCGGGTTTGTCGTCGCTGACGCTCTTGGAGCGATTGGAAGCGTCAAGGAGCGGCGGTTTACAAACCGCCGGCTTATGAGTGCGGATTGGAAATCGCGAACGATCGTTTTGCGCTCCGGATGTAGCGGCGCTTCTGCGAAGCGCCCTTTTGTGGGTCGTCGCGCAAGACCCAGCGCTCGGGATGTAGCGGCGCTTCTGTGAAGCGCCCTTTTGTGATCGTCGCGCAGGCCCAAGACGCTCCGGATGTAGCGGCGCTTCTGTGAAGCGCCCTTTTGTGGGTCGTCGCGCAGGCCCAGGCGCTTCACAGAAGCGCCACTACATTTCGCGGCGACAGAGCGCCGCGGCTAGAGCGGCCGTTCGGCCGGCTCCAGATTCGTCTTGTGATAGGTAACGAGACGGAAACCCCACTCGATCAGAGTGGCGTTGTCTTTGTCCAGCGTCTTCCGGCCGTTCAGGAATGTCATCACCTGCTGCTTGAGCGCATTCTGCTGGCCGGTTTCGTCGAGGATCTCGAAGATCTCCATGGAGAGGAGCCAATCGTCGGCGTGCTCTTTTTGCTGTGTCTCCCAGATTTCACCCAGGCGTTCGTAACCGACTTTGCGTTCCCGGATATCGCGCACCTGCGCATAAAGACTCTCCAGTCGTTTGCGCTTTTCGTCGGAAGGCGATTTGATCGTACGTTCGCGCGGAACCAGGGCGACCTGGTTGTAGGCATCCTTGTCGGCCGCGCCGTTGAAGACGGACGCGATGCGCGCTCCCACCGCCATGTCGAACTTGCCCCAATCGGGCTCGAACAAAACGCGATCTCCGAACGTTACCCGGCAGTTTGTAAAAGTGATGAGCAGCAGTTTGCCGTCATGCCGCAGGATGTTTTCGACGCGGCCCTTGACCATCACGCCACTGGCAAACTCCACCGTCGCATCCTGGCCGGTCGCGATTCCAAGCCCCGCCAGGTCCTGCTCGGTGAGCGTTTCCGGCGCTTTGTCGGTCGATTTCCAAAGGCCGATCGGAGCCCCAAAACCTTCCGCATGATAATCGCGGCCGTGTCCCGGGAGTTCCTTGTCCCCCACGGCGAGGGCGCTGGGGCCGGTCGTGCGCAAATAAACCGCGTCCCCTTCGTGCGTGATCACCTCCGTGAAAACACCGGAAACCTGAAGGCCGGACGAATACTCACAGGTGGCCGTGTTCTTGCACTCGATCGCCTTCGTAATTCCCTCGAGACCGCCGACCCGGAACGCCATCCTGCTTGCAAATTCTTCCAGGACATCGGCCAGCTGCTTGAAATCGCGCGTGACGAAAAGCTGCGGCTGCTTGGTCGT
The DNA here is from genome assembly GCA_003218305.1 of Verrucomicrobiota bacterium. GTDB lineage: Bacteria > Verrucomicrobiota > Verrucomicrobiia > Chthoniobacterales > UBA10450 > AV80. Next base: position 13,829 of record QHMY01000079.1, read on the forward strand.
GATATCGAACGGGACGTTCTGGGCGTCGATCGAATACGGAATCTTTTTCACCCGCGGTTCGAGGCAACTGACCGATTCGCCAATGGAGGAGAGCAATCCCGCGCCGTAGATCTTAGGCTTATCGAGCGGCCCGATCAGGCCGTATTCCACCGTCCACCAATGGAGGCGGGAGAGCAGGGCCATCTCGGAGGGGTCGCCCAGATTTTTCTGCCGTTCCTCCACCAGCCTGGTCGCCTTTTCCAGAACCTCCGGATCCGGATTCGGCTGCTCTTTGATAATCGAGAGATGCCGGATCGCTTCGTAAAGCTCGAAATCTTTCTTGGAAGACATCGCCTTCGCGCCGACCTCGCCGAAGCGCTGCAGGTAGTCGGCATATTCCTGGTCCACAATGATGGGAGCGTGCCCCGCCGCTTCATGGACGATGTCCGGTGCCGGCGTGTATTCGATGTGATTGATCTGTCGCATGTCGCACGCGATGACCAGGACGCGATACGCCTGAAATTCCATGAACGCGGCCGGCGGAATGAATCCATCCACCGCTACGCCGCCCCAGCCGATCTTGCCGAGGATTTCGTTCATCTCTTCGATCCGTGGGATGCGGTCGAAGGAAATCCCGGTGTCGAGGAGGCCTTGGAAGTAGAGTTTGTGCGCGTATTCTTTGAGGAAGAAAATGTTCTGGCGCATGATGAAGCGCCAGACCGCGTGATCGACCGGGGTGTATTCGTCGTAGCGCTGGTCGACGGCGAACTGGAGAAGGTGTTTCGGAAGCGCGGCTACGGCCTTGTTGTTCATCGAAACAGGATTTGACTTCATAACCGGTGGCTCCTTCGAGCGACGCAGCTTAAAATAAGATCGATTGGAAACGGAGCAAGCCCATTCAGGTCGGATCTACTCAGCCAGGGACGCTGCCCGGCGGCGTCCACTGGCCGGCGAGGGTGGGGACGTCGCGCTGCGACGTCCGCTGATAGCGGATCGTATTGATGGCGCGCAAAGACGTTCGCGGACAGCGCAGCGCGCTGTCCCTACCATGTGGCTTAATCTGGTTTGCCTCGACGCTCCGCTCGTTTCCGTCGCCTGGCTCTGGCTTTTCGCCAACACTTTTGGCGTCACCGTTCAACCGGCTAATTGTGCCGCGCTGTTTCTGACCGCCTGGTTGATCTACCTGGCCGATCGCCTGGCGGATAGTTGCTCGCTTCCCAGCGCCGGCCCCCGATCGTTGCGTCACGAGTTTTGCTTTCGACATCGCCTGATCTGGATCGGCGCGTTGGTGGTGATCGCGGCTGCTGACGCGCTCCTGATTTGGAACCGACTTGGCCCCGCCACCCTTCTGGCTGGCGCAATCGTCGGAACCCTCGCCTTAATTCATCTGGTGCTGAATTACTCGTTACGTGGGGCGTGGCCGCCTTTGCCCTTGAAGGAGGCGGCCGTCGGTTCGCTTTTTGCCGCGGGGACGCTGGTGGCGCTCTTTCCACTTTCGCCGCCGGTCACGGGCCCGTTCGTTTTTGCCGCCACTGCCTTCGGGTTGGTCTGCACGCTGAATTGCGTCTGCATCGCTTTTTGGGAACGGGCATTGGATGAAGCCCAGCAAAAAGTGTCGTTCGCGACGCGTTTTCCAGCTTTCAGCCGACACTTGGGGAAATTCTCGGTCGCTCTGGCGTTGGGTTCCGGGATGTCCGCGGTCCTAATTCGCGAAGCTGCCCCAATTCTTGCGTGCGTTGGAGTGAGCGCGCTTCTTCTGGCGGGGCTCGACTTCGGGCGCGGCGGAATCAGCCGGGATCAAAGAACCGCGCTGGCGGACCTTGTGCTGCTGACACCGTTCCTCGCGCTGTTGGTGATGAACGCGTGAGCTTCGACCTTGTCGCACCTTGGTACCGAACGCTGGAGCGGATCGCGTTCGGTGAAGATCTCCAGCGCTGTCGCGTTGCTTGTCTGGCCGAGATCGCGACGCCACGGCATGCGCTTGTCGTGGGTGAGGGGAATGGAAGGTTTCTGTGCGAACTGCTGCGGCTGTACCCGGAGGTGGAGGTCGATTGCCTCGATGCGAGTGAGCGAATGCTTCGATTGGCGAGGGAGCGGGTTGCGTGCGAACTGCCTGACTGCACGAAGCAGGTCCGCTTCCTCCACGAGGACATCATGTTGTGGACTGCGTCCGAACAGCGCTACGATCTGGTCGTAACGCATTTCTGTCTCGATTGCTTCGCTGAAGAGCAGCTGGGCGAAGTGGTAAAAAAGCTCGCGGGCGTCGCGGCGGACGAGGCCAACTGGCTGTTGGCAGATTTTTGCGTTCCGGACGAGGGGATGGCGAGAATCCGTGCGAGGGCTTGGTTGACTGCCATGTATGTTTTCTTCCGCGTCACCGCGCGAATCCCGGCGAAGACGCTGGTCGATCCCACGCCGTTCTTGCGGGCCGAGGGTTTCGCTTTGGCCCAGCAACATCTTTTCCGAAAGGGAATGCTGAAGTCGCAAATCTGGCGGAGGAATCGCTAGGCGCTCTCGTCAGCGTGTCATCCCGAGTCGCATAGACGACGAGGGACCTCACGAGCGGTCAAGCGCTACCGCGTTAGGAATGATGTGAACGCAGAATCACGCTGGGCTTTTCGCGGTAGCGGTTAGACCAGTTGTAAGGTCCCTCGCCGTCTGCGCGGCTCGGGATGACATGCATTTTTCGAACCGCCTCCCGGACCTGCGCGAATCTTAACTCAGTCCGTCCTGCTCTTCAGCGCGCTGCTTCCGGGCCCGGCGCGCCCGGGAAACCCGTCGCAGCACCCAGCCAAAGCCGACTATCGCCAAAATCCACGGCGCAAGAAACGCGACCGCCACACCGATCATGCGCGCGCTCCACATCAACGCCGCGGCGCCTTGCCCAATGGTCCGGCGCAACGTGGCCATTATCCCCGTCTCCTCCGAAACGATGTTGCCCTGGCTGTAAACCTGGATCGTGATATCGGCGGGCGCGTCCGCCTGGTTCCCTTGCGCGTCCGGCCGGTCGTCGCGGCGAACCGCGACGTCTTCAACCTTTCCGAGCGCATTCAGCGACTGCATCAGTGCGTTGTAATTCTTCATCGGCACGCGCAGCGAAACATTGGCGTACTCACGTCCATTGGCGTCGCGCGAGAACGACGAGCTCCGGATGCGGCCGCTCTGTTTTTCCGCCAGGTCGCGGAGTTCCTTGGACTTGTCATTCACCTCGGAGGCACGAATCCGAAGGGTGGTTTGCTGCAACGCCTGCTCCTGTTCCTCTCGCGAGATCGTGATATTCAGCACTACCTTGTCGCGCTCGGTCTTCGCATCCTCACCGAGCCCTTCTCCACCCTGGGCGACACGTTCGGTCTGGACCTGGAAGTTCTCGACCCGGGCCATCGCTTTCACCCGCGCGATGATCGCTTCGCTCTCTTCCGGTGCGATCAACATGTAGACATAACCGGACACACGCCCCGTATTATCGCGGTTGATCTGGGCATTGGTGATCTGGACCTTGGGCGAGGCGAGCGCCTTGATTTCGTTGTAGGTCTTCTCGACCTCCGGCGCGTAGAGGGCGAGTTGAGCCCTCTCCTTCAACAGGAACGCCGCGGGCACGTTCATGTTCTTCTCGGAAAGCTGGATTGTCACCGTGGCGAAGTTCACCTGGGAATCCATGAACTTGAGTTCGCCTTGCATCGTTTCGATCTCCTCGCGCACCCGCCCGAGCTCCTTTTCCACCTCAAGCAAGTCCGCCACGTCCTTGCTCTTCGTTTTTAGGATCTCGATTAACCGCTGCTCCATCAGGCGCGCGTTCTTCAGCCGCGATTCCGTATCGAAATAGGATTTCGTCACGTCTTCGGTGGTCAGGGCCTGGTTCTTCAACTCACCGAGCCCCCGCAGTTTCAGGAGGAACTTGTCGAGATTGTCCGGGAGAACCTTGACCACGACCTGTCCGCTCAGTTTTCCGTTCGCCTGTTTTTCGGAGCTGCTGGTCGACACGTACCCTTTCTCTTCCGCGGCGAAGCTGGTGATTTTCTGCACGGTCTCTTCAAAACTAACGACCTCGAGTTCGGCGGTGGCGTTTCGGACCAGTTTACGATTTGCGGTGAGGCCGGCAGTGGTGGAAGCGGGCTCTTCTGGGGATTCCGCAGTGGTTTCGGCGGGTGTTTTCTGATCCTTTGTCTCGGCTTTCTTGGGTTTGGGAGCCGTCGACGCCTGCTTGGTCAATACGTCTGCGCTGTAGACGGTGACGGGGAGCGCAGTCTCTGTCTCGGCTTTGTCCTGTGCGGGTGGTGGCGCAGGGTTTTGCGCCACTATTCCCGCGACGGTCGATTTGCTGGCCCCGAATATATCGGCCCCGCTCCCGGGCCCATCGGTTTTGTAAGCCAGTACCTCGGAATCGCGCGTCCGGCTGGACGGCGCTTTCGCGAACTCGGATCGCTCGTTGGACGTGGCATCTTCGCGGAGAGTTAGTGGCGCAGCGGATTCCCCGGTGAGCACGCGTCCCATCTGGACCATGCTGAGCAATAGCGCCGCGGCGGCGGTGAGCTGGACGGCACGGAGACGCACCAGATTCATCACCAGCTGAACCAGGCCCGTCCGTTGCGGAACCCGATCGCGAAAGCGAGAAACCATCCGTTGCTCGAATCCGGTGTCGGCTTTCTTATCGGCGAGCGTTTCGTTGAGAAGTTTGTGCATATTTTTTTCCTCCTGGAAGGCCTGGCGACAGTCCGCGCAGTCGACGAGATGCGTGTGAAACGCATCGCGTTCCGCTGCGCTCAGTTCGCCGTGGAGATCGGCGGCGAGCAGCTCATCAATTTGTTCGTGAATCGTTGGCATAAAATCAGGCGATGGACGCGAGTGTGGGTTTGAGTCGCCGGCGCATGACCCCGAGGGCGCGCCCGAGAATTCCGCGGAGGGCGCCGTTCGACACGCCCAGGGTTTGTTCGATCGTCGCGTAATCCAGGTCCTCGAAATAACGAAGTGTCACCGCGGTCCGGTGCAGCTCTGGCAACTGGGAGAGAGCGGCCTGGACTTCCGAATCAAGTTCGGCGCTCGCTGTTTCGGTCGGCCCGGCCACATCTGCCGACTCGAAGTCGTGGGGCAACGGCTCCGGACGCCGGCGCCGGGCCAGGTCGCGAGCGCGATGCCGGGCGATGGTCGAGATCCAAGCCGGAAACTTCTCCGGTTCGCGGACCCGCCAGCGTGATTTCCACGCTTTGACCAGCGTATCCTGGACGACGTCCTCCGCTTCCTCGCGGTTTTGAAGGATGCCGTAGGCGATCGCGAAAAGGTTGCGGCTGAGAGAGCGGATAATCATCTCGAAAGCATCGCGATCGCCCTGGATGGCGGCGCGGTAGAGGCCCTGTTCATTTGAGTCCATTACGTTGATCTACCAGCCTAGACGCACGAGGTGCCGGTTCCGCGCGACTTTTTTTGGAAATCTGTCTCGCCTAGAGGTCACGGAGAGTCAGAAAGGTTACCAAGGGTCGTCGTGAAGGCCCGGCGAGCCATGCTTGTCATCCCGAACCGCGCAGACGGCGAGGGACCTCACAGGCGCTCAAATGCTACCGCGACAAATGTGGCAGGTTCGGCGGACGACGCGCGATGTTACCCGTGTGCCACCACCTCGATTGGGAGGTCCCTCGCCGTCTCCGCGGCTCGGGATGACAACGTTGTTCCCGCTGGATTCGGCTTCGGCCGTTACTTAAATATCGAAACCGGGTTGCCCACGGTGACCATTTCTTTCACGCGGGCGGCATCCCAGTTGGCCGTGCGAATGCACCCGTGACTCGCGGCTCGGCCGATCGTTTCCGGGTTGTTCGTGCCGTGCACACCGACATGCGGCTTGTTCAGCCCAATCCAGAGAATGCCCACCGGGTTGTTTGGCCCCGGAGGAAGGTTGAAAAACTGATCCGACTTGACCCCGTGATTCAGCACACCCTCGTCGTGACGGAATGTGGGCAGAGTGGCGATGCCAAGAATCTTCCACAAGCCCACCGGGGCGGGCAGAGTGGTCGATCCCGGTGTGATGGGAAACTCCGCCACGAGAGTTTTGTCATCGTAGATCAAAAGGAAGTGCTCCTTGGTGTCGATATAGACTTTGCGGTTGGCGTATTCCGGTTTGGCGGGCGCGAACCCTTCATGCAGATCCTCGATCTTGAACGGCAACACATTCGGCACCTTGACGGTGTCCCCGACCTTGAGCTCCTCCATCTTCACTCCCGGATTCAATTTCTTCAGAAACTCCTCCGCGGAATGGAACCGCTCCGCGATGAATTCCAGGAGCGAGCCGTACTTCATTCCCTTGAGTTTTGACTGCTCCGACGGTTTGGACGCGGTCGGTCCGACAAAGTTTTCCGCTTCCGGCGGAATGACGTAGTCGGTGTAGGCCTCGGGCACCTGATCGATCAGGGATTGGTCCACCGCGCCGGTCTCAGCCAGACCGTGGGAGCGCTTGTAGGCCACGAGAGCCTTCCCGAAAAATTCGCCCATTCGGCCATCGATCTTGCCCGGCCCGAAGTAGTTGTTATCGAGAAAAATCTGGAGCTTAACGCTGGTCTCCTCGTCGTAATTCGGCAACGCCACCCGCACCTTGGGACCACGATCGGGCGGCGTCGCCGCGAGAACGGGCTTTGGTGTCGCCGCAGGTTCCGGTTTCTTGACCGGCTTCGCGGCGATGGTGGCAAACGCGAGTAAAATGACCAGGATCCGAAAAGGCATCGCGAAGCTTTCTCCGTAATCAGGTTTCAAGCAACCCGTCATCACCGATTGGCTCCGGCTGGGAACATAACTTTGTCCGGCTCGGCATTCAGCGCGGCGAGAAGTTTCGGGATTAGCCGCGTCTTCACCGAACCGGATTCACGGGGCGGAACCACGTAGCGGACGATCGCATCGATCCAGGTGACTTCGTCGACCCTGAAAAAGACGCGTGGATGCGCGCGAACTTCCAGTTCGTTTACCGGCGTCTTGCCGAGCAGCTGACGATAAACGCCCACGCGCTCCTCCATGTCCTCGCCGATCTCTTCACCGACGATGCGTTCCATGGTTTGGGCAACAAATTGCAGGTCGCTTTGATACGCGATCTGGAATTTGATCTCGTTCCAGATGTAGGGGAACAGGGGCCACGAATAATTGTAAACGATCGAATCGAGCACCTTGGCGTTGGGGAACTTGATGATGCGTCCGCTCGGGTGATCCGTTGAAAGCAACTGGCCCCCGAATTCCCACAGAGTCGTATCGATGTAGCTGACGTCGATGACGTCGCCGGTCGCGTCGCCGATTTTGATCCGGTCACCGACGCGGTAGGGCCGGCGGACCAGGATGTAAATCCAACCGATGAAACTCGACATCGGTGTCTGGACAGACAGGCCGACAATGACCGAGATAACGCCGACGGAAATGAGCGTCGTGTACCAATTCGCGAAGAAAATGGAGACACCAATCAGGGCGATCAGAATCCCGGCGACCAGATGCAGCACGCGCCGCAGGGTGAAGCGGGTAGAGAGGTCGGCAATTCGTCCGATGCCGTAAACCGACACGGCTTTGGCGATTCCCAGCACGACCACGATGAAAATGGTGCCGCGCACCGCGCGCTGGAGCAGATCGAGCTGAGCCTGGGGCAGGGGAATCAGTTTCCAGCCGAGTAAAAACGCGACCGCTACGCAGCCGAGCAGCACGAGGGCGTGCGTCACGAACCAGAGCTTGTCGGTTGCCTGCGCCTTCACCGTCGGCTTGCCACCGGTTTGGGCGAGGGCTTCGCGCACCTCCGTGTGTTGCGACAGTTCAGCAGCAGTCTCCGCCATACCTATAAATCGAAGGAGGACAGGGGAGTGAGCGCCCCGGATGGATTGAACGGAGCGAGGAAAATTACGATTGTGGAGCGATTGATGGACGCCATTCTTGGGAGCCCGCTCGACCGCCCCGTGTTCACTTGAGCATCGGATTTAGCCGACTGGACACCGGAGTCTGCGCCGCCCACAATCGGGCTTCCATGACTGTTACCCTCAAGCTCGGCACGGTGCTGACAAACCAAACCAATTACCTGTCCGGATTTAAGGCCCAGTTGCTTGTGAGGCAGACCGTCTTTCCTGCCACAGGGTTGTTCTCCGTAGTGGAAACGCAGGTCATCAGTAATCCGGGCCACGATATCACCGTTAACTTCGCCCAAAACGTGAATGGCCCTTTTCGGATGGTGATCCGGGACGGAGACAACAAGCTGCGCTGGCGTTCCGTCGAATTGCAGCCGCATGCCGATGGCAGTCCTTTTCGATATTCCCTGGTGGCAATAGAGGAGGACCGAACAACCCTAACGGGAAGTGACATGACCGCCACGCTGGACCTGCCGATCGTGGAAGACATTGACGGTCTGGATGAAGACCTCATCATCGAGAAAGTGACGGTAGTGGTGCACGATGATCACATCACGGTCATGCCGAAAGGCAAGGTCGCCAAAGGTGACGACTGGACCATTTTGAAGTCGGATTTCGACATCAATTACAAGATGTCGTTGTCACGGAGCACCAGCGTAATACCGACCCAAATGGTGAAGGTCACCTCGCGAGATTTGCAGATGAACTTCTCCAATCCTGTCACCGGGATTGGGGCGAATTGCGTGAGAGATAGCATCCGTGATCAGGTGAGCACCAGTATCCGGCGCAGCATTAATGACGCTATTGAGGATCAACTGCGCAACCAGGTGGCGGGCCAATTTGGCGACAACAACCCGCTTAACAACGAAGTCTCGGCCACTGTTCTTTCGGTCGACGCCATCCAAACCGGGACAGAGAACATATCAGTCGGCGGAATAAATCAGTCGTTTCCCGTCTTCAGTTTGCGCCTGGTGGTCGAGGCGAGCATTCCTTCGCAGCTCATAAGGGCACAAACTGGGGCACGCAGTGGGTGTTTTGGGATGGTGTTGTTTCTGGCGGCATGCGCCGCCGGGACGGCATTGTTACTGGTGTTTGCCCTGTAGTGAGTTGCCGCCCAGCGAACTAGCGGTCAGGACGCCGTCTTCACCCAGCAGCGCAGCACCTCCGCCACGCTCCAGGCTTGGGCGATACAGCCGCCGGCCGCGTGCGGCTCCAGAGCGTCGAACACTTCGCTGATCGTGCCGATACCATTTTCGTTCATGCTGTCAGGGAAGCGTTCGAGGAATTTTCGGGCCATGGATACATCCTGCGGGTACACTTTCAGCCAGGCGTCGATGAACGGTCCGATTAGCCAGGCCCAGACGGTGCCCTGATGATAGGCGCCATCTCGCGAGCGAAGGTCGCCCCCATAAAGCGGTTTGTAATCGGGATGGTTCGGCGAAAGGGAACGAAGGCCGACCGGCGTCAGCAGTTCCCGCTCCGCCGCGTCCACGACCGCTCGCCAGCGCGCCTCTTCCAACACCGGGTGGTCGAGCGAAATCGCAAACAGCTGGTTGGGCCGGCACGCCGGATCGTTCGCGCTGCCGCCGTCCACGTCCACCACATCATAAAGATGTCTCCCCTCCGCAAACCAAAAACGCCGGTTGAACGATTCGCGCGCGCGTTCCGCCTGCTCGCCGTAGCGAACGGCCGCGTCCGCCTTTCCCATTTCCCGGAGCCAGCCCTCGAGAAGTTTGAGCGCGTTAAACCAGAGCGCGTTGATTTCGACGGCCTTCCCGCGCCGCGGGGTCACCACCCAATCCCCCATCTTCGCGTCCATCCAGGTGAGCTGGTAACCTTCCTGCCCCTGGATGAGGAGCCCGTCTTTCGGATCGACGTGAATGTTGAATCGCGTTCCGCGCAAATGATGCTCGATGATGTCGACCAGGGTCGGCAGGAGCAGCCGCAGAGTGATGTGGTCGTTGGACTTGGTCAGGTAGCGTCCCAGGGCGTGGAAAAACCAGAGGGTCGCGTCCGCCGTGTGATAGAGCCCTTCCTTTTGCCGATCCGGAAACATGTTTGGGATCAAGCCGTCGCGGACGTAATGCGCGAAGGTCCGCAGGATGTACCCGGCCTCCAGGCATCGACCCGTGACGAGGGTTAATCCTTCCAGGCTTATCATTGTGTCGCGTCCCCAATCGGTGAACCAATGGTAGCCTGCCACGATGGTGCGAACTTCATCGCCGGCGGCATGAGCGCGTGCTGCTTCCTCGGCGCGACCGGCCGGCGTGATGACGTATTGGTCGCTGGCGAAGACCAACTCCGCGGCCACCCCCTCGCACGCGGCCGGTTCCGCATCCGCCAGCAGCCGCGCCCGGCGTTCCCGCTCGGAAGCGAGCACCTCCATGGGACTCAAAACATCGACGATGTCCCACGGTTCCGTCGAGGCGATCAGCGTGGCGGTCTTTTCCTCCGCCATATCCACCTGGAAAAACCCGGGACTCCAAAGCTGGCCCTCGTGCGCATAACCGCGGGCCTGTTCGGTGCGATAAACGACTTGGTGAATCTTGGTAGGCGCGATGGTGAATCCGGAGGCGCGGCCGCAGAGTCGCATGCGTAACGGCGGGAATTTCCGTTTGGCCGAAACGATTTCATAACGCTCATTGACCGCGCTGAGCTTGTAAGGCTCCGCCAAGGGCAGATCGACGGCATCTTCGTGATGACGAAAATGAAACGCTGGCCTGAGCTCGAGTTTTGGCGGCGGGCCGTCCCCGGCGATCTGGTAGCTGACGTGGACGGTGTTTTGGAGATGCGGCATGAGGACACGCTTTTCGATCATCAAATCGCGGACGTGGTAAGTCCAAACCGGCATGCCGTCTTCCAGCCGGAACTCGCGCAAGTATTCGGCGCCGTGCAGGTCAAGCTGGCCGCCCGCACGTTCCTCGGCGCCTAACGACACAACCTCGTCGTCGAAGCGCAGAAATTCCGAGACGTGATTCCACATGACCACGCGGCCGAGCGGGGCCGGCAGGGCCGAGACGAGAATGCCGTGATATTTTCGCGTGACCGCCCCCGAGACAGTGCCGGAGGCGTAACCGCCGAGGCCATTGGTCACGAGCCATTCACGGTTAAGCAGAATTTCGCGTGAGGCTTGGGCGCTATCCCAGCTCATCGAGCGGGTCACGATCGGAACATGATTGGTCAGTTCGTTCACTTAACGTTTCTTTGGTTGTTTGCGTGGAGCGGTTTCGGGCACGGGATGCAAGACGGCAGCCATTTCCCCGGGGAGCAACCAGTGCTCATCATCCGTCAGCCGCGTTTCTCCCGGGCCACCGTATCGGGGCGAGTCGCTTGTCCAAAGCGTTTCCCAACGAAATCCGAACGGTGGCGCCAGCAATGGCTCGGGAGCCGGCTGGAGCGACAGACCCTCCCCCAGGTTCACGACCAGAAGCCGGTCGGCGCCGGCCTCGGCGAAATAACGCAGGACAAAACTGGCGGGGCCGAGAACCGCGCCGTCTACTCCTCCCATCTTCTGCTCGCGCAAGCGCGCATCTTCCCGGCGAAGTTTTATGAGATCGTAGTGCAGATCATAGAGAGGCCTGTTTTTCTCGCGCTCTGAAAAATCCAGTTTGCAGCGCGCAAAGACTTCCGGATTTGAGGGGTCAGGCAATTGTTTCTGAATTTCCTCGCCCGCTATCGATGGAAATTGGGCCAGAAATTTGGAACGGCCCACGCGCACGGCCTCGCGCAGGTCTCCCGACACGTCAGCGAAGTAAACAAAAGGAGTCGACGCGCCGAATTCCTGGCCTTGAAAAAGCATTGGCGTCCAGGGCCCAAGCATCAGCAAGGCCGTCATGGTCCGATAGCGGCCGGGAGAAGTGAGAAGGCATACTCGTTGGCCAAAGGCTGAATTCGCAACCTGATCGTGATTTTCGATGAACCCGACAAACGCTTCCGGACCGACGCCGAAAGTCGGCATTCCGCGGGGTGCCTCCTGCCACATGTAGGGCTGGCCCTGAAAAAGATAGCCATACTTAGCGGCGGAAATGAACTCCTGGGGGCAGCCCCTGTAATCGGTGTAATAGGCTTCGTGATGATCGGTTAGAGCAACGATGGCGCTGTGGTGCAGGTCGTCGTTCCAAAGGCCGTCCAGATCGTCACCGCCTTCGCGCCGGGGCCGTACCAACTTGGTTTCTTGGGGTTCGTTTTCCGCGATCAGAATGATGGACCGATCGCCAGCGGCGTCGCGTGCCGCCCGGCCCACCGCGCCGATGAGGTATTCCTCCGACGAATCGATAATGCTTTGGGTGGCGTCGAAACGAAAGCCATCGAAATGGAATTCCTCGATCCAGTAGCGGCCATTGGAAATGAAAAACTCGCGCACGGGATCCGAATGCGGTCCGTCGAAATTGAGCGAGTCGCCCCAATCGTTTTCATGGCGGTCGGTAAAGTAGTGATCCGAAAAAACGCGCAGGTAATTTCCTTCCGGCCCGAGATGATTGTAGACGACATCGAGAATGACCCCCAGGCCTAACGCGTGCGCGTGATTTACGAATGCGCGCAAATCGTCCGGCGTTCCGTAGAGCCGGCAGGGCGCGAAAAGATCCACCCCGTCATAACCCCACCCGAATTCGCCCGGGAAATCCGCGATCGGCATCATCTCGATCACGGTGACTCCAATCCGGGCCAGTTCCGCCAGTTCCCTGGCCGCGGCTTGCCAGGTGCCTTCGCGGGCAAAGGTGCCGACATGCATCTCGTAAAGGATTTGGCCCGGCATTTGGATGCCTTTCCATTCCTGATCGCTCCAGCGGAACCGGGAGGGATCCACCACACAGGACGAGCGATGTGGCCCCTGCGGTTGGAAGCGAGAGGCGGGATCGGGGTGGAATGCTTCCGCTTGGTTGACGCGGAAGCGATAAAACGCGCCGGCGTCCGCGGCGATAGCGCCCGAAAAATAGCCGCCCTCTTCCGGCTCGAGCGGATGGAACGTCCGCTCCGCCTCATCCTCGGGGCTGCTTTCGAGGACAACCTCCAGGCGTTTTGCCTTCGGTGCCCAGACCCGAAAATGGGTCAGGCCATCACCGATCAGTTCCGCTCCAATCGGGAAACGGCGTTGAACCTTCACACCTGTCATCCCAATCCTTCGACCAGCAGGGGCATTACGGTCGTGTTGGATTTCGCTTTTCGCATTCGCCATCGCAGATCTCGGTTCAGGAATCAGCAAGACGCTACACCAATTGGCTGTATCCGCAGTGGTTGTGGCAGGAAGGGTGAAGGGGGACGAGAGCGGAAGTTAAAAGTATGCAACTCGCCCGGATGAATTCGTTGAATAGTTCGACATGAACGGAAATGGTAGGGCGACACTCCCGGGAGCCGGAACAATCAGGCGATTGGCTGCTCGACTCGAGGGAGTTTTGGCTACCAAACAGAATTCGGACCGATTGTTTTGGAAGTTGCCTGACGACTCGCGAAGGGATGAAATGCGGCCATGAACGGGGAACAACCGAAGATCGAAATTTTTGAGCCCTTTGGCGCGGCGCTCGAGTTGATGAAGAGGATTCTCTTCCAACCCTTCGACTTCACCAAGTGGTTGGTGATCGGTTTCGCGGCCTTCTTAAGCGGCTCGTGGGGAAGTGGCTTTCAGTTCCGGTTCCCGTCGGGTGGAAACTGGAACTTTAAATCGACCAGTTTTAACCACGCACCGATTTCCGAATCGTTGCCAACTTGGTTGGTCCCGTTCATTTTTGTCATCGTCGCGCTAATCATCGTTATCGCTTTCGTCTTTGTCTGGATCTCCGCGCGGGGCCGATTCATTTTCCTGGACTGTGTCGTGAAGAACCGGGGCGAGATCGTCGCGCCTTGGAACGAGTATCGGCGCGAGGGCAACAGCTTCTTCCTGTTCTCCCTTGCGGTGATGTTGCTGGCCATGGTGGTAATGGCGGGGTTGGTCTTACTGTTCGTCGTCCCGTTTGGAGTGTTCTCAGGAGGCAAGATGACGACCGGCCTCGGCGTGGCGGCGATCTGCGCGCTTATATTCTGCGGGTTGGTCTGGGTGGCGTTCATAATCATTTTCGCAGTCGTGACCCAGTTCATGGTTCCGGTGATGTACCGCCGGCGCTGCCTCGCGCGGGAAGCTTTTTTCGATGTCTGGAGACTGATACGGCGGCGGCCCGGACCATTTGTTTTGTTTGTCTTGTTTGGAATCGTTCTGGCGCTGGCGTTGGTTGTGGTAGGGACGATCGTGTCCTGCGTGACCTGCTGTATCGCGGGGCTTCCGTACATTAGCTCCGTTGTCATGCTTCCAGCTTTCGTTTGGTTGCTCGGCTTCAAACTTTTGTTCCTGAGACAGTTCGGACCGGAATACGACGTCTGGGCGGTAGAGGAGCCGGCTTCATTGGCACTGCCGACTGAGCCTCCGGCGACGTCTGGCGATCCGACTGTGGACGAGAATTCTCAGGGATGAGCCGTGGCGGCCTCCGGGCCCGAGGCCGCATCGCCGCCCTCGGCTTCGAGTAATTCCTCGATCCGCACCCGCGCCTCTCCAGCATCGGTCATCCCGAGTCTTTCGGCTGCTTCTTTGCAAAGGTCGATGGTGACGCCTTTTTTCGTAACGCCGCGGTCGGTGATGCGGACGACGACGCTCTGACCATTCGTTAGGTGAGTGACGCGGACCCGGGTGCCAAGTTGCAAATCGTTGTGGGCCGCCGTCAATTCGTCGAGTCCCGCCCGCCGTCTGGCCAGGGAATGGGCCGGAACAACGTACCAAACGGCAATACCATCGCGTTGGTAGGGCTTTTTCTCGGTTCCTTTGCTGGAAGGAAGCGGTTCGTTAGAGCGCTGGGGGTTGGGTAATTCCGCTTGGGACGAAGGTCGCTCGCAACTGAAACAAGCCAGCGCCGCACCGAAGGCAAGCATGCGCGCGATGGGGTAAAGCAGGTCTGGGGCAAGGCGCCAGCGGGCGGGACCGGGCGCGGGGCGGTGGCAGGCGTCAATCGTGCATGCTGTAGGCATACTTCCCCTCCCGAATGACATCGCGAATTTTTCGTGCGAGCGTTTGGGGAGTGAAAGGTTTCTCGAGAAGCGCGAAATCCGGGTCGAGGATTCCGTGGTTTCCGATGTCGTTGTCCGAGTAACCCGAGACATATAGGACCTTCATCTCCGGCCGAATTTCGACCAGCCGAGCTGCGAGTTCGGGCCCGTTCATGCGTGGCATGATGACGTCACTGACGAGAAGGTGGATCAGGCCATCGAAGTTCTCCGCCATCTGCAGTGCCTCCAGGCCATCCTTCGCGCAAATGACTTTGTAACCTTGCTCCTCCAGGACGGCGCAGACGAGATCGCGGACGATCTCTTCGTCTTCCACGACCAGAATCGTCTCGAAATTGTCCGTCTTCTCCAGGGGTACCGTTGGAATCCTGGTGTGATCGACCGGGTCCAGAACCATCGGCAGATAAATCTTGAACGTGCTTCCCCAGCCGGGTTTGCTTTCCACCGAAATTCCGCCGCCGGTTTGGCAGACGATGCCGTAAACCGTGGCCAGCCCCAGGCCCGTGCCCTTGCCGGGGCCTTTCGTCGTAAAGAATGGCTCGAAAATGTGCGACATGGTTTCTTCATCCATGCCTGCGCCGGTGTCGGTGACCGAGAGGAGGACGTAATCACCCGGAACCAGAGAGGCGGAAATCTGGGGCGCCGTGGCTTCGTCGAGCCGCACGTTGGCGGTGCGAATAATCAGCTTGCCGCCCCGGGGCATGGCGTCCCGCGCGTTTACCCCGAGATTTAAGATCACTTGCTCGATCTGGTTCGGGTCTGCTTTCACGCGGCCGGTCTTGGCGTCCGGCTGAGTTTGCAAATCGAAGCGCTCGCCGATGACTCGCCGCAGGAGTTTTTCCATATCTACGACCAGCGCGTTCAAATCGATCACCTTGGGTTGGAGAAGTTGTTTGCGACTAAATGCCAGGAGCTGCCGGGTCAGTCCGGCAGCCTGCTCGCCGGCTTTGCGGATGAGATCGGCATTTTGACGGGCCAGCGTGTTGCTGCTCACCCGAGTCGAGATCAGTTCCGCGTACCCGATGATCGCGGTGAGAAGGTTGTTAAAATCATGGGCGACCCCGCCGGCAAGCCGGCCGACCGCCTCCATTTTCTGGGAATGCCGCAGTTCCTCCTCTTTCTTGCGCAGCGCTTCTTCCGTTGCGCGTCGCTCCTCCATTTCGCGAACGAGATTATCGCGTTGTTCGAAAAATCTCCGGGTCGTTCGTGCCAGTTTCCCAAACTCGGAGGTGTCTTCACACAACCCGTCGATCGGCCTGGTGTGATTTCGCTGCAGGCTTTCCATGATTTGGCGAAGGGGCCGGCTGACCCAACGGACCAGCGAGGTGTAGATCAATAGGAGAAGCACGAGGGCGAAGATAAACATCAGGATAATCAAGCGCTCGTTGGAGTGATTCAGCTCCTCCAGGGCAGGCATTTCGTTGCGAACGATGAGATGCGCGATCGGAATCCCGTCCCATCCAGGCAAGGGTCTTGAAAACACGATCAAGCCGTTCTCTTCATCGCTTCGAAGTTCTCGCGGGGTTTTGTTGGAGGAGCCGAGGATGAGCTTGGTGCCGGAAAAGAGAGACATTTCCTCCAGCGCGGGTTGATTCCAAAAACGGCCCACGAACAAAAAACCGTATCCAGGCGGTTTGCGGTCAAAATCCTTCGAGCGATGAACGGTGGCGCCGCGAATCTCCATGGTTTCGCCGGCGATACTCACAAAAAAGTGGGCGAAGGTTTGGCTGGCGAAGAGTTGCTCGAAGGCCGCAGGCGGAAGCGGGAGAGGGGGCGGCGGCGTGTCGGAGGTGCTGGCCGAATATTGCAACGCTCTGTCGGGGCCATAGATCCAAACCGCATTGGCCCGGAAATCCTTCAGCGTATCGCCATTTACGTTCTCCCCGAACCATCGCTGATCGTTCTGCTCGATCGCGTTTACCATCTGGTCGAGGTTGGTATTATCCTCCGCCATCGTCTTCAGCGGCTCGCCATCTTTTTCCAGGAACGCGTTGAAGGCGCGGTTCCTTTCCTCGACGCGCGCCTGGGTGATTCGACGGAATTTCGCCTTGTCGTAAATGCGAAAACCCACCAGGCCGCCCATAAAGGTCACCACCACGATGACGATAAGAAGGGTGATCTTGGTCTGAACTTTCATCGTGATGGTTTTATTTCAGGCGTCTGCAAGATCGCAGGAGTGGGTCGGCCCGGCTCCTTCAGACGGCGTTTCTATCTATTTATTCGCGCAAGCGTTGTTCTCGGATGGAGACAATTTTTAATTCACCGCCTTCCGGACGCAGGGTCCACCAGTTCCTGGTATGGCCCGATGCCTTGTTCTTTTTGGTTCTGGCTTTGCTTTGCAAATCGAAGCCGATCGTGAATTCAACGATTGTTTCCTCCTCGCCAGAGGCAAAAAATGTTACTGGCGTCGTCAGGGTATATTTTCGCTCCGGCCAGCGCTTGACGTAATCATGGATGTCCCCGGCCACGAATTGTTGATCAACCAGGCCATGCGAAAAATATTCCACCGGGAAACTGAAGTATTTCGCCTGGGCCGGCACGTCGTCGGTCTCGGCATCGCGCAGATAATCCTGCACCAGTTTGGTCACTCGCTCCGGGACCACGTTCTGGGCCGGGTCCGGCGGTTCGGCCGGCGGTGCCGGGCTCGGAGCCACTTCGAGGTTTCCCTCTTTTTGTAAGGCCAGGCGCTTGTCCTCGGGCAACGCGCTGGCCCGATCACTTCGAAGAACCGGCAGGTCCGGCAGGGTCTTGGCGGAGGCAAGAGCCTGAATGTGAAGCGAAGCGGCTGTTTCATCATCGACCGATCCCGTGGCCGAGAACCCTTTACGCGTCTGATAATGCTTCAGGGCGCCAGACAGTTCCGTGCTCTCTTGGCCGTCCACGTTGCCGAAATACAGGTTTCGCTTGCGCAGTTCCTCCTGGACCTGGCGGATTCTTTCGTCGGCCCGGACCAGAGCCGTTGTGCAAAGGGTGAAAAGACAGAAACAGGTAAAGGCTCGTATCATCTTGGCGCAACCTGATGTGATAAGGCAGGTTACACTGAGAGATCGTATGGAATTTATAGGTCGGTCGTATGCCAGAACCTCTGGAAGGCGTCCGGCCAGCTCCGATCAAGGACGCTTTTGCGCGCCTTTTCCCCCATGCGCATTCGCAGCTTTTCGTCGCGAGCCAGGAGAGTGATCGCGCGCGCAACATCCTCGGCGTCATGAGCCTTTGTGACAAGGCCATTGACCCGGTCTTCCACCAATTCCTTGGGCCCGCCCAGATCGGAGACAATCACGGGAAGCCCTGAGGCCTGCGCCTCAATGATCACATTGCCGAAGGTGTCAGTAGTACTGGGGAAAACAAAAACATCCGCGGAGGCGTAGGCGCGAGCGAGCGGTTCGCCGCTGAGATAGCCCAGGAAAACGGCGTCGGGCAACGCTGCGGCCAGCGCTTCAGAATAAGGGCCAAGCCCCACGAGGTAGAGCTTCACCGGAAGGCCGGTCTCGCGGACTTTGTGGTAGGCGGCGGCCAGCACATCGAGATCTTTTTCGCGCGAAATGCGGCCTACATAGAGCAGGCGAACTTCGCTGCCGTTTGCGCCCGCGCCGGGCCAGAAGGAGACGTCGCGCCGGGTCGGGTTAAACAAGTCCGTATCGAGCCCGCGCGGCAGAATCTTCAACTTCTCCGGCGCAAACCCACGGTCGATCCAGCATTTTCGATATTGCTCGGAGTTCACGAAGACCGTGTCGACCTGTCCGTAGAGCCAGTGCATGTAACTCCAGGCCAGGCTTTCCAGAAAGCGATCCTCGGTCAGGATGCGGACGTACTCGGGAATGTCGGTGTGATAGATTCCGCTGGTTTGCAGATTCAACATTTTGGCCGCCAGCAACCCCGTCAGGCCCATTGGCCCGGGCGTGCTGATGATGATCTCGCTGAATTGTTCCCGTTGGACGTAATCCAGGATTTGCATGATCGGCGGGAAGCTCAGGCGTTGGAGCTCGTACTCCGGCAGTTCGAATTCGCCGATCGGTCTGAAGTTCTTGATTGGGATGTCATCCACCGTCAAATCGCGGCGCGAAGTGATGACGATCAGCTTCTCCCCGGCGGCGACTCCGGCCGCGGTCATTTTTCGGATGGTGTTGGCGACGCCATTTACGTCTTCGAGCGTGTCGGTGAACCAGGCGCGTTTTCGATTTTGGAGCGGCGGCGGAATGGCGCCTGTCATCTGCCGGAACACCCCCTGCAGCCACCGGCGGGAAGGGGCCTGGCTGTGAAACGCATAGATGTAGGGAGAAAGCAGCACGACGATCGGCGCGATTCCGCTGAGCGCCTGCATGCTTTCGATCACATTTCCGCTTCGGATTTCCTGGACGAATTTTTCGAAAAGACGAAACGCGAGCTGTTCGCAAACCATATTCGCCATCAGGAAAGTCCGGCGCTCCGGCTCGGCTACGCCCTCCATTTCCTTCGCCAGTTGCGCCTTTACCTTCGGGCGCGCGAAATGTTTCGAGAGCCCTTTCCAAAGCGAGACATTGGCAGGTTTGGCCAGCTCGAAGATTTTTCCCGACATCACGCCCTGGGCGATGAAGGTCGCTTTTTCGCGCAAGGTGAACTCCGTTGGATCACGCCCTTCCATGAAGCGCGAGAACATTGCCTCCAACAACACCGCGCTCGGGCCGAGATGCTCGGTGAAGCGGTCCTGGATGAAGCGGGAAAGGGTATTGTAGAAACTGTGCGACAGGGCGAGGGGGGTGCCCCCTTCGCCTTGGGCCGTGCAGGCGCCCGTGCGCACATGCTGGAGAAAATCCATCGCCGTGCGCGCCCGGGGAGTTTCCGTGTAAGCGCTCGCCGGGAACTTTCCACCGTGGTCGTCCGAGCCGCCGGTGAAGATTTTTTGCCACGGCTCGCTGTGCGTGGGCTGAAGATTGTGGCGATTCGCCAGCTCCTCGATTTTTTTAGGGGTAAGCCCAGAGAGAAGGTCCCGGCTCAGCTCGCTCAGGAGCGCATCGCGCAGACCATTGATGCCTTCGAAGTGCTTGAAAAGGAGGATCAGCCTTTCCAAATGAGACGCTTGGAGCTTGCCATTGATGCTGTAGAGCGGGTGGGCGACCGAATGACTGATCGACGCTTTCTGGAGATAGCCCTGGAGGTCGTAAATATTCTCTCGAAGCGCCACGATTTCGGCGTGCTGCGCCTCGGATATCCCCCAAACAAGCAAATGAAGTTGACACGAGTCCTGAGGAAAATGAGTCGTAACCTCTTCGCTGATAAAAGTATGCTTCAGATCAGCTATTTCGAGATTTCCGTCGATCGTGTCGTGATCGGTAATAGTGACAAAATCCATCCCCCGGTCGCGGAGCAGGGCGTAGAGGTCCCGTGGCTTGGTGTAGCTATCGGGAAAATCGAAGCGCCGGAAGAGCCATTCCTGGGAACGCGCGCTGAAGCTGGAATGAATGTGAAGGTCGCAACGGCTCATGTCCGAAATCTAGGCCCCGCTCCGAACGCGCTTTTCGGCGATCCAGTCGCGATACGTCGTCGCGGTCCGGTTTTCGGCCAGTCTATCCGTTAAGCGCAGGAGTTGTCGCCAAATCTCGCGATGATCGCGGTCGGTGGGATGAATGCTCACCCGCGCGAGCGACGCGCCCTCAAGTTGGCGGGCCAGCAGAGCGTTCCAAGCCAGGCTCGCGACCCGGCGCCACCCGCTCCTCACGCTATAAACCAGGGTTCGTGCGGGAAAGTTGTCGCCTGAGCGCAAGTCACGCACCGTGGTTAGTCTCGTCGTGTATTCCATTTGGGCTTCGACCGCCGCTCGTTCCGCGGCGGAGCCGAGGAGCCAGGCCGGGGCAATAAAGCCGCGCGGCGACAGGCCCGCCGCCACAAACTCCTCCCGGGCCCGGTTTATTCGCCGAAGCGATTCATCGTAATCGAGATCGAAAAATTCGCCTTCATCGCTGGTATAAAGCCGGGTGAAGAATTTCTCGGGAAGGTTTTCTCCCTCTCGTCGCGGCCTCTGATGAAAATATCCGTGGATGACCACTTCGTGTCCCAGCGATTCCAAGTCCTGTAGCCACCGCACGAAACCGCGATCCTCCGAAAACGAGCCGCGGTGGTGGTAATTCGGAATGACCAGGAGCGAGCAAACCGGAATGTGATGAGCGGAAAGCTCTTTCACGATCTCTGCCACCGCCGATTGGGTGGCTGGCGCAACGTCGTGGATGGAAACCACCAATGCTTCCCGCTTTGCCTCCGCCGAGAGAGCGAAAATAGATGGCAACGATGTCGCGGTGGCGCCGGTCACGCCGGATTTTCGATCCCAACCTGAAAGCAAACAAGCGTAATCGGCTCCAACTCAGGTAGGGACGGCGCGCTGCGCCGTCCGGAGGAATGGATCACGAGCAGGAGCCGAGCACGAGAACGAGGATGACGGCCGTCGCGGAGGCGTATCTGTCGCAGGAGCGGACGCCGTGGGGCGGAGTCCTACCGTGCCATCCCGAGAATCTCGGCAAACTCCGCGCTCGTGACGGGCTGGACCGACAGGCGGGACAGGCGCAGCAGGGCCATTCCCTTCAGCTTCGGGTTGTGCTTGATCTCGTCGAGCGTCACCGGACAGGGCAATTCTTTCTCGGGGGCGAGATCGACCGCGCTCCAATCGCCTTCTTCCGCCGTGCGATCCGCATACGCTTCGCGGACCACTTTCGCAATCCCAACGACCGCCTTCTCCGTCACGCTATGATAAAACAGCACCGTGTCGCCTTTGCGCATGGCGCGGAGGTTATTGCGGGCCGTAAAATTGCGAACGCCAGTCCAGGAGGTCTTGCCATCGGCGGCAAAATTCGCCCACGAATAAGCCGACGGTTCCTGTTTCACGAGCCAGAAATTTTTCATCGCCGCCTTACGTAACTGAGGATGACCTTGTTTGGAAGCCCCAAGGAGCGGCGGTCTGCAGACCGCCGACCGAAAGAAGGGCGGTTTGGAAAGCGCCCCTCTTTGAGGTCTCCAGCGTGGTTCATCTTCTATCGCGATTCCGAAAACTGCGCGATAAAAAATGCGTGTCATCCCGAGTCGCGCAGACGACGAGGGACCTCTCAGTTGCAATTTACGCTACCGCGAGTCCTCAGGCGTTCAGTTACGGAGGACGTGTGATGTTTCGCGGTAGCGCTTGAGCAGTTGCGAGGTCCCTCGCCGTCTGCGCGGCTCGGGATGACAGGCGCCCGCTGGACTTTTCCAGAGTGTCGTGGCCTCAACATTCGACAAGGGTGCTCCAGTGTTTCAGACTCGTCCTAATGGAGCGCGGCGTGTTTATCACATTTGAAGGCTCGGAAGGCTGCGGCAAATCGACCCAGGCGGCGCGGCTTGGCGCGCGGCTCAAGAAGGCCGGCCTCCATGTGCTCATGACGCGCGAGCCGGGCGGCACCGCGATCGGGGAGAAAATTCGCGATCTCCTCCAGTTCGCGCCGGAGAGTGCTTCGATGGCGCCGGAGACAGAGTTGTTGCTGTTCGAAGCGAGCCGCAGCCAACTCGTGCGCGAGATAATCAGGCCGGCCCTCGAGCAAGGCTCCGTGGTTATCTCCGATCGATTTTTTGATTCGACCACGGTTTACCAGGGCGTGGCTCGAAAACTCGAACCCGACATCGTCGCCATCCTGAATAATTTCGCTGCGGGCGGCGACCGCCCGGACCTGACCATCATCCTCGACCTGGATGTCACGGCCGCCCACGCCCGCATGTTGCGCCGCGTCCGCCCGGTCGTGGCCATCGACCGAATGGAACAGGAGCCGGTCGAATTCTACGAACGAGTCCGTGAAGGGTACCGCGAACTCGCGCGACGCGAGCCCGGCCGCCTTGTCGTAATCGATGGCGCGCAATCCGCCGACGCGATCGAAGCGGAGATTTGGAAACTCCTCGCGGCGCGTTTCCCAGCGCTTCCCCAATCGGAACTCGAAATTCGGAATTCGAAATTCTAGCCATGGCCTTTACCCGCGCCGGCGCAATGCAATACCTGACCCGGGCTCACGAACGCGGCCGTCTGGGCCACGCTTACCTGATTTCAGGACCGCCCGGCAGCGGAAAACACGGCCTCGCCTCCGATCTTTCCGGTCTGGTCACGGGCACCACTGCCTCCGACGTTTTCGCGGCGCAGCCGCCGGGAGTTTACCTGGCCGAACCGGAGTCCAAATCGCGCCGGATTGTAATCGATCAGGTGCGCGCGCTCGAACATGCCTTGCAGATGCGCGCGTCCGGAGGACATCGCAAGGTGGCGATAGTGGCCGAGGCCGATCGCCTCCAGCCTCAGGCAGCGAACGCCTTCTTGAAAACCCTGGAGGAACCGCCTAACGACTCGCTCCTTCTCCTCCTGAGCTCAATGCCGGAGGTGCTCCCGGACACGATTCTCTCCCGCTGCATCGCCGTGCCCCTGGCCGCGGAGGAGAAAGCTGAGCCCTCCGCCGAGGAAAAGGAATTGGTGGAGTTGTTGGGCGCCGTCGTCACGCCGGAAGCAAAAGGAGTGCAAGTCGCCTATCGGATGGCGCGACGTTTCCAGCGTTTGCTCTCACAGATCCGCGAGACGATCCAGGAGGAAAATGCGGCGGCCTTGAAACGTGAGCAGGTGCGCTACAAGCAGACGACGGATGGGGCCTGGCTGGATGAACGGGAAGATTATTTCAAGGCCCTCTCGGAAAGCCAGTACGTGCGGCAACGGGCGCGCCTGGTCGAAATCCTTTTTCTTTGGTGGTCGGACGTGCTTCGCGCGAAGACCGGTGGGGCGCGGCGGGAACTGCCTTCCGCGAGCGACCAGACAAGCCTCCTCGCGCAAAAGCTATCGACGCCAGACATCCTGCGTCGCATCCGGCGCTTGGAGGAAATGCGGGATCATCTGGGACGAAACATTCAGGAAGCGCTCGCGGTCGAAGTCGCGTTTCTGAGTGTGTTCACGTTTTAACCTGGTGCGGGTTTCAAAACCAAAGAGCGGGGGTTCCCGTGTCATCCCGAGCAGAGCGAAGCGACGTCGAGGGACCCCGTGGCAAAACCGAACGCCCAGCCACGGGGTCCCTCGACTCAACTACGCTGCGCTCGGGATGACCGGGGGACACGCCGTTCCTTATGATTGTTCTCCGGATTGACGCAGCCTATCATGCCCACTTCTATGAGATTCGAGAACCAGGTCGCCGTTGTTACGGGAGCGGGGAGAGGAATTGGGCACGCCATCGCCGTGCGTCTAGCCAGCGAAGGCGCGCGCGTTGCTTCCGTCAGCCGCACCGAGGCCAACGCGCAACGAACCGCCGACGAAATCAATGCATTGCGCGCGGAGGCGGCGAAGGCTTACTCGGTCGATGTGGCGGACCACTCCACCGTTCAGGGCATCGGCGGGAAAATCCTGGAAGACTTCGGCCGCGTCGACATCCTGGTGAACAACGCCGGAGTGACGCGCGACGGTCTCAGCATGCGAATGTCGATTGAGGACTGGGACACGGTGCTGAACACGAACCTGAGGGGCGCGTTTAATTTCACCCAGGCTCTGATGCGATCGATGATCAAACAGCGGAGCGGTCGGATAATCAATATCAGTTCGGTTATCGGA
>QHMY01000124.1 GCA_003218305.1 Verrucomicrobiota bacterium
CGATCTAAAGCTCGCGGGCGGGTCAATCGGTTTGGGCGTGGATGCATTGGAGTGGCCTCGGCCGGTTCGCCCGGGCGACACGCTTCGACTTGAGACGGAAATCGTCGAGGTGCGCCCATCCCGATCGAAGCCTGATCGTGGCATCATCCGCATCCGTAATGTGACGACCAACCAAAATGGCGAGGTCGTGCAAAGCTTCCTTGCCTCCGTTCTCGTGCGGCGCAGACCGGCAACGGCTGGGTAGGGATGGCGCGCTGCGCCGTCCGAACGTGCAAAGGCCTAATGTCGGTTTGCGGACGGCGCAGCGCGCCGCCCTACCTGGCTTCCGCCGCCAGCGCTTTGCATCCCGCGAGATCGAGTTTGCCCGAGGCAAGAAGCGGAATCGCATCAACCCGCCGGACGACCTTTGGAATCCAGAGGTTCGGAACCCCAATCTCGGAGAGCGCCGCCCGGAGGCCTGGCAGATCCACATCCATCGCGCTCAAAAGTACGAGCGCCTCGCCTTTGGCTTCGTCGGCTACGCCCACGATGGCCATGACGCGTTCGGAATGCTCTGTAGCCGACAGCACCGACAAAATTTTCTGTTCGATGGTTTCGTGCGGCACCATTTCACCGCCAATTTTTGAGAAGCGCGAGAGCCGGCCTTCGATGTAGAGAAAACCGTCTTCGTCGAATCGGCCGATGTCGCCCGTCTTGAACCAGCCGTCCCGCAGAATATCTGCGGTTTGTTCCGGGGCGTTGAGATAGCCCTCGAAGATGTTTGGTCCTTTGAGCCAGAGCATTCCAGTATCGTGGAGCGAACCTTTCCGCTCGGTTTCGGTATCCCGAATTTCCGCGGCCATGCCGGGAAGGAGTTTTCCAGCGGAGCCAAGTCGGTTGCAGGGCTGGACCGATTGCCCGGGCTTCGTTGCCTTCGGTTCCGGCAAATTGACGCTCGCGACCGGCGAGGTCTCGGTGAGGCCATAGCCTTGCAGGACTTCTTTCCCAAACCGCGCTTCAAAGGCCTTGGCCAGTTCGTCGGGCAATTTCTCCGCGCCCGTAATGAGCAAACGCAAACTGCGCAGCTGCGTCGGTTCCGCTTTCCTCAGGTAAGCGCGCAGGAATGTCGGGGTGGCGAGCATGACAGTCACAGCCTCGCGCTCCACCAGAGCAGCAATCTTTCCCGCTTCGAGCGGGTTCGGGTAGCTCGCAACGCGGACCCCTTCGATCAGCGGATACCAGAGCGTGACCGTGCAGCCGAAGCTGTGAAAAAATGGGAGCGACGCCAGCATCACGTCGTCCTTCTTCGCATCGAGCATGACCGCGAATTGCGAGACGTTGCCGAGAACATTGCGGTGAGTCAGGGCCACGCCTTTGGGTTTGCCCGAGCTTCCGCTGGTGAAGAGCAGGACCGCCTCGTCGCGGTCTCCGACGCGTGGAAGTCCGAGGAGCCCCGCCAGAATTCCCGATGGTGTGACAAGCCCAAGGAGCCACCAGGCGATGATTCCCCGTTTCAGCTTCGGCAGGATTTCGTCGAGGTGAATTACCACAGGCGTCCAGGGAAAATCCTCCAGGCGCTTCGCGAGCGCTTTGGCCGTGATAATGGCGCTGATGCCTGCTTGCTCCTTGGCGGACTCGATCGAGTCGCGCGCACTGGTGAAATTCAGGTTCACCGGGATCTTGCCCGCGAGGACGACGGCCAGGTTCGCGACTATTCCCCCTTTGCCGGGAGGCAGAACAATTCCAATCCGCCGTTCGGGGCATCTCTTCCTGAGGTGGCGACTCAACGCCACCGCCACGCCCAGGAGTTTTCCGCCCGACAAACTCGTGTGGTCGAGTCCATCCGTGATCGCGGTTCGGAATGGGTTTCGTTTCAAACCTCGCAAGCAGGCCCGCGCAAGATGACCGCGCAGGTGTGGCCGGCGGCTGTAACAGAATTCCCCGAGCTTGAGCAGTTCTTCCCGCACCGTTGCGATGTCGGCTGCTTCCGCCGGCAGCGGCTGGCCGAACGCGACCGTCACCCGATACGGAATCGAGCGCGGCCATTTCGTAAAAAATCGACCGCCCTGGAAGGAAAAGATTGAGCCCCAAAGCTGGTCGAGCCAAACCGGCACCACTGGCGCCTCCGCCTGCCGCGCGATTATTTCGTAACCGCGTCGCAAACGCAGCAGAGATCCGCTCCGGGAAAGCTCTCCCTCTGGAAACAGGCAGACGATTTCACCCGCGCGAATTCTGGCTGCCGCGTCTCGCATCGCATCCTTCGCTTTGCGCGAAGTGATTGGGATGCAGCCGACTGCCCTCAGGACCGGGTGCAAAAACGGATTCCGGTAAACCGCGGCGTCGATGATGAAACGAATGGGCCGCGGAGAGGCGAGCCCGAGCACGATGGCGTCCACCCAGGTTATGTGATTGGGCAGCAGGAGAAATCCACCCTCAGGGAGATTTTCGAGGCCGGTTGTGGTTACGCGATAAATCAGGCGGGCCAGGCCCAGGCCAAAAAAACGAAGGACGCGTTCGGCGGCCGAGGATTTCACCATGGAATAATGATTTACAAGGAGCTAGTTGTTCCGTGCAATCGGCAATTCCATGGCCTCCGGTTCAGCAATCACCAATTCCGGCGCGCGGCCCGCGCTCGCCCTCCTGCTCGGGATCAACCTGTTTAACTACATCGACCGCTATATTCTTGCCGCGGTCGAGCCTGAAATCCGGCGCGCCTTTTTCTCGCCTGACGACATAGATGCCAAAACCAAGACGGGCACGCTCGCGACCGCTTTCCTGCTCACTTACATGCTGAGCGCGCCGATCTTCGGGCGAATGGCAGACCGCCTGCCTCGGTGGTGGATTATCGGAGGTGGCGTCGCCGTCTGGAGTCTTGCCAGCGGGGCAACCGGACTGGCCGGGTCATTTACCATCCTGCTGGTCACCCGAATCTTTGTCGGAATCGGGGAGGGGGCTTACGGCCCGGCGGCACCGACCATCCTGGCCGATCTTTACCCGCTGACGATTCGTGGCCGGGTCATGGCGGTGTTTTTCATGGCGATTCCGGTAGGCAGCGCCTTGGGATATGGTTTCGCGGGCTTCATCAATGCGCATTGGGATTGGCGGTGGGCGTTTTATCTTGTCGCGCCGCCCGGTCTTTTGCTCGCGATCCTTTGCACTTTCATGCGCGAACCGAAACGGGGCGAAAGCAGCGCCAAGTCTTCCCGGAGCCGCCGAGCGGATATCATGACTCTGTTCAAGACACGTTCCTACGTGTTGAACACGCTGGCCTGTGCGGCCATGACCTTTGCCATAGGCGGCCTGGCTTTCTGGACGCCGAGTTACATCTATGAGTATCGGGGGCAGACCAATCTGGCCCAGGTCAATATGATCTTCGGCGCGCTGACGGTCGCCGCCGGTATTCTGGGAACGCTCTCGGGAGGCTGGGCCGGGGACAAGTTGAGATCGCGTTTTCCCGGCTCCTACTTTCTGGTTTCTGGCCTCGGAATGATTATCGGCTTTCCCTTCATCATCGTGATGCTTTTCATTCCGTTTCCATGGGCTTGGATCAGTCTTTTCATCGCCATGTTCTTCCTCTTTTCTAATACCGGCCCCGCGAACACCGCCCTGGCGAATGTGACGCATCCGTTTGTGCGGGCCACGGGGTTTGCCTTGAATATCTTCATTATCCACGCCCTGGGGGATGCTATTTCGCCGCCTCTAATCGGAGCGATCGCGGGCCGGACCAACATGAATGTCGCCTTCCTGGTCGTCTCCGCGGCGATGCTGGTGTCGGGAGTTATCTGGCTGTACGGAATGAGATACTTGGCAGCGGACACGGCTGCCGTGGAAAGCCAAACCCTAAGGTAAGAAAACCGCCAAGCGGCGACGAACTATTCGACGTCGTACGTCGTGATCTCGAGCTGGATTCCGTCGGGATCCCGAAAGTAGATCGAATGCGAGATTTCGTGGTCCTGGAAATGGAAAGGGATGCCGCGCCTTTTCAGGTCGCGTTGGGCCGCGACAAAGTTTTCGCGATTGGCCCGAAGAGCGAGGTGCCGCATGCCAATCGTCTGGCGAGGAAGCGAATCTGTGGGCTCGCTTCCGGCGGGAAAAAGCGCGAGGGCCGTATCACCCCGTGCCACAAAGACCGGAACGCCGTCCCACATGCCCTGGTAGCGACGTTCAAACCCGAGGACCTCGATATACCAGGCCGCCGAGCGTTCGAGATCTCGCACCCCCAGTGCCACGTGATCAAGGCCTTCCAATTCAAACATGAGCGGATTCTACAGGACGAAATCGAGACAACAGAGAGGTTTCTTAGCCCCTCAGTTTCCTCTGTTACCTCCTGTAAGATTACAGGTTGGCGCGAGATTGATCTTGCGAAAAGACAGACCCGGCGTTGCGTAAGCACTCATGCCTAGAACCGTATTGTCATTCGCGGCGCTTTTGCTCGGCTGCGCGAGCCTCATCGCCGCTGAGGTCGACTTGGGGAAGAAATCCCCGGCGCCGACCCCGCAAAAGGCCCCCACGCCCAAGACTCGACAAGAGGCTACGGCTACGCCCCAGGCGTCTCGCGGACCACAAGCATCGCCCGGCCCTCAAGCGTCTCCCGGGTCACAGGCGTCCCCTTCAGGTGAATTGCCGCGCTACCGCCCGGCGCTTCTCGGGACCGGTCCCACCGCTGTGATCAACCGCATCGACACCCAGGATTTGATAAAGAGAGGGCAGAAAGACGGCAGAGTCATGTTTTGCTGCTCTGTGGCCAAAACGGGGGAAATTGCCAACGTCTGGACCTACAACAAGACGCCGGAATCCCTCTTGCTCGAACAGGAATTAGTCCGCCGACTGGATCAGGCTGTGTTTGTGCCTGGGATCTACAACAAGGAGCCGGTGCATTGCCTTTTCTACGGCACGGTCACTTTTGCGATCGTGAACGGTAAGCCGCGCCTCCGAATTTTTGCCAACCAGGAAGCAGAGGAGCTGAAAAAGGAGAGTGACTTCGTGGGCCCTCAGCCATTTGTTGGGCGCGATTCCAAGTTCGAAGGCTTGCATTATCCGAATGACGTCCTTGAGGTCGAGATCACGGGGCTGGTGGAACTGGGCCTGAAGATCGATGCGGACGGAAATCTGAAGGAGATGAATGTCGTTTCGGAGTATCCGCCCCTGAAGGGCTTCCGGCGGGCGGCCGCGGAGGATTTCCGGGTGGCAACGTTCATTCCCGCTTTCCGCGACGGGAAACCGGTCGAGTGCAACATCACGCTGCCCGTCTATTACGAACCATAAGGTTTGGGGCTGGGTTCGTTAAGTCATCGTGGCGAAAACCGTAAGCCCGATCCTGCCTGCGTCTTTTTTTCAGCGGGATCCGCTCCTTTGTGCACGGGAACTCGTAGGCAGGGAACTGGTTTGGGGGAAATGCTCCGGCATTGTGGTCGAGACAGAGGCATATCTCACGTTGAACGATGAGGCGTCGCACACCTTTAGCAGGCCGAGCACCCGTGCTTTCGTCGAGCGGAACGCGGCCGGTACGGTTTACATCTATATGAATTACGGTGTCCACTGGATGCTTAATGTCCTCGTGAAAGGCGGCGCCAGGAGTGGGCTGATTCTGATTCGGGCGCTCGAGCCCCGACGGGGTCTTGGCCTCATGAGGGCTCGCCGGGGCGTAGAGGACGTTTATCGGCTTTGCTCGGGACCGGGTAAATTGGCGCAGGCGCTCGACATCACGAAACGGCATCACGAAATGAATTTTTGCGCGGATCCGCGATATGGTTTCAAACGGCAGGGTGGCGTGGATGGTGACGTGGTGGCCGATCCACGCATCGGGATCAGCCGGTCCCGCGAATTCCCCTGGCGATTTACGCTTTCGGGCAGCCCGTTCATCAGCGTTCCCGTTCGGCTGCCGGGAGCGGAGAAACCATTGACCCGCGCGCGGAGAGCACGGACTTTGCCGGCGCAATGAACGCAAGCAAACAGCGCGTCCTTCTCGGCATGAGTGGGGGAGTCGACTCCAGCGTGGCGGGGTATCTCCTGCGCGAACAGGGCTACGACGTCGTTGGTGTCACCATGAAGGTCTGGCCGCAGGATTGCATCTCGCGCGCCGAGGACAAATGCTGCGGGCCCCAGGCCGTGGCCGACGCGCGCAACGTGGCCCATTCCCTGGGCTTTCCGCATTATGTGGTGGACGAAGCCGATCAGTTCGAGCGGCTCGTGATTGATTACTTTTCCAGCGAATACCAGGCCGGCCGGACGCCGAATCCGTGCGTGATGTGCAACGAGAAGCTCAAGTTCGGCAACCTTTGGAAGAAGGCCGAAGCGCTGGGCTGCGACTATATCGCCACCGGCCATTACGCCATCATCGAACATCATCCGGACCGCGCGGTATTGCGCAAGGGCGTCGATCCTCGAAAAGACCAGTCCTATTTCATGTTCAGCCTGCGGCAGCCGCAACTCCAACGTGCGCTGACTCCGCTCGGTGGCATGTCAAAACCGGCCATCCGGGAGATCGCCCGATCGTTAGGCCTGAAGGTGGCGGACAAAGTCGACAGCCAGGAAATTTGTTTCGTGCCCGGGAATGACTACAAAGCTTTTCTCCGGTCTCATCTGGGCGAAAAAGAATTTCATGCCGGAGGCATCTACGATCTGGCGGGGAATTTTCTCGGAGAACACGGCGGCCTGGAGATGTTCACGATTGGTCAACGCAAGGGGCTGCCGGGGGGCTCGGCTCAGCCGCGCTACGTCGTTGACCTGGATCCTGAAACAAATCGCGTCATTGTCGGGAGCGCGGAGGATCTGGTCTCCGATGATTTCGAGATCGACCAGGTGAACTGGAGCGGTCGTGCCGAACCTGATGAGGCAATCGACGTCACGGTCAAGATTCGCTACAGCCACCCCGGGACTCGCGCGACCCTCACGCCCGTCGCGGGCGGGCGGGCGCGCATCCAGTTGCACGAACCGCAGAAGGCGGTCACTCCCGGACAAGCCGCGGTTTTCTATGATGGAGATATCGTGGTCGGGGGCGGCTGGATTTGCCGGGCCGCCGCGCTACAACCCGCCTAGCGAATGGGCGAGGACCTCCTTTTGGTTTGGAGCACGTTTCCGGACGTGGAAACGGCCCGGCGCATTGCCCGACAATTGGTGACGGAAAACCTGGCCGCGTGCGCCAACATTGTTCCGGCGGTTGATTCGATTTACCGCTGGGAGGGGAAAATCGAGAGCGCGCAGGAGGCCCTCGCCTTTTTCAAGACGACTGCTACGAGCTACCCGGCGTTTCAAGACAGACTCAAAGCGCTCCACCCGTACGACGTGCCGGAGATGATTTGCCTGCGCATCGCGGATGGCCTGCCGGAGTATTTGCGTTGGGTCAGCGCGAACTGCACGTCAGGGTAGGGACGCCTGCGGTCGGAGCAGCGCGCCGACCCTAGCCGGATTCTGCTTCCGTTTTCGGGGGCGGAGTGTTTCGAAATTCGCGATGCCGAATCTTTCCGCCCGCGTGGGCGATGTAAAATCCCGCGCCCAACGAGACGATCGTAAGAATCAAGGTCAGGAAAACCAGTGGGCGCGCGGATTTCGGCCACTTCGCTGGAGCGAAAATGGCCGCCGCCGAAACCAGCGCGAGCGCGTAGAAAACGTAAATCAATTCGTCGGCCCGATGGGCGTGCGCTTTCAACCAGGCCTGGCCGTCTTCATCCGCCATCGCTACGACATTCGTTTCCGCCGCCTCGCCATAATGAGCGACCGGCCAGGCTGCCGCGGCGCAGGCGAAAATAAGGACAA
>QHMY01000080.1 GCA_003218305.1 Verrucomicrobiota bacterium
ACCGGTTGCCCGCGATTTCGGTGACCAGATCGAGGGCTTTGAGCATGGGGACGCCATTATCCATCAACGTGCCCAGCGTCCGTGAAAACTGCGCGTAATAGCGGTGGCGGATGATGCGGCCGTAACCTGGAAAGGCCAACCGGAAGCGGTCCCAGGCCATCCGGCCATCATCCGTGCGGACAAAAGCGCGAAATCCTACATAAACGCCGATTGCGACCAAACCGAAGACCCACCAGTAACCGGTGATGACATGATGTGCGCCCATCAGGATCTGCGTCGGCAATGGAAGCGTCCCGCCTGTTTGCAACAGGAACCCGGTCAGTTGCGGCACCATGAAAGTAATGAAAATGGCGATCAGGGCCACGCCGGCGACGGCAAGAAATGCCGGATAAATCAGCGCCTGCTGGACGCGGTCGCGCAGATTCTTTGCCTGCATCAAGTGCTCGACCAGCCGGTTCAGAATATCGGGCAGGGCGCCGCTGGCTTCACCGGCCGCAACGAGATTCACATAGATCGTTGGAAAAATCCGGGGGAAATCCCGAAGTGCTTGCGAGAAGCTGCGTCCGTCCACCAGAGCCTGGTGAAGGGCGTGCGTCATCTGTTGCATCTTCGGTTGCCTCAGGCGCTTCTCGAGAACGGACAATCCCTCGTCGAGCGTCATTCCCGCCCGCAGCAGGTGGCCGAGCTGCTCGGTGAAAATCAGCAGTTGGCCGTGTGGGATCTTTAGCTTCTGCGTCGGTGCCGCCAGCGCGACGGGAGTGGCCGCTGGCGCCGCGCCGTTGCTCGATCGTTTCGCAGGAGTCGGTTCGCTCCCAACCGGCACGATTCGGACGGGAATGTAATGCAACTGCTCGATCTGCCGGATGGCCACCGAACGATCCGCGCAATCGAGCACGCCTTCGACAAGACCGCCCTGAGCATTTCGAGCGCGATACGAAAATTGCGGCATTGGCGGAAAATACTTCTAAATCGAAAATCGGAAACCGAATTCACGCCTTCCCCTCGTTTTTCTTGCAATCGCTGTGCTGAGCCGGGTTCGTGCGCGTAGCTTTGCCACAATCGCTATTCGGAAATCAAAAATTTGAAGAGGCGGGGGCGGGAATGGAGCCGGCGGGAGCCGAGCGACATGGACGA
Source organism: Verrucomicrobiota bacterium (assembly GCA_003218305.1). Taxonomy (GTDB): domain Bacteria; phylum Verrucomicrobiota; class Verrucomicrobiia; order Chthoniobacterales; family UBA10450; genus AV80. The sequence goes on from QHMY01000080.1 coordinate 1,135, forward strand.
AGCCCGTCAGGGTGAGCGAGCGGGCGCGAGCGAATCAATCGAACCGGCGCGTCGAACGAGAGCCCGTTGTCAGTTCAATCCGAGCGTGAACTGGAGGCGGGGGCGGGAATGGAGCCGGCGGGAGCCGAGCGACATGGACGAAGCCCGTCAGGGTGAGCGAGCGGGCGCGAGCGAATCAATCGAACCGGCGCGTCGAACGAAAGCCCTGTTGTCATTCCAATCCGAGCGTGAACTGGAGGCGGGGGCGGGAATCGAACCCGCGAATAGAGGTTTTGCAGACCCCGACCTTACCACTTGGCTACCCCGCCGTAATCGCGAAAGGGAGAGGCGGGGGCGAGAATCGAACCCGCTCATAGCGGTTTTGCAGACCGCGGCCTTCCCACTTGGCTACCCCGCCCTTTAACGCGAACGGAGAGTATGAGCGGCGCCTTGAGGTGTCAACGCAGGCCGTCTTAACGGAGTGCGCCTGTCATCCCGAGTCGCGCAGACGACGAGGGACCTCGCACTTGCAACATAGACCTGCCGGGAAAAATGCTGCGCGATCGAACGTGGACGCGTCTCGGTCCGCGGTAGCGAGTAAGCGCCTGCGAGGTCGGCGCTCCTCCCAGGTCGCGATCCCGGGTCTGCGCGGCTCGGGATGACAACGCTGCGGGAGCGTCAGTGACGCAAGTTCGCTGGTCAGCTTGCCCGCCATGCTATTGCGGAGCAGGGTTCCCGCTTCGCATGGCATCCCTTTCGTCTCAATTATTCGCTAACGCTTTGAAACGAATCCCCGGCGGCGTCAATTCACCCGTGCGGGCTTTCCGCGGCCTCGGACGCGAGCCATTTTTCATCGATCGGGCGGAGGGCGCCAGAATCTGGGATGTCGACGGCAACGAATACATTGATTACGTCGGCTCGTGGGGCCCTGCGATTTTGGGACACGCCCCGAAAGTCGTCCTCGACGCAATTCGCGAGACAGCTGGCCGCGGAGTCAGTTTCGGAATTCCGAACCCACTTGAAGTGGAAATGGCGGAGCTGATCTGCCGGTGGGTTCCTTCAATCGAAAAGGTGCGGATGGTGAACAGCGGCACAGAGGCGACGATGTCATGTCTTCGGCTGGCTCGCGGTTTTACCGGGCGCGGCAAGATTATCAAGTTCGAAGGCTGCTATCACGGGCATGTCGACGCCTTGCTCGTCCAGGCCGGAAGCGGTGCGCTGACTCATGGGCGCCCGGACAGTGCCGGCGTGCCGGCGGATTTTGCCGCGCTAACGATTTCCCTTCCCTTCAACGACATCGAAGCCGTCCGCGCCGCTTTCCGCGAAAATCCAAAGTCGATCGCGGCGATCATCCTGGAGCCCATCCCGGCGAATGCAGGCCTCTATTTTCCGCGCGAGAATTTTCTCAAAGCGCTCAGGGAGGAGTGCACGAAGAATGGCGCGTTATTGATCTTCGATGAAGTAATGACCGGTTTCCGGGTGGCACGCGGCGGCGCGCAGGAAATGTTTGGCATTCAGCCCGATCTCACGGCGCTCGGTAAGATCATCGGGGGCGGGCTGCCCGTCGGCGCATTTGGCGGGCGCGCCGACATCATGGACCAGTTGTCACCGGAAGGGCCGGTCTATCAGGCTGGAACACTTTCCGGGAACCCGCTCGCGATGGCGGCGGGGCTGGCGCAGCTGCGGGAACTCGAGCGGATTGATGGCTGGAAATTGCTGGAAACTGCTGGCGCGCGCTTCGAAGAGAACGCCCGGGCTACGCTTCACGATTTAAAGCAGCCCTGGGTGTTTCATCGGGTCGGTTCGATGTTCTGTCTCTTTTTCACGCCGGACCCGGTGATTGATCTCGCCAGCGCCAAACGCAGCGACCCGGCAAGGTTCGCGAGCTTTTTCAGAGGCTGCCTTGACCGTGGTGTTTACTTCGCGCCCTCTCAATTCGAGACCGGTTTCCTGTCCACGTCGCATACGTTGGACGACATTGACCGAACTTCGGCCGTCGTGCGCGAGAGCTTGCGGATGTTTTCTTAGGCGCCAACAAGGAGGGGCGCTTTCCAAACCGCCCCTTAAGAAAACGGCGGTCTGGAGGCCGCCGCTCCTTGAGTAAACAATTCTGCCTTTGCGTCGCCGCGCCGCTTAGACTATCAGACTCCCGCTGTGAGCGCTGCTTCTTCGGGCCCGATTCGCGCGGTCGCGAAATTTTTCTTCGAAAACGACCGGAAATTTTTCGTCAAGGGCGTTACCTACGGGCCGTTCAAGCCGGATGCGGAAGGCCATTACTTCGGCCCGCGCCCCCAGGTGGAGCGCGATTTCGCGCAGATGCGGGAAGCAGGGTTCAACGTCGTCCGGATTTATCACGTCCCGCCGGTTTGGTTTCTGGATTGCTGCGCCGCCGCAGGAATGCGTGTCCTCATTACGTTGCCCTGGGCCAAACATGTCGAGTTTCTGGGCCGCAAGGCGCGCCGCGAGATCGTCGAGATGGTTCGAACGCAGGTCGCGGTGAATCGCGGTCATCCCGCGATCTTCGGTTATCTCGTGGGCAACGAGATCTCGAGCACGATGGTCCGCTGGCTTGGCGTAAAACGGGTGACGGAGTTCGTCGAGCAACTGATTCGAGTCGGGCGCGAGGTCGATCCAAACGTGCTTTTTTCCTACGCGAGCTATCCGCCGACGGAATTCCTCCTTCCTCAGAACAGCGATTTCTCCTGCTTTAACGTCTATCTTCACAACCAGCGGGACTTCGAGCGCTACCTCCTTCGCCTGCAGAATCTCTCCGAGGATCGGCCCCTCATCCTGGGTGAATTCGGCATGGACACGATACGCCATCCCGAGGAGGAGCAGGCCGAGATGCTCGGCTGGCATGTCGATAGCGTCGTGAAATGCGGCCTGGCTGGAACCATCTTTTTTGCCTGGACCGACGAATGGTTCACCGGAGAACAGGAGATCACCGATTGGGCTTTCGGACTCGTGACGCGGACGCGCGAGCCGAAGAAAGCGTTCTTCACTTTGCGCGACAAGCTCGGACGAGACAACGCGGCGCTGCCCCATCTCCCATTACCCGAGACGCCGTTCGTCTCGGTGATCGTCTGTTCCTACAATGGAGCAAAGACGCTGGCCCAATGCCTGGAGTCGTTAGGCAAGCTCGATTACCCAAACTATGAGGTCATCCTGGTGGATGATGGATCAACGGACGACACCGCTCAAATCGCGGGCCGCTTCCCGGAGGTCCGCTATTTCCATCAGACCAACCACGGCTTGAGCCACGCGCGCAACTACGGCGCGTCCGTGGCCAAGGGCGAAATTTTCGCCTACACCGACTCCGACTGCATGGCCGATCCGGACTGGCTTTATTACCTCCTGAGCACGCTCTTGAGCGGCGATTATGCAGGGGTGGGGGGACCGAATGTTTCGCCTCCGGCGGGCAACTGGGTCCAGGCTTGCGTGGCGGCGGCGCCGGGAGGACCGAGCCACGTTCTTCTGACCGACACGGTGGCCGAGCACATCCCGGGGTGCAATATGGCGTGGTACCGCTGGGCGTTTGAAAGCATCGGCGGCTTCGATCCGGAATATCACAAGGCCGGGGACGACGTCGATTTTTGCTGGCGGGTTCAGCAGGCCGGACACGAGATCGCCTTTAGCCCGACGGCACTGGTGTGGCACTACCGCCGTTTCACGTTACGGGCGTTTCGCAAACAGCAGGAAGGCTATGGTGAAGCCGAATCGATGCTCCGGTTCAAGCATCTGATCTTCTTCGGGCCGACGGGGACCGCCAAATGGCGCGGGCAGATCTATGGGACACCGCGCTTCAGCTGGTTCATCAACCGGCCCATCATCTATCATGGGATTTTCGGGGAGGGCCTGTTCCAGTCGATTTATCCCACTCCGCAATCGGACGTCGCGGGATATTTGAGCAGTATCGAATGGTTCTCGTTGACCGTTTTTCTTTTCGGCCTGGGCATCTTTCTGCCCGCCCTGCGCATCGTTCCCTATCTAATGTTTGGCGGCACGCTTTGCGTAGCCATTTCTTATATGCTGCACGCCCGGATCGAACCGAAGTTCGACACGATCCCGGCGCGTCTCCTCGTGACGTTTCTCGCCTTTGCCCAGCCGTTGGTGCGCGGGTGGTCGCGTTATTTCACCTGGCTCCATTTCAAGCGAACCCCGCGCAAGGTCATCAGTACGCACGAGCATTTGCCAGCCGGCGCGGAATTCGCCGGGAGCTTGCGGCGTCGCAGTTATTGGAGCGAGGAAGGGAAGGACCGGCATCACCTGCTGGGCGCAATCTTTAACCTCCTGAACGAGGAAGACTGGCGCTATTCCACCGATACCGGCTGGAACGAATGGGACATCCAGATCTACGGAAATTTCTGGTGGAGCGTCACGCTCCAAACCGTCACGGAATACCACGGAGGCTTGAAGTGCCTGACCCTCGCCGGCCTTCGCCACCGGTTAGTGCCGACGACTGTGATCATCAATCTGGTTGTCATCAGTCTCCTGGTTTATCGGCAACTGAATGTGGGGCACGCCGAGCCCTGGCTTCTGGCGATCTATTCCTGTTTCGTCATTTTTCTTTGGCTTCATGCACGACGGCTCCGGCGTCGCGTGGCGGAGCTTGTGGATCTGGCCGCGTATCAGGCCGGGCTTCGGCGAATTCTTCGTCGCCGCGTCCCAGTGGCAACGCCTGCCGCAAGTGCAGAGGCGCCGGTGTCCGGCGCCTAACCAATGAGGCAGGCGCTCGCCGCGGCAGCGCCTCTCCATTTCCGCACTTAAGCGTTTCCCGGAATCAGCTGCATCGCTTCCGCAAAATCCGGCGGAACAGGCGCTTCGAACGCCATTGCTGTGCCCGTGCGCGGATGAGTGAACGCGAGCTTCCACGCGTGCAGCATTTGTCTCGGAAATGTCCCAGCCCGTTTGCCGCCATAAAGTTTATCGCCCAGGACCGGGTGGCCGAGGTGATGGAGATGCACTCGAATTTGGTGCGTCCGGCCACTGTGCAACGTGCACTCCAGCAAGCTCATGTCTGCGCCCGCCCGAAGGACGCGATACTCGGTTAGGGCCGGCCGTCCCTGCCGCCGGGCAATACTCATCCGCTGCCGTTGCACCGGATGTCGCGCGATGGCGGCGTCGACCGTTCCAGCCGATTTCCTGGGAATACCGGCCACGAGCGCGAGATAGATTTTCCCCATCGTGCGCGCGGCAAATTGCTTCGCCAGGTCGCGGTGCGTCGAATCGTTCTTGGCCACGACAAGGCATCCGCTCGTTTCCTTGTCGAGGCGATGGACGATGCCCGGGCGTTCCCGCCCGCCGATGCCAGAGAGATTTCGGCAATGGGCCAGGAGCGCGTTGACCAGGGTGTGCTGTTGATGGCCCGCGCCCGGATGCATCACCAAACCAGCCGGCTTGTTCAGGACGAGAAGGTCGTCGTCTTCGAATAAGACCTCGAGCGCCATCTCCTCAGGTTCTGCGTCGATTTTTTCGATCGCCGGCTCCGTTAGTTCAACAAGGTCCCCTGTGCGCACGACGTCGCGTGGCCGGGGAGGCTTTCCGTTCAGCAGGACGAATCCTTCGCGGATCAGCGTTTGCAGACGAGCCCGCGAGAACGCCGCCAGTTCGCTGGCCAGAAAGCGATCGAGGCGCGAACCGGCATGTTCGCGCGCTACCTGAAGCGCGATCATAAATAGGCCCGAGACGGGCAAAGCAGCTTCAAGGTCTTAAAGAACACCAACAACGAACTCGCGGCCAGCTCTGTGAGCGGACAGAGTTCCTGGCTGGGGCCATTCACGCCCCGTTCACCAACATCCGATTAGTGATGACTAATTGATATGCCGGGATACCTGCTGAGCTGATCCGCGATCGGTGCGTTGCCGTTCCGATCCATCTCTTTTTGATCGATCACCAGGACCGAGCCACTGCGATCCCCCACCGCAATGATGTTGCGCTTTTTCACCCGTTGCTTCAGGTGAGAACCGGTCAGAGTCACATACTCATAATCGGCATTGTCGTCCTGAGTCTTCAGTTCGGTCACTGGTCGCCCGGCCATGGTGGATCCCAGACCCAGCATGGCAACCGTCACACCCATAATAAACCGTTTCATGCGGGAAATTACGGCCGCCGACCCCCTGGGTCAACTGCGCGATTCCGCAGGAAATCGAGCATTCTGCCTTGAGGGCTGTCCAACATTGGCACGCTCACAAGTTTACACGCGAATCGACAATGCTAGGTTACCCGCTCTCGACTCGCTGCCTTGCGCGCGCGAGTGCCCGTTCATGACTCAAAATCCGCCATTTCCATCGCCCGAAGAACTGAAGGCGAAGCTTTCCGAATTCATGAAAACGAATTTTGGTGACAAGGTTTCCTTTGCGACCTACACCGAGCCGGAAACCGTGGACGCCGGCGGGGAAGAGAAGCCCGGGCCCGAGGACGACGAGCAGTTCGTTTTCGATTTTCTGCCGCGCGACATCAAAGCGCACCTTGACCGGTTCGTCATCCAGCAGGACGAGGCGAAGAAGGTCCTGTCGATCGCGGTGTGCGATCATTATAACCACGTAAATTATTTGCGCCGGCTGGAGAAAGAGGACGCTGCGGGCGCCGACGAAACGGAATACGCCAAGCAAAATGTAATCCTGGTGGGACCCACCGGCGTCGGGAAAACCTATCTCATCAAACACATCGCGGAACTGGTTAAGGTTCCTTTTGTTAAGGCGGACGCGACGAAGTTCAGTGAGACGGGGTACGTCGGTGGTGACGTTGAGGATCTCGTGCGCGAGCTCGTGGACAAAGCCGATGGGGATGTGCAGCTCGCGCAGTTCGGCATCATTTACATCGACGAAATCGATAAGATCGCGGCCGCGGGAAATTTGGTGGGACGCGACGTGAGCGGACGCGGGGTGCAAACCACGCTGCTCAAGTTGATGGAAGAGACCGACGTGCCGTTGCGGAGCGCCAACGATTTGCAGGCGCAGCTCCAGGCGGCCTTCGAATTCCAAAAACGCGGCGGAAAAGCAAAGCGGGAGACGATCAGCACCCGGCACATTCTGTTTGTCGTGAGCGGCGCGTTCGAGCGTTTGAAGCAGCAGGTCTCGCGGCGCCTCGTCCAGGGGCAGATCGGGTTCAACACCGAGCCGAGGCCCGTGATGGACAATGAATTATTCCAGCACGTGACGACGCGGGATTTTATCGAGTACGGGTTCGAGCCGGAATTCATCGGCCGGCTGCCGGTGCGCGTCGTGTGCGAGGAATTGGCCGCGGACGACCTTTATCAAATCATGAAATTCTCGGAGGGCAGCATTCTCCGTCAGTACGAGCGCGCCTTCCGGGCCTATGGGATCGAGATCAGCTTCGAGGATGAAGCGTTGCGTTTGATGGCAAAGGAGGCGGCGAAGGAGAAGACGGGCGCGCGCGGACTTCTCACCGTTTGGGAAAAATTGTTTCGCGATTATAAATATTACCTGGCCGGCTCGGGTCTGAGCCAACTGCGCGTCTCCGAGGAGCTCGTGCGGGAGCCCAAACGGGTTCTCGATCGGCTCCGGGCCGAAGGACACAAACAGGAGGAAGTCGCACTGCGCCAGGGCGCGCGCGTTTTTGCCGAGCAATTTGGCCAGCAGCATGGCCTCGAGATCGCCTTTGACGATGCTGCTCTGGCGCGTCTGATCGAGCGAGCCCAGGCGGAGCGCATGACCATGCCCGAACTTTGCGCCCATCTCTTTAAGGATTACCAGTTCGGGCTCAACCTCATCCGGAAGAATACGGGACAAAAAGCTTTCATCCTGAGCCGCGACGCGGTTGACTCTCCTGACAAGTTTTTGAGCGAGCTGGTAGTGCAGTCACACTATCCGCTTGCGCCGTCCGAAAAGAATTGAGAGCTATTCATAGATGAACCGATCTCTTCTTTCAGCGCTCATCATTGGCGTGATCGCCGCTGGGATCGTTATGGGTTTGCACCAGAGCGGGTTGCTCCAGTCGCTCGAAACGGCGATCGCCGACCTGTTGGCGAAGCGTTCTGAGCCGACGAGCACGGTGGGTGACAAGTGGCAGTATTTCTTTGTCTTTGTTTTGGCCGTCGGTGTGGCCTGGATGACGTTCGAGACCACACGCCGGCCCCGGCTCGGTGGAATCATCGCCATTCTCCTCCTCGAGTTGGCCGGAGTGGCCTGGGTCTGTTCGCTCTATCAAGTCCTGTTTCAACCTCTTCCGTCCATGATGGGAACGGCGCTGGGCTTCGTCCTGCCGCTCGGATATCTGCAGGCGGCGGCCTTCCTTCGGGAACGCCGCGAGCGCGCTCCCGCCTTGCCGCCGGCCGCGGAAGTGCCGACGGCGGTTTCGTCGGCCGCGGTCTCGTCGGTCGCGGCTATGCCGGCGGCGATCACGCCTCCGCCACCCCGCGCCCGGGGGAGGCGCAGCGAACTTGCGCCTGAGTCCGTCGCACAAGCGTGCGAGGTCACGGCGGTCGTGTGCGACATCGCGAACAAGCACGATCTGGCGGAGGAATGCGCCCCCGCCGTCTTCGCCGAGATCACGGAAAAGTTTTTGCTGCAAGTCTCCGACGCCTTCCGCAAAGCCGGCGCGTACATCGAGTCGGCCGGGGGCGAGGGTGTAGTGGCAATTTTTGGTTTCCCAGAAAGCGACAAACAGCATGCGGAGAAAGCGACCCGCAAGGCCATGGAGCTGACCCAGGCGTTTTTCGACGCCAACAAGTCCGGCAAGTCCGACACGCCGGCCATAGGCGTGCACGCCGGGGTTAGCTCCGGGATCATGATCATGGCGCCCGTGAAGAATAACGGCCAGCGCAGCATGCTCGCAACCGGCGAGCCCGTGGAACTGGCGCGACGCTTTTGCATCGCAAATCGTTTTTATGGCTCAAAGGTCCTGCTCGGGCCGCGGACGTTCGAGTTGGCCAGCAAGATCCTCGTGGCGCGTCCGATCGATTTCTTGAGCGGAGTGGATGTGCGCGAACGGCACGAAATTTACGAACCCGTGGCCCTGGCCCTGGACGCGACTCGGGATCAGATCACGCGCCGCGACGCATTCTGGAACGGCGTTGTTCTTTACCGGGAAAAGCGCTGGGCGGAGGCGTACTCGCAATTTCAAAACGCCCGTGGCCCCGAAGGCGAAGAGGATCGTCCTCTGCAATTATATCTCCGGCGGCTCGAGCCGCTCGCCTTGCAGCTGACCACTACGCCACTGGACGAGTAGGGGACCGCCAGTTTGAGGAAAACGGAATACCCGTCCGCGATCCGGGACTTGATCGCGCAGTTGCGGCAAATGCCCGGAATCGGCCCGCGCTCCGCGGAACGAATCGCCTTGTGGATTGTGCAATCCCGCGGCGAGCAACCGGATCAAATCGCGCGAGCCATCACGGCGACCCGGCAATCGGTCCGGCCCTGCCCGCGCTGCGGATTCTTCACCATGGAAGAAGTCTGCGGTATTTGTTCGGACACCTCGCGCGTCCCGGATCTGCTCTGCGTGGTGGAGCAGCCCACTGATATTCTTCCCTTGGAAAAGACGAGCGCGTTCCGCGGGCGCTACCACTCGCTGGGTGGACGCATCTCGCCCCTGGATCACGTTGGTCCCGACGATCTCCGGATTAAGGAACTGATCGCTCGGGTCGAACAGGAAAAATTTTCCGAGGTCATTCTGGCCCTGGCCGCCGACGTCGAAGGTGAAGCGACCACCAATTATCTCGTTGAGCTCCTGAAGCCGTATCCGGTCTCTCTCACCCGCATCGCCCATGGTTTGCCCGCTGGCGGCGGTCTCGAGTCAGCGGACGAATTAACCCTCTACCGCGCACTTTCCGGCCGAACGAAGCTATGAAGAAGGGACAGGTGACGTGTGACCAGTGACGTGAACAGCAGCAGCGCTCTCTCCAACTTGTCACTTGTCACTCGTCACATGTCACTCTTTGTTCCCTGATGTCCTGCGCGAAAATCGATCCGGCCCTCCACCAGGCGCAGAAACCGCCCTGGATCAAAGTCCGGTTGCCCTCGAACCCGGTTTTCTTTTCGACGAAAGCTCTCATCTCGGATTTGCGGTTGCACACTGTCTGCGAGAGCGCGCAGTGCCCGAACCGCTGGGAATGCTGGAGCCAGGGCACGGCGACGATGATGATCGCGGGCGAGCGTTGCACGCGGGCCTGTGGGTTTTGCGCGGTCAGTACGGCCAAACCGTTTGCGCTGGAAGAGGACGAACCGCAACGCGTGGCCGAGGCCGTGCGCCGGATGGGGTTGAAGCACGTCGTGGTTACGGCCGTGGCCCGGGACGATCTCAAGGATGGCGGCGCCAATCATTTTGCGCGCACGATCGAAGCGATTCGCGCCATGGATCCCTCGGTCGTCATCGAAGTGTTGGTGCCCGACTTTCACGCCCAGGAATGGTGCATCCAAATTGTCCTCGATGCCGCGCCCGACATCTTCAACCACAACATGGAGACGGTCGAGCGGTTGACGCCGGCGGTGCGTTCGCGCGCGAAATACCGGACGTCGCTCGATGTCCTGCGCCAGGCGAAAGAGCTTTCGTCCCGCGGCCGCGGGATCGTCACGAAAAGCGGAGTGATGCTTGGCCTGGGTGAAAAGGAGCCTGAGCTCTTTCAAACGATGGACGACCTGCGTGAGATCGGTTGCCAGGTTTTGACGCTCGGTCAGTATCTCCGCCCGACGCCGCAGCATCTTCCGGTGATCGAGTTTGTTCCGCCCGAGCGCTTCGAGGCCTACGGCGAAATCGCCCGCGCGAAGGGCTTCGAGCACGTTGCTTCCGGCCCCCTCGTGCGCAGTTCGTATCACGCGGCGGATTTCCACCCGGTGGTCCGCTAACATGGCGGTGCCCCGGGAGGACGTCATCGATCGGCAGACGGTCGCGGCGGTCATTCCTGCCTATCACGAAGAGAAACACGTCGCCGACGTTGTTCGACGCACCCTTGCGGTGCTCGACAACGTCCTGGTGGTGGACGACGGCTCAACTGACGCCACTGCGGACGCGGCGCGAAATGGCGGCGGCGAAGTCATTGTCCACGCTCAAAATCTCGGCAAAGGCGAATCGATCAAGGCAGGGTTACGGCACTGGCTCGAGCGCAACGTCACCTATGCCGTGATTCTCGATGGCGATGGCCAACATCTGCCCGAAGAGATCCAACGCTTCCTCGAGGCGGCCTCATCGACGCGGGCGGAACTTTTGCTCGGCACCCGGATGAGCGATGTGCGGGAGATGCCGCTGGTGCGGCGTTTGACCAACCGCTACATGAGCAAGAAGATCAGCCTGCTTTGCGGACAGACCATCCCCGATACGCAGTGCGGTTTTCGCATGGTGCACCGCAGTCTCATTCCGGAGCTACTCGGCGGCGCGGAGCGGTTCGACTACGAAACCGAAATGCTCATCCTGGCCAGCCGGAAAGGCTGCCGGGTCGAGTCAGTCCCGATCACCACGGTCTACTCAGACGAAGTCAGCAGCATCCATCCCGTGCGCGATACCATCCGATTCTTCAAGCTCATCCGGCGTTATAAGAAACGGTAGGCTTAGGGATGCAATGCACTGCTTTGAACGGTGCGTCGTGTCTGGCTAGCGCCAAGGGCGCTGATTCATATTAGCCTGGGGCAAACGCCCCAGGAAAAAAGCGCCCCCCAAACCGAGCGCTGAAGGCGCGAATCAAGGCGGCCTTTGCCTCAATTTCCCACGTGGTGGTTGTCGAATTCGACGCCGGATGAATCGCGCCTTCAGCGCTCGCGAATTGCCTCCGACTGCCTGGAGCGTTGCCCCAGGCTGGGATGAATATCGCGCCGCTTGGCGCTAAGCAGGTGTAACCCGGAACCCCTCTTTCAAGCCGAGCCCTATCTACACCAATCCGCGTCGACGAAAATCGCCAAGGTTGCCGCCCGTCGAGCGCTCGATGAGATCGATGGTGAATTTGAGCAGGCAGACTTCCCAAGCGTCGTCCACGCCCTGGATCACGGCGCTGAGCGGTTCTTCGGATTGTTGGACCTTGCGTTTGGTTCGCTCAATGACGGCGTCCATGGTGTCGCGCACGGTGTGCTCGGTGACATCGGTCTTGCGGAATTGAAAGCCGTAGCGGAGCACAGAGACATTGCGGGTGTGTTCGCGCAATTGGTCGACGTATTTCTGGGCCTTTTCTCCGAATCCCTCGAGCAAAAGCCGGCAGTAATGCTCGGGAGTCAAAATCTGCGGACGCTCCGCGTGAATTCTTCCGTCTCGCACACGGACTTCGTTGACCTGGTCCATCAACTCCGAGATCAGGTAAAAACGAAAGCTGGTGCTGCCGAAGCTGGCGATCTGGCGTTCCGGCGCGAGAATTACGCGGGTGTTCTCGATCGCGTATTGGAAATCGTCTTCGGTCATTTCGTGCGCTACGGTAAGCGACCTGTCCGCAAAAGGAAATGGCAGGGGGAAAACGGAAACCGGAAAGCGGAAACCGGATCGCGGAAAGAAATAAGGCGGAGAGGAAGAACAGGGCGAGCCCCGAAGAAACACGCCGGACGGCTCGACAGAGTCTCGCCCTACCAATTATTAGGCCGCGGAATCCGCGAGCGGGACGGCCGAGGCGGCGCGGTCGCGGCCGGAATGCCAGCGATGAACCGCGTCGATGGTAAAGAGAACGAGGGCAGCCCAAATCAGGCTGAAGGTGATCAGATGATTGTGGGTGAACGGTTCGTGATAAAGAAAAACGCCGAGGAGAAAGCTGCCGCTCGGGGCGATGTATTGCAGGAAACCGACCGTGGTCATGCGCAGATGCCGCGCAGCGTGCCCGAACCAGACCAGAGGCAGACCGGTCACAATGCCGGTGCTGATAAGTAGAAGGGCCATCGATCCATGCGCCGGCGTAAAGGCGGCCTGGCCTTCGCGCTGCAGAATTAGCAAATAGAGGATGGCGATCGGACTGAGCAGCGTCGTCTCCAGGAAGAGACCGGGGATGGGCCGCGTTCCGGATTTCTTGCGCAACAGGCCGTAGATTCCGAACGAGACGCAAAGAGCGACGGCGACCCACGGAAATTTTCCGTAACCCAGAGTGAGATAGAGCACACCGGTCAGCGCGAGCAGGACGGAAACGAGCTGCCAGCGGGTGAGGCGTTCGCGCAGGAAAATCGCGCCAAAGAGCACATTCACCAGCGGGGTCATAAAATAGCCCAGGCTGGTTTCGACCACGCGGCCGACATTCACCGCCCAGATGAAGAAGAGCCAGTTGGTCGAAAGCGCGAGGCCGCTGGCCAGGCAGTAGAGAATGGTCCGGCGCGAACGGACTGCTTCCCGCATTTCCGGCCAGCGCCGTTGCCAGGTGAGCAGGACCATCAGGAAAATCGTCGTCCAAACGCATCGATGAGCCAGGATCTCGGGCGCCGACACGGTCTTGAGCAATTTCCAATAGACGGGAATGAGTCCCCAGGTGGCGAAGGCCGCAAACCCGGCGATGAGGGCGGAGCGTTCATCACGCTCTGCGGCAGAAGATTGGGTCGCCGGGTGCATCGGGTCGCATTTCTATTTCATGATTCAGGGGCAGCGGCAACCAGCGTGATTCGAATTGGCGATCAGACAGCAGACACTGCGATGACAGGCATTGAGCACTGCTCGCACGGAATGCCGCTGGTGCTGACTTGCCCGCGGGAAGAAGCGGCAGCATATGCATCCTGTGGACGCGAGGAGGTTTTTTGCCGAGCTCAAGCGGCGCAAGGTTTACCGGGTCGCGGTCGCCTACGCGATTGTAGCCTGGCTGCTCATCCAGATTGCGACCCAGGTTTTTCCCTTCCTCGAAATTCCCGCGTGGGTGGTGCGGATGGTGATCGTGTTGCTGGCTCTGGGTTTCCCTATCGCTCTTCTTCTTTCCTGGGCTTTTGACCTTACGCCGGAAGGAATTAAGCGCACCGACGACCTCGACGAAGAGCTGCGGCAAGAAACCGCGAAGAGTTCAAGACCTATTCGGACCGAGCGGGTGGCGCCGCCCGAAAAAAGTGTCGCCGTGTTGCCCTTCGACAACTTCAGCGACGATGCCCAGAACGCCTACTTCGCGGATGGTATCCAGGACGACATTCTCTCGAGTCTGGCGAGGGTGGCCGATCTGAAGGTGACCAGCCGGACCTCGGTTCGGCAGTACAAAACGGGCACGCGCAATCTGCGCGAAATCGGGGAGGCGCTGGGAGTCGCCTATATCATGGAAGGATCGGTCCGGCGCGAAAGCAATCGGGTGCGAATCAACGCGCAGTTGATCGATGCCCGGACAGATCAGCATGTCTGGAACGACACCTATGACCGCGAGATTACCGATTTGTTCGAGCTCCAAAGCGAGCTCGCTCGGCGGATCACTTTTGCACTTCGGGCCAACTTGTCGCCGCGCGAAAAGGCCGGCCTCCAGATTCATTCGACCGCGGACATGGCGGCCTATGAACTTTTCCTCAAGGCGCGTGATCTCTTTCGCTGGACCGGCTCAGGTGATCCGCGAGAAAATGGCGAACAGGCTCTTCGCTTGCTGAACGAGGCGCTCGAGCGTGATCCGCGGTTCGCCCTGGCCCATTGTCTCGTTTCGCGGGTCCACGGGGAACTCTACTGGTTTGGCTACGACAGAAGTCGAGCGCGCCTGGCTCAGGCGAAAATTGCGGCCGACCAGGCGCTGCGCCTTCAACCCGATCTGGGCGACGCGCGTCTGGCTCTCGCTTACTATTACTACTACGGCTATCGCGATTACGAGTTGGCCCGAACGGAACTGGCCATCGCGCTGGAGGCCACTCCCAACGATGCGGAGGTTTGGGATGCGGCCGGCGCGGTTGATCGACGCCAGGGTCGATGGGAGGAGGCGGTGCCGAACTTTGAAAAAGCGCGTCAGCTCGATCCGCGAAACAATTCCGTGATCTGGAACCTGGCCGAGACCTACGCGTGTCTCGGGCGCTATGCGGAGGCGGCGACCACGCTGGCGGATGGCGCGGCGAACTGTCCCGATGCTCATTTCTTTGCGCTCGCGCACGCAGCCATCGATCTAAAAACCAACGGGACGACCGCGCCGCTCCGAGCCGCGTTGCGCAAAATCCCCAGCAATTTCGATCCAGGAGGCTCGGTCACGGTTGTCGCGCTTCGCGTGAGTTTGATGGATCGCGATTATGTCGAAGCAGCCGGTCTCCTCCAGGGTTCGCGCGCTGAAAGGTATAACGACACTGGATTGGAAGGGCCGGCCGCCGTTTTCGACGGTTACGATTTGCCGAGAGCCTATTTCGAAGGCTTGGTCGCGCGCGGTCAGGGAGATAAAGAAACAGCGGAGCGTGCGTTCGCTACTGCGCAGGGGGTGGTCGAAACGGACATGGCCGAGCGGCTCGATGACGCCAAGGCGATGGCGCTGGTCGGCACCCTGCAGGCCCTGCGGGGGAACAAGGACGCTGCCATACGCGCTGGCCGCCGTGCGGTGGAACTTCTGCCCGTTTCCAAAGATGCGTACGACGGACCGCTTATTGCGACGAAGCTGGCCGTGATCTACGCACAGGTGGGCGAATTGGAGCGTGCTTACGAGATGCTGGTTGATCTCATGAAACTTCCCAACGGACCGACGCCGGGAACCCTCCGCATAGAGCCCGAGTGGGATCCACTGCGGAGCGATCCGCGGTTTGAAAAGCTGTTGGGAGAGTGACGAGTGACATGTGACGTGTGACGAGTTGAAGAGGGGGGCGACCCCAAGTCAGATAGTCACGCGTCGGTTTCCCGCCCGGCTTCAGGGACGCGAATATAACGCTGGAACGCGATTAATCCGATGGGCGCGACCGACGCCGCGAGAGCAAAGACCAACCACATCAATTCCGGGCGTCTTGGGCCCTCCTCCGGAACGAAAGCGGCCAGAACCCATCCAGCGGTTCCAATGAGCAGCTTCCCGACGAGAAACGGAAGGTAAGCGAGCGCGCCGTAGGATGCTTCCTGTCCTTTCGGGGCAATCGCGGCGGCGTATTCGTAAACCCGTGGGGAATAGAACGCTTCGCCGACAGAAAAAACCATCAGGTACAGCGCGGTCATGATGTAGTAGGGATGAATCGCTCCCTCCAGGCCGAGATAGCTGTGACCTATCCATTGTCCAAAACCGCCCTCGGCCATATCCAGGAACCAAGTGGTCGGCAGGGCCATGATGAAAACGCCCGCGGCACAGATCGCCCCGCCGATTATCACCATTCGGTAAGCAGACAACCGTTGCGTCAGCGCTCCGACCAACGGAGCCAGCACGATGATCATCCAGCCATTGATGTTGGCGAGGCGTCCTACCGGCGCACCCATTCCCAGTACGCGATCGCCGAACTTCGGGAACACATAATCCATCTGGAGAAAGATCGCTTTGAGGAACCCGATCAGGAGGAAAAAGGCCAGGATGCGCTTGAAGGCTGGCTGTCCAATGAGCCGCCCGAACAGGGCCACGGTTTCCCTCGCGCTCTGCCGAAAGGTCTGCGCGAGGCCACTGACGAGTGAAGCGGATCGCACTTCCGACCGGGCGCGCTCGTCTTCGTCGCGCCGGAGAAAATAAATCGCCGGAAAGATGATGATTTCGATTCCCAGGCTGACCATGAAGAGCTGTTGGTGCGTGGTTGGCTCAAACCCAAACAGCGTGATGTGCGCACCCGAGCGGCGAACGAAATCGAAGATGTAGCCCGCGGCGAGGTACCCGACGTTCATCACCATGTAGATGAGAGAAAATGACATGGACCGCTGCGCGGTCGTCGAGTAGCGCCGCGTCGCCGCAAGCAACACCGGCGTGCCCAGCGCCTCACCAATGGCAAGTGGAAGGACGCCGCAGGTCAGCGCCAGCCACGGAACGGTTGTCGTCACCATTACCGCCCGCGCTACCGTGCAGATCGCCACGCCCAGATAAAATGTCCGCTTGAGCCCGATCGCGTCCGTGAGCGACCCGGCAAGCAGGGTGAACACCGTCATCGCGGGCGCCCAGCCCCAACCCACGATCGCTCCGGCCGCCTGGTCGCTGAACCCAAGATCCCGCGAGAGCCACAAGACCATGGTCTTGTTGGTGACCGAGTAGGCCACGTAAATCAGGAACTTCAGCAGGAACGTGATCCACAGCTCGCGGCGCGCGCCGAGAATAATGGTGAACTTGCCGACGAAGCCGGCGAGGCCGCGGGCGGGGGCTGGAGGAACGATCTCTTCCGGCGGGAGGGGTTCCTTCTGTGTATGGGCCACGGCTCCCACTGTGAGCTACAACTGTGATGCTGTCATCCCGAGCCGCTTCGGTAGGGCGAGACTCTGTCGAGCCGTTGGGAGTCAGCGGCTCATGCGATCGGCTCGACAGAGTCTCGCCCTACCCGGGCCGGCTCGGGATGACAGGCAAGAAACGCGCTACAACATGTTCGCGATGAATTCGCGGCCATCGAACAGAGCAAAGTCCTCGAGTTTTTCCCCCGTGCCGACAAAGCGCGTCGGGAGCCCGAGCTCATCCTGGATCGCGATCACGATGCCGCCTTTTCCGCTCCCATCGAGCTTCGTCACGATCAGTCCGGTGAGGCCGATCGATTGATGGAACTCCCGCGCCTGGGTCAGGGCGTTGCTGCCGGTGGTCGCGTCCACGACTAGCAGCGTTTCGTGCGGAGCTTTCGGATCGTGTTTCGCCAGGCTGCGTTTCACTTTGCTGAGCTCCGCCATCAGGTTGGTTTTCGTGTGTAACCGGCCCGCGGTATCGCAAATCAGAAACTCAACATTCCGGCGGTCAGCCGCTTCATACGCCTCGTAGCAGAGCGCCGCCGGGTCGGCGTTGTATTGCCCTCGAATCATCTCGACGCCCAACCGCTCGGACCAAACGCCCAGCTGCTCGATCGCCGCCGCCCGAAAAGTATCCGCGGCCGCGAGCAACACACTATGGCGGTTTCGTTTGAAAAAATGCGCGAGCTTCGCCGTGGAGGTCGTCTTGCCCGTTCCATTCACGCCGACGATCAAAAGCGCTTTTGGCTTGGCCGGCAGCGGTGTGATCGGAAGCGGCGCAAGCAGCAGGATCCGTCCGATTTCCTCGCGCGCCACTTCCGCGATGTCCGCGGCCGTAATCGCGGACCGTTGCGCGCGCTCCTGGAGCGCCTGGATGATCCGCAAGGTCATCGGCACGCCGAGGTCGGCTCGAATAAGCGATTCTTCGAGTTCATCCCAATCAACCGGCTTGCCGGTAAATTTCTGAACGAGTGATTTAAGGAAATTCATCGAATTGTTGTTGCGGGCACCTTTCGTGTCATCCCGAGCGAAGTCGAGGGACCCCGCCGCCTAGCTAACAGTTGCGCCACGGGGTTCTTCGACTTCGCTGCGCTTCGCTCAGAATGACAATGAAGAGGAGCTTCGAATGTTATTCCACCTCTTCCGCTTTCTTCGGCACTCCTTCGCGTAGCGGGCGCGTCAGGTCATCTTTTACCCGATCCAAAATCCCATTTACAAACCGGCCGGAATCCGGACCTCCGAACATTTTAGCCAGCTCGATGGCCTCGTTGATGGAAACGACCGGAGGGATGTCGTCGCGGTGCAACATTTCGTAAATCGCGAGCCGGAGAACGTTGCGATCCACCGCCGAGATCCGATGGAATTCGTAATTGTCGCAGTACTTGCGGATGCGATCGTCGATCTCCGGCAGGTGGGCGATCATTCCGTCGATGAGCGGTTGGGCGAACTCGCGGACCCGGGGCGTGGCCGGGCAAAATTCCCAGAACTCGTCCATGTTCTCCGGTGCGCCATCGCCATGGAGATCGCGCCAAAAATGAAATTGAACCGCCGCCTGCCGGGCGACCCGCCGTTTTCCCATACAATCTAGGTGGAGCGCAAATCTCCCATGACCCTGGCGATGTCCACGGCGGCCCGCGCCGCTTCCGTGCCGCGGTTGATTTCCGAGCCCAGGCAGCGCTCCTCCGCCTGCGCTTCCGTTTCCAAACTCAGCACCGCGTTGATCACTGGAATGCCCTGCTCAACCGCGATCCGCTGCAATGCGTCCGTAACGGATCGCGCGAGGTTTTGGGCGTGGCTCGTTTTTCCCTGCAGGATGACGCCGAGCGCCAGAATCGCGTCTGCCGTTTCTTGAAGCGCGATTTCCCGCACGACCACTGGAATTTCAAACGCGCCAGGAACCTGGTGAAGCGAAATCGTCGCGTCGGGCGAAAGCGACTTCAATTCGTTGGTCGCATGATCGATCAGGCCCTGGACGTATTCGCCATTGAACTGGCTCGCGACAATGGAGAACTGGCGCTTTCCCTTATCGGGACGCACGAGGTTCGGAGCAAAGGTGGACATCTTAGCGAATGACGAATGACGAATGGCGAATGACGAAGGGGGAAGCGAACAGCGTTCGGCATTTCACAGCAGGTGCCCCATCTTGGTCTTCTTGGTTTCGAGGTACTTGGCGTTGTGCGGGTTTGTTTCGGTTCGGATCGGAACCTGTTCCACCATTTGAATCCCATAGCCCTCGAGCCCTACCACTTTCTTAGGGTTGTTGGTGAGAAAGCGAAATTGGCGCACGCCCAGATCGAACAGAATCTGCGCGCCGAGGCCGTAATCGCGGAGATCAGTGGCGAAACCCAGCCGGGCATTCGCCTCGACCGTATCAAGGCCTTCTTCCTGCAACTTGTAGGCGTGAATTTTCGCAGCCAGCCCGATCCCACGACCCTCCTGCCTCATGTAGAGAAGCACGCCTTCTCCTTCTTCGGCGATCTGCTGGAGCGCGGCATGCAACTGGTTTCCGCAGTCGCACCGGCGCGAACCAAACACATCGCCCGTCAAACATTCGCTGTGGACCCGAACCAGGGTGGGACGCGTTGGAGAAATCTCGCCTTTGACCAGGGCCAAATGGTGGCCCCCGTCCAGGATCGATCGATAAAGATGCAGATCGAAGTCGCCATAGTCGGTGGGTAATTTCACCACCTGCTCCGCCTCGATCAGTCTCTCCTTGAGGCGGCGGTGCGCGATCAAGCTCTGGATCGTGCAGATGCGCAGTCCGTGTTTCTTGCGGAATTCCATTAGTTCCGGCAATCGCGCCATCGTTCCGTCGTCGTGCAGGATTTCGCAGAGCACGCCGGCGGCCTGGAGTCCCGCCATGCGGGCAAGATCGACCGCCGCTTCGGTGTGGCCCGCGCGCCGAAGCACTCCGCCATCCTTCGCGCGCAACGGAAAGATATGGCCTGGCTGCGCCAGATCCTCCGGACCGGATTTTGGGTTCGCGATCACCTGGATGGTCGCCGCCCGGTCATGCGCGCTGATGCCGGTCGTCACCCCGCGCGCCGCGTCTACTGACACCGTAAAGTCGGTGCGATACATCTCGCGGTTTTGCGCCACCATTCGCTGCAACCCAAGCTGCTCCGCCCGGTCGTTCGAAATCGGTACGCAAATCAATCCGCGCCCATGCATGGCCATGAAGTTGATTGCTTTGGGCGTCGCTTTCTCCGCGGCCATGACCAGATCGCCCTCGTTCTCGCGGTCGGCATCGTCGGTTACGATAACGATCTTGCCCGCCGCGATGTCGTTCACGACGTCCTCGATCGTGTCGAATTCAAGGTTTACCGGGGCTTCCGCGATCATCGGGTTAAGGTCGCCGTCGCCCTTTGGGACGTCAATGCACTTCCCATCCGTGATTTCGCCGGCGGCGTCGGGCACTTCGCGCTGCGCGGGGGACAAATCTCCCGGTCGGCTGGACGTTATCGTCGCTCGATCCGAGGAACTGCATTGCGCATCGACGCAAAAAGGAAAAGGGTAAGCCGCAATCATCCGACCGCTTATGGAGAAGTCTGACAAAATATTCGTCGCCGGCCATCGAGGCCTCGTCGGGAGTGCCTTGCTCCGTCAGCTTGAGCGCCAGGGCTTCGCCAACCTAGTTACCCGGAATCGCGCGGAGCTGGACCTGATGGATCAGGCGGGTGTGGATCGCTTTTTCGCTGACGAGCGTCCGGCCGGCGTGATCTTTGCCGCTGCCCGGGTGGGGGGAATCAAGGCGAACAATGATCTGCCGGTGGAATTTCTCCTCGAGAATCTTCAGATGCAGAACAACGTGATTCGCGCGGCCCACCAGACTGGCGTCCGCAAGCTCCTGTTCCTGGCGAGTTCCTGCACCTATCCGAAACACGCCCCGCAACCGATCCCCGAGACCGCCCTTTTGACCGGGCCACTCGAACCAACCAATGAGCCCTACGCCATCGCGAAGATCGCGGGAATAAAGCTCTGCCAGGCTTACGCGCGCGAATACGGCGCAAATTTCATCTCGGCCATGCCCACCAACGTCTACGGGCCTAACGACAACTTCGATCTGTCCTCGTCTCATGCTCTGGCCGCGCTGCTTCGCAAGGCGCACGAAGCCAGGGAGAAGGGGGCGCGCGAGATGGTGGTCTGGGGCTCGGGCAAACCGCGCCGCGAATTTCTTCATGCCGACGACGCGGCGGCGGCCTGCGTTTTTCTGCTCGAGAACTACGACAGCGCCGAAATTATCAACGTCGGTTGCGGTGAAGACATTTCCATTCGCGAACTGGCCGAGCTCATCTGCGACGTGGTCGGATTTAAAGGTGATCTCGTTTGGGACTCGAGCCAGCCGGATGGAACGCCCCGCAAACTTCTCGATGTCTCCAGGCTGCACGACCTGGGTTGGCGCCATTCGATTGGCCTGCGGGAAGGGATCGCCCAGACCTACCAGTGGTTCCTGCAAAACGCCGTGAAGAAACTCTGATGAAAAAGCTTCGCCTCGGTGTGGTCGGAGTTGGTCACATCGGCAAAAATCATGCGCGCCTTTATTCGGAACTTCCGGAAGCGGAATTCACCGTAGTCTACGACACGGATCAGGCGAGGGCGCGTCAATTGGCGGACGAATTTGGCATCGCCGCCGCTGCGTCCCTCGAAGAATTTGCCGGAAAGGCAGACGCCGCCTCGATCGCGACGCCGACGGAAACCCACTTGGAGATTGCTCGCGCACTGTTGGGCCAGGGCAAACATCTCCTGGTCGAAAAGCCGATCGCGGAGAACACCGCTCACGCCACGGAGCTGGCGGAGCTGGCCGCGGCGCGGGGACTCGTCCTGCAGGTGGGCCACGTGGAGCGTTTCAACCCGGTCTTGAGCGCCCTGGAAAAACGGCTGACGAATCCGCGGTTCATCGAGGCGCATCGGCTCTCTCCCTATCCGAACCGCAGCACTGATATCGGAGTCGTCCTCGACCTGATGATTCACGATCTCGAAATCATTCTGCATCTCGTGCGATCGTCCGTCCAAACGATCGATGCCGTCGGAGTGCCGGTGATGGGCCGCGGGGAAGACATCGCGAATGCGCGGCTGCGTTTCGAAAATGGCTGCGTCGCGAACATCACCTCCAGCCGGATCAGTCCCGAGAAGATGCGCAAGATCCGGGTGTTTCAGGAGAACGCCTATCTTTCGCTCGATTATCAAAATCAAAGCGGCGAAATGCATCGGCGCACCGCGGAAGGAATCACACGGGAAGAAGTCGAGATCGAACGGGAAGAACCGCTCAAGCGCCAGCTTGCTTCTTTCATTGAGTGCGCCAACACGGGCCGGGCTCCAAAAGTCTCGGGCTTTCAAGCCGCCGCCGCTTTGGAACTAGCCGTCGAAATCACCAAACGGATTGCTGGTTCATGAATGGCGTCGGCCGAACGGAATGAAGCTCTACCTGGTCGCGGGCGAGGCGAGCGGCGACGAACATGGCGCGGCTTTAATGCGAGCGTTGCGCGAGATCCGTTCCGAACTGGCTTTCTCGGGACGAGGCGGGCCGAAAATGCGGGCCATCGCCGGCGAAGGCTTCATCAATTGGAGCGATTCCGCCGCGGTCGTCGGGCTGTGGGAAGTGGTGAAGCGGTATGGATATTTCCGTGAGCAATTCCAAAGCGCTCTTGGAGAAGTGGCGCGGGTCAATCCCGACGCCGTTGTGTTGATCGATTATCCTGGATTCAATCTGCGTCTGGCGCGCGCTTTGAAGAAGAAAACGCCGGCCCTGAAGATCATCTACTACATCAGCCCCCAGGTCTGGGCGTGGAACCGGGGACGAATCGGCCAGATGGCGCGCTACCTGGATTTGATGCTCTGCA
This sequence comes from Verrucomicrobiota bacterium, assembly GCA_003218305.1. Taxonomy (GTDB): domain Bacteria; phylum Verrucomicrobiota; class Verrucomicrobiia; order Chthoniobacterales; family UBA10450; genus AV80. Next base: position 24,117 of record QHMY01000080.1, read on the forward strand.
TCTTTCCGTTTGAGGCGGAGCTCTACAACAAATCGGGACTCCGCACCGTCTTCGTCGGGCATCCGATGGTTCAGAATCTCGCGGCCCTGCGAACGAACGAGGAACGGCAGCATGACTTGATCGGCCTTTTCCCCGGGAGCCGGCTCCGCGAAGTCCGCAAGATTTTCCCGATCATGCTGGAAACCGCGGACCAAATTGCGGCCGAGCGCCCCGAGATTCATTTCGAAGTCGCGGCAGCCTCGGAGCCGCTGGCGTTGGAGATCCGGCAAATGCTCGCGCGATCCTCGCTACGCGAGCGCGTGCGGGTTGTCGTGGGAGACGCGGCTGGGACCATGCAACGCGCGTCTGCCGGCATGGTCGCCTCAGGGACCGCGACCTTGGAAGCGGCGTATTTCAAGCTGCCGTTCCTCCTGGTTTATAAAGTGTCGTGGCCGACCTATTTCGCGGCGCGGCTCGTCTTGAAGACCAAACACCTGGGGATGCCGAATGTCCTGGCCGGCCGAGAAATCGTTCCGGAGTTCATCCAGCACGAAGCTCAGCCGGACACGATATCCAAAG
>QHMY01000081.1 GCA_003218305.1 Verrucomicrobiota bacterium
CGTCGTCGTAGCCATCGAGCGCGGAACTCCCGAGGGCGAGCAGGCGCTCTTCCCGCTCCGACAAGACATGCGGCTTCATCCGCCGGATTTTCTTCAAGGCGGTTTTCCACTCGGCCAGCGCCGGATCCTCCAGAAATTGCGCGAATTTTTCGTCCGGGATCGCCTGAATTTCGGGACCGAGGAAGGAAGCTGCTTCGCTGATCGTGGTGAGCAGATTCTGGAGCTGGCCCATTCGAGCGAGGTATTCGGGGTTGGCCCCGTCCTCGGCGAGCTGAAGTGAGGCGTAATGGTAGAGGCGTTCGATTTTTTGATCGAGCGACTTCTCGAATTCCAGGCAAGAGGTGAGCGTGGCGGCCGATTCGCCCAAACGTCCTTTCCAGTTAGGAACCGTCGGATAGGTTTGTTGGACCCAGGCGAAGTCCTCCTTCCATTTATCCGCATCGGTGAAAAGGTGGGTCAGATCCCATTTATCGGAATCGGGAAGATCGGCGCGGGTGAGCGTTTTCGGTGCGGTCATGCGATGGAAGATGGGAAACGTCCGACAGCCTGCCCTGAGCGCAAGTAAACCTGCATCGTCGGATGCCCCTCGATTAGCCTCATGGCTCGGCGGAGCAAGTCGATCCCGGGCGGTATGCGATGCCAGGGCGAGGCGCCCGATGGATGCGGCAAGGGAATCAGGTCGAACGCACAGCCGTTGCGCCGCAGGCGGAAGGATCGGCCAACGACTTCGTTGAGTTTTTCGAAAGCAAGAAACTGGGCGATCGCAAGTTTGCCCACGGGAATAACCAGCTTTGGTCGCAGCAGATCGATTTCATCGTTCATCCACGTCGAGCAATTCCTGATCTCATCTGGTGCTGGTACCCGATCGCCTCCTGCGGCTGTTTTCCCCGGGAAGCACCGGCACACCGCCGCGAAGTAAATCTGCGAACGCACCTCTGATTCATTCATGCGGCAGAATTCGTCGAACCAGCCGAAGAGAGTGCGACCCGCCGTCCAGGCGAACGGCCTGCCCAGAACCGGCTCACGGACGCCGGGCGCCTGGCCGACCAGCATGATCTTGCTCAGAATGGGACCACCGGAAACCGGCGGAGGCAGCATTTTCGGGCACTGGCGGCATTGGAGCAAGCGCGTGACATGTTGGTTGAGTGCCTGCTGCCGGCGCGAGGAAGAGCTCATGGCCGCCGGCGATTTCACCGCCGAAAAAACGACATGATGAGAGTGAGAACAATGCTCACTACGAGACAGGTAACGATGGGAAAATAGAAACCGGAATTTCCGCGCTCGATTCGGATGTCACCGGGTAGGCGGCCGAGCCATCCGGACCCGAATCCAGCCCAGAGCGCGCAACCAACGACCATGATCGCGCTTCCAAAGATGGCGAGCAATTTTCCAACCTCACGCATGGCCCATAATAGCTGAGGCCGCGCCCGGTGGCGAGCCCCCGGCTAGTTCAACGAGTTGCGCAGTTGCTCGACCGCGCAGAACTTCTGCGGGAACCAATGGCTGTCCAATTCCGAGATTATTACGAAACGCTGGGTGTTTCCAAAACCGCGACCGACGACGAAATCAAAAAAGCCTTCCGCAAGCTGGCGCGTAAGTACCACCCCGATGTCAACAAGGACAAGGCAACGGCGGAGGAGAAATTCAAACAACTCAACGAGGCGTACGAAGTCCTGGGCGACCCGGAGAAGCGAAAGAAGTACGACGAGCTTGGGGCAAACTGGGACCAGCCGGGCGGGTTTCAGCCGCCTCCGGGATGGGAAACGCAGCAATCAGGTGGCGGATTTCGCCGTTACGGTGGCGGAGACGGCGGAGTCGAGTTCGAATTTGGCGGCACTGGATTTAGCGATTTCTTCGAGCAATTTTTCGGCGGCGGAAGGGGGCGGGGTGGCTTTGGGGGCGGCAGTTTTGGGCAGCGCTCGCAGGGGGCGGAGCGCGGCAGTGACGTCGAAGCCGACATCATGGTCACCCTCGAGGAAGCGTTTCATGGGTCGAAACGGACCGTTTCGCTTCGACGAGGCAATTCGAACAAGGTCGAGACCTATCAGGTCAAGATTCCGAAAGGTGTTCACGAAGGGCAACGCATTCGGTTGGCGGGCCAGGGCGAAGCTGGAGCGGGCGGGGGAAAAAGCGGGGATCTGTTTCTGCGGGTCCGCCTCGCTCGCCACCCGGATTTCACGGTCGAGGCCAGCGATCTGGTCCACGAAGTTAAGATTCCACCCTGGCAGGCCGTGCTAGGGGGCGAACTGCACGTGCCGACACTGGAAGGCGGCGCTCGCTTAAAGATTCCGCCGGGCACTCAGGGTGGACAGCGATTTCGCCTGCGCGGGCATGGACTTCCGACGGCGGCCGGGGTGCGGGGAGATTTGTTCGTCGTGACGCAGACGGAGATTCCGAAAAAGCTGACTGAGCGCGAGCGGGAAATCTGGAAGCAACTCGCCGAACTTCACGGCGCCTGATCGCTTTCGCTCGACACCCTGGCGCGGCGCGGATTAGAAACGCGTTGCATGAAAATCTCGCTCGGCACGGATCACGCGGGCTTCCGCTACAAGGAAAAAGTAAAAGAATTGCTCGGACAGCTTGGTCACGAAGTGACAGATTTCGGCACGTCGAGTGAAGAGCCAGTCGATTATCCACTCTTCATTCGCCCGGCGGCCGAAGCGGTGGCACAAGGGAAATGCGATCGCGGCATCGTCTTTGGCGGATCGGGAAATGGCGAAGCGATGGCTGCGAACAAGGTTCGAGGCGTTCGTTGCGCGCTGTGTTGGAATGAAGAGGTCGCTCGCCTTTCGCGCCAGCACAACGACGCCAATGTCCTCTCGATCGGCCAGCGTGTTATTCCGGAAGAGACCATGCTGGCTCTGGTGCGGGTTTGGCTGACCACTGATTTCGAGGGTGGTCGCCATGCGAAACGCATTGCCCAGTTGGAGCCGTAATCAGCGCCAGCGATCGATCGCCACGGCCGCGATGAAGATTGCGCTGACGAAGGCGTTGCTCTGAAAAAAGGCGCGATTGATCCCCGCGAGGTCGAGGTTTCGCGCGCTGCGATGTTCATAGACGAGGGCTGCCGCGACCAGAGGCATTGCCGCGTAATAAATCGTCCCCAGGTTCGCCGTTATCCCGAAGGCGACCAGCGCCAGGAACATGAAAAGGTGGAGCCACTGGGCGAGCCGCAAACTGCGCGCGACGCCGAGTTCGACCACCAGCGAACGCATCCCCACGCGGCGATCGAAATCGAAATCCTGGGTAGCGTAGATCAGGTCGAATCCGGCGACCCAGCAGATCACTCCGGCCCCCAGCACTATAGGAGGAAGCTCGAGTCGCCCGGTTTGGGCAATCCAGGCGCCCGCGGGCGCGATGGCGAGCGCGAAGCCGAGGAAAAAGTGGGTGGCGCTGGTGAATCGTTTCGTTAACGAGTAAAGGAAAATGATGGCAAGCGCGACCGGTGCGAGGAGGCCGGTCAGGCGGTTGATCGCCGCGCTCGCAAGGAGAAATCCAATGGCGGTAAGTGCCAGAAACATCCAGGCGATCGGTTTCGCCACGAGACGATGTCGATCGGCCGTTCGAGGATTTTTCTGGTCGAGCGACCAATCGCACAACCGGTTGAACAGCATGGCAGCGGTTCTGGCCAGGACCATGCAGGCAAGCACCAGAAGCGATGTCCGTAAGGTGGGGTGTCCATTGGCCGCCACCAAAAGCGCCCCCAAGGCAAAGGGCAGGGCAAAGATCGTGTGCGAGAAACGGATGAGCTGAAGAAACCGCGTGAGGGGACTTGCTCGCGGCGGCTTGCTTTCTTCGACAACCATGAAATTCGGCGCGGCCTAGTCGGTCGTTGCGAGAAGTTTCTCCACCCGGGCACGCGCGCCGGAGAGAATGGGAGTTCCATGGGCAAAAAAGAGGCGCTCGAAGACAAAATCGAGGAGTTTTCCCAACGACCGGCGCATGAGTTTCGGGTCCAGGCAATACTTTGGCGGCAGCAAGGCAAACCCCATTGGATCGAAATTAATGAGGGCATCGCCGACGACGATTGTTCCCCCGTTATCAGCGAGGTGGAGCGCAGACTCGCCGGCAGGCCCCCCCTCGATCGCGATCACAGTCAGGCCGGGAGAAGGCTGGGCGCCATCGTGCACCCACGTTGCCTCCGGGAAATCAACCGTCTCTCGTAATTCCTCGTGAGCATAAAGGGGGGCGGAAAGGGCTTTGGAAAACTCTTGGGCCGCTCGCACGTGATTGATGTTGGTTACAAAAACCCCGGCGGTCTTTCGATTTGCCTCCAGCTCGACGGGATTCGAGGCCAGAGGGATGGGGTCGACCAGGAAAAGACCGGTTTCGGTTTCCAAGGCGGTCGAAAACAGTTCTGCCTTCACTTTGCTGTCATAGACCTGCCAGACAAAGATGCCGGGCGAGACCTCATCAATCTCCTGCGCGAGTGACATTTGCTCCTTAACATCGGCGGGGGAAGAAGCTCTCTCAAGACCGGGTTTGGGGTGGGATGGAGCAAGTGGTGGCACTGTAGGTGCTATATGGGCTATAATTACTAGAACATAATCTCCTATATGACTACCTTCTCCTACCAAGCACGTGACGCCTCTGGAAAGATCGTTACCGGCATCCAAGAGGCCCTCAATGAGGACAATGCCGTAACCAGCCTCATGAGCCGCGGGCTCATGGTTCTTTCGCTCCAGCAAAAGGCCGCGGTCAGCCGTTCCCGCAAGAAAACCTGGACCGTCAAAGAGACTGACCTCGTCCTCTTTACCCGCCAGCTCTCCACCATGATCGAAGCTGGTATTTCGCTGGTGCAGGCGATGACCGCGCTTTACGATCAATGCGACCCCAAGCGGCAGAAGAACCTGCGCCACATTATCAGCGACGTGACCACGCGCGTGCAGGGCGGCGAAACCTTTAACGAATCGATCGCGAAACATCCTCGTGTGTTCGATCGGCTGTTTGTGAGCATGGTTAAGGCTGGCGAGCACGGCGGCTTGCTGGCGGAAATTCTGGACCGGCTGGCTGGCTTCCTGGAAGCGAGCGCGCGTCTGCGCAAGAAAGTGAAGTCAGCCATGACCTATCCGGTCATCGTTATCTGCATCGCGTTTGCGATTACCATCTTCCTGCTGGTCAAGGTGGTCCCGATCTTCGGCGAAATCTTTAAGGATTTCGGCGCGAAGCTTCCCGCTCCCACGCAATTCCTGATCGACGTCAGCGACTTCATGCGCAACGAATGGTATTTCCTCATCCTCGGATTTGGCGGGGCTTTTTTTGCCATTAAGGCTTTTCTGGGCTCGACCCGCGGCAAGCAGTTCGCCGACCGCTGGAAGCTCAAGCTCCCGATCTTCGGTCCGTTAATTCACAAGATCTGCATGTCACGCTTTTCGCGCACCTTTGCGCAGTTGATCCGCAGCGGCGTGCCAATTCTTGAAGTGCTCGACATTGTCGGTGGCGCCTCGGGAAATCACATCGTGGAAACCAGCATTAAGGGAGTCAGTGCGGACGTGGAGAAGGGCGACAACCTTTCGGTCGCCCTGTCGAAAAAGCCGATCTTCCCCCCGATGATGCTGCGAATGGTTTCCGCGGGTGAATCGACCGGCAAGATCGACACCATGCTCGAAAAGATGGCCGACTTCTGGGACGAAGAAATCGAGGCAATGCTGGATGCTCTGACGTCGCTGATCGAGCCCCTTTTGATTGTGTTCCTTGGAGTAATCGTGGGCGGCATCGTGATCGCGATGTTCCTGCCGATCTTCAAGCTGAACGAAGTAGTTTCGCAGAGCAAAAACTAGTTTCGCAGAGCAAAAGCTAAGGAGAAGCTGTAGCTCAACGAGAAGGAGTGGATCGCAAGGTCCACTCCTTTTCCATTTCTACCTCTTTCTCTCGTTATCGTGCCGAATCTTTCTTTCCCAAAGCAATTTGGCACGAACACGAGGACGAGAATGATTTACGACGCGAGAGACGGAGTCACGCTTTCTACTTTGGCGTACATTTCGCGGTAGATTCGCTCGATGGCACTCGCGGGATCCTCCAGCATCATGCTTTCCTTGATTACGCTAGCGTAAATTGCGAACGAAAACGGCGATACGGCGGGCAACTCCACGAGCTTCCATTCGAAACCCTGAACGTCGTCCAGGAACTGGTAGGCGCTGTCAGCCTCGAGGAATGTGTGGGTCGCCTGCCGGTATGCCTCCACCAGGAGAGGATGCTCCGGCTCGTGTTGTTCCAGCACGCGAAACAGAACTTCCGCGCTCCAGCTTAATTGCTTCTGTTTTCGCTGACGGCCGGGAAGATTTCGCGGCACCATCAACCCGGTTTGCGCGACGCCGCGGAACTGCCACTTCACCAACTCAGATCCGCGGAGGGCCCGGGCCAGGTCGTTCTCGGCGTTTGCGCGCGCGAAACATTGACGCAGAGCGTCGAGCGGCAATTCCTGGAACCGGCGGAGCGTGAGGAGAAAGCCGTAGTCGTCGATCGTCACCAGCGCATTGCCTCCGATTCGGTTCTTCACCCGGAGCGCGACGATTCTGGACAATGCGTCATTCGCGCTCCGACCGATGAGCGAATGGAAGAAGTAATGTGCGCGATCGCCATCGCGGTAGAGCTCGATGAGCATTTTCCTTCCGATCGGAATTTCTGAGATTGTCAGTTGGGCGCGAAACAACTCCACGATGGCTTGGGCGTTCACGGTCGATATTTGGTAATTCTCGACCAGCCAATCGGCCGTGGCGGTATCGCTCCCTTTCTTCCGCAGTCGTTTCTCGACGTCCGTCCGCAATCTGCGAACCGCGCGCGCCAGGCCGGACGTTAGCGGCATTTTCGCCGCGTTCCACCGGGGCACCGTCGGCAGTTGGCCGTCCGCCCGCTCTACGTACGCTTCCTGCACTCCAGTCTCGATTAACCGCACGACCCGGCCACCGAGGACGAATAGATCGCCGATGTTGAGTTGTTTGATAAAGTTTTCTTCCACCGAACCAAGGCGACGGCGGCGCAGCACCACATCAATAAAGCTTTCTGAGTGAATGGTCCCGATGTTGACCAGGAATTCCCGAGCGATCCGCGAATGGGCCAGCGAGATTAAGCCATTTTTCACCCGGATTTTTCCGAAAACGTCAACGTATTGTTTCTCAAGTGAGGCGCCGCCGCCCTCCAGGTATTGAAGGATGCGGTCGAACTCCGCACGGTCCAGTTCGCGAAAGGGATAAGCGCGGCGAATGAGTGCAAACGTTTCCTCCTGCGAAATGGGCGCGGCCGCGGCCAATCCCACGATGTGTTGAGCGACGACATCATAGGGTTTCTGTTGGATCCGAATCGGGTCGAGGGCGCGTTCGCGCACGAGTTTGGCCGTGACCGTGGCCTCCACCAGGTCGTTGATGTTCGTGGCGACCAGGATGCCGTGGCTGTTGCGATCGAGCGAATGACCGGAGCGCCCAATGCGTTGAATCGCGCGCGAAACGCCTTTTGGCGTCGCCACCATTACCACGAGATCAACCGCGCCGATATCGATGCCCAGCTCCAGGCTGGTCGAACAAACCACCGCGCGTAGTTCGCCATTCTTCAAGCGGTCTTCCACCTCGAGCCGGACGCTGCGATCCAGCGAGGCATGATGGATCTCGATCTGCGGCGCTAGATCCGGCAACAACTCCTTTAGCTGCAAACCCACCTGTTCCGCCGCGGATCGGACGTTGGTAAAGACAAGGACCGAGCGTTTCGTTCGGATAAGCTGGGCGAGCTCCGCGTACAGGCGCACACCCGTGTAGCCCGCGGGCGGATACGGCTTTCGGCGGATCGGTGAAAAGACTTCGACGAGCGATTTCTTCTCTGGTTGCGCTTCGGCAATTCGACATTCCCGGCCGTCGCCCACCAGGAATTTCGCCAGTAAATCGATCGGGGCCGCTGTGGCGGAAAGTCCGATGCGACAGATGGCAGGGAGATCGCTGCTTCCTCTTCTGTCGCCGCTCGCCTGTGGGAAGCCTGAGATCGATATGCCTTCGGGGGCACCCTTCGCGTCGCCCACAGGGCGACGGCTACAAAGGCGCTCCAAGCGCTCGAGTGAGAGGGTCAGATCCGCCCCGCGTTTGTTCGCCGCGAACGAATGCAACTCATCTACCACGACAAACTCGCATTCCGCCAGATGAGCGGCGTAGCTTTCCTGTGCCAGCATCACGGCCAGGCTTTCCGGCGTCGTCATCAGGATGTGCGCGGATTTATCGCGAAACTTCACCCGCTCGTTCGGCGGTGTATCACCGGTGCGCAGATGAATTCGGAGCTCTTTCTCCAGCCCCATCCCGAGGATGGGCGCGCTGATGTTCTTCTGGAGATCGTAAGCCAGTGCTCGCAAGGGCGAGACGTAGATGCACTGCACGCTGGAACTCAGTGTGCCCGCGTCAATCTTCCTCAACAGCGCGTCAAAAATCCCGAGAAACGCCGCCAGCGTTTTGCCGCTTCCCGTCGGTGACGCAAGCAGGATCGACTTACGAACCAGCACCACGGGCACGGAAAGCTCCTGGGCCTGGGTGAAACTCTGGTACGCCCCTTCAAACCATTCTGCCAGGCGCGGATGGAGCTGCTTCCGCAGACTATTTGGTTTGGACGGCGAACTTCTGGCCACTCCCTATATTCATCCCACTGCCGGGCGTCGTCACGTCGCCGCGGTTTTCGGTCGGACCGGCGCAGTTAGCGAGCGGAAGAACATCCGACACACCTATCCTTCCGGGTTCACAGGGAAGTGTTTGTTTTTCAGATTCTCGGGAACCCGTTCAGTTTGTTCGGATTCAATTTCCTCGGTGGCCATGCCGAGAGCCTCATACGCCTCACGGCTCTTTTTCGCCCGACACATGTAGGCGGTGGCGTGAGCGAGGGGAATTCGCGCTTCCGGGAGGCCGATAAATTCGACGGCCTGCTGCGTGGCGATGGCGAGAGGAAGCGCCTCGGGGTCGGCCAGGCCGACGTCTTCGCTGGCGAAGATGACGATGCGGCGCGCGATAAATCGGAAGTCTTCGCCGGCGTGAAGCATTTTCGCGAGCCAATAGATCGCGCCCTCCTCGTCGGATGCGCGCATGCTCTTGATGAAGGCACTGATGGTATCGTAGTGAGCGTCGCCCTTTTTGTCGTAGACGATGGCTTTCTGCTGAATGCTGTCCTCGGCGACGGCGAGGGTGAAGTGGATGACGTTTTTTTTGTCGGGTGGCGTCGTGAGAACGCCGACTTCGAGAGCGTTCAGGCATTTGCGGGCGTCGCCGTCGGCGAGCTTGGCGAGGTGGGTGCGCGCATTGGCGTCGATCTGCACTTTGTGGTTGCCGAGGCCGCGGTCTTTGTCGGCGAGAGCGCGATCGATCAATGCCTCGAGTTGTTGGACCTTGAGCGGCTCGAGTTGGAAGACCTGTGAGCGCGAGACAAGGGCGCTGTTGACGTAGAAAAACGGGTTGTAAGTCGTGGCGCCGATGAGCCGGAGATTACCACTTTCGACATCGGGAAGGAGGATGTCCTGTTGCGCTTTGTTAAAATGATGGATCTCGTCCACGAACAGAATCGTTTTCTTGCCGGAAGTGCGAAGACGGTTCGCGGCGGCGGCGACCACTTTGCGCATTTCGGCGACGTTGCTCTCGACACCGCTTAGTCGTTCGAACTTCGCCTGAGTCATGTCCGCGATAACATGGGCGAGGGTGGTCTTGCCAGTGCCGGGAGGTCCAGAAAGGATGACAGATGGCAGGCGGTCGGCTTCGATGGCGCGGCGCAAAAGTTTACCGGGCGCGAGGATGTGTTCCTGGCCGACAAATTCTTCAAGACTTCGCGGGCGCATCCGGGCGGCGAGGGGAGCGGAGGCGCTGACCCGTTCGTCTTTGGGCTCTTCGCTGCTCTGAAACAAATCCTGCACGCGGAAAAAATACGAAGCGCAAATCGGAGTGCACCTTATATTCGCTCCCATGCGAAAGACCATTGGGGTTGTGGCGCTCCTTTTCATCGCGCTGACGGTTGGGAATGCGGAATCAGGGTTGCCGTTTAGCACGGTTTTCAAAGGGCGGGATCGCTTTGACGGCCTGGTGAGCAAGGCGCGCCAGGAGAATTGGAAAGCGCTTCCGATCGGGGACCGAACTGCGGCGGTCGGACGCGCGCTGGTCGGCACGCGTTACAAATCGTTCACGCTTGAGATCGACAATCGGATCGAGGCGCCTTCGGTGAATTTCAACGGCGTGGATTGCTGGACGTTCTATGAGATTTCGCTCGCGTTCGCTCGGATGCTGAATGATCCGGAAGAGAATTGGACGCCGGAACAACTGCTGCATTACATCGAACTGGATCGATATCGTGGGGGCCAATGCACGGGCGAATATCTTTCGCGGCTTCACTATCTGGAAGACTGGCTGGCGGATAACGATCGGCGCGGCCTGGTTGAAGATCTGACGCGCAGTCTGGGGGGCGTGAGTGTGCCGCACTCGGCGCGGGAGATGACGGTCGGTTGGCGGCACTATCGCTACCTGGCCGCGAACCGATCGTTACTGGGGCCGTTGGGACAAATGGAAGCGCGTGTTTCGAGCCGCCCGCTCTACCAGATTCCGAAGAGTCGCGTTGCGTCCATCGAAGGTAAACTGCGCAGCGGTGATGTTATCGGAATTATCTCGCGGGATGGGAGTTTGTACTCCACGGCCCATGTTGGACTGGCCCTGCGCGTCGCGGATGGTTCGCTCCATTTCATGCATGCATCCTCGCCGCGAAACTATGGGCGGGTCGTGATTGATTCGACCTTATCGAGTTACCTTTCTCGGTACCGGAGCGATTCCGGGATTCTGGTGGCCCGGCCGATTCGCTAGGCCTCGGCGGGTGCCTCCAGTTCGAGCACGAATCGCGCGTCTTTGCTCGGACGGTCTCTTCGCGCGCGAATCGTTATAAGGGACGGTCGAGATCAATCTCGCGGCCCCGTTGCCGGGCGAGGGCCAGAGCCAAACGGATTCGGCCCACCCCTCGTCGGAAACGCCGGCGCCATGCTATGTCGCTATGTTGAAGTCGAAAGCGCGGGCGGATGGGGACGTGTTCGCTCTGGCAAAGCGAAATGGCCTCCGGCGTCCAAAGCCGGCGGGAGATCGCGGACATCAGGTACGGGATCGGAATGTTTTCCCGTCCCACGTACGAAAGCGTTAGGAGGTCGCGCGTTCGCTCGCTCGCGCGTGCCTCCATATTCCAGGCCGTTTCGCCCGGGCGGAGGATTGATTTCAAGACATCTGTTTTCCACAGCGTGACCTGAAGCCTGGTCCGACCGTCCGAGCCAGACGGCACGATCCCGAAGCGATCGTTCAGAGGCACGAAATCATGCTCGAGCTGGGAACGGCCATAGAAGCAAAAAGAAGCCGCGTCGCGCTCGAAGGCGTAGGCGAAATCGGCCGCCAACTGTTCCCGCCGAACTTCGTCGGTGAGGAAATAATCTTCCTGAAAATAGAGAAGGTAGGGCTGCGTGATCTTCGAAAGGGCGACTTGCATGTTCGAGGCCCAATCCCGGTCCGGTCCTACGGCAATGGGTTGAAGGACGCTCGATCGGACTCGCAAGCGATTGACGATGAGGAAGACCGGGAACGGACAATCGCTCCAATATCTGCGAAAGAAAAAGACGAACGGTCTCCAGGCATCGAAGAACGCGTCGCAACTCGAAACGACGATCGCGACAGAGCTGGCGAAGTCTTTCAGCTCCGGCATGAAGGAAGTCGTGCGGCAGGCCCTTGCTCTCCGCAAGCAATTTTTGGAGGTGGCGAAGTGGGGCACGGCTTGCTGCGGTTGCGCCCCGGCCCTCGCGAGATTATGTTTCGCTCTCCAAAAACGGGGGCGTACTGGCTTCGATTCGAAGTTCGAAGCGCAGGCGGCATGTCGAGGATGGTTCGTTGGCCTCGTTAAAATCCGGACCAAAAAAAATAAACGCAGATCACCAAGATCTCGCTCTCGCGGCTTAATTGACCGTGATGTTTCCGATTGGACGCCTGCTACGGCCGGAAACATGGACAGCAGGCTAATCGTTCGGCGGAGTGACCGCGTCGGGCGGTGAAGGAATTTCGTGGACACTCGGGGGTCGGCAGTGTGCCGGTGCAACGTTTGGTCCCTTAAAAATTACCGCCGGATAAACATGTAGAAGCTTGCGTGGAAAGCTTCGAGGACAGGGGTTCAACTCCCCTCGCCTCCAATTTTGACTCTCCGCCCCCCGTGCGGCCTTCGACGAACGCAAGTAGGCGTTGCGAAGGTAAGGGAGGCGGTCAGAGGATCACGAGGGCCGACTCGATCTCGCGAGCGCCGCCGTTTTGATGCCCGAAACGGCGCTGCTGATGGCCGGAGTTCCGGCGGGTAAGGGATTTCGCCAGGAATCGGGAGACCCGGATCACCGGCGAGGCTATCGGGATTATTCTCTCTAGTCTGGTGAGGCAGATCCGGCCGTGGACGGCGTCTACCCGTCCTGCTCTGTGCGGGAGGGCTACGCCAGAGGCATGGCACGTCTGTTGCTATAGTAATTATAGTTAATATAGCAACTACATCCTCGCCATGAAAAGAACGCTTCTCCTGACTGTCGCCCTGCTCTCCATTGCCGCCTCCAGCTCTTTTGCTGACGCCCTTTTATTTACCGTCCCCGCAACGCCTTACGATAGTCAAATGGCTCGTATTCGGCCGGTCTTGACTGCACCAAGCCGGGCGTCGGCGAAACAAGTTTCGCTGAACAATGTGAACCAGTGGATGGCAAGCCTTCGTGCAATTCCCTATGGCTATACCGTTATGTGGAAGACGCCGGCGGAAGCACAATCCGGCGCCCCGGCGGATTGCAAGGCAAAGGCGGTCGCGCTTTACGAGAAGATGCAGGCGAATGGAGCGACCAATGTTCGACTCGTCATCGGGAAACGGACTTTGACCAGCCGGCTCTCACATGCCTGGCTGGCTTGGGACACCGAGAACGGCAGCTATGTTCTCGATCCGACATTTAATTGGACCGCGTGCGTTGCTGGGCGGGTGGGAAAGAACAATTACCTGCCGCTCTACGCCTACGCCGGGAATAAGAAGTTCCGTGCCGCCTCGGCGCTCGTAGCGCAAAACTAACTGGCCATCGAGCCGGTTTTTAGTTAAAACGTTCCCTCCGAGGGAGCAACCGCGAGCGTTAATCGCTCGTTTGCCTGGAAGGCTCCGAGTTGATCCTTGGGCCAGGATCTGCCGTGCTTCTCGGGTGGCATGGGAAGAATTAATCTCTGGCGCTGCTGGGAATGGTCGATGGCGGTCCAGCGATTGCGCTTGGCGGGTCGGCAGTTGATCGTCCTGCTTGTTCAATCGCAAATGAGAGCCGTCCTAGCGCTAATCGTATTTTGCCTCACGTCGTGCGCCGGATTGCCTTCGATGTCTCAGAGCCGCCTGGTCGGGGAGTGGCGCTACGAAGACAAGAACCAAAGCTGCCATTATGTCTTCAAGAGCGATGGCACTTTCAAAGGGGAAGTGGTTTACCACGCGAAACTCATTTCGAAGTTCTCCGGCCGGTGGTCTGTTGCGGGCGCTGCGCTGCATTACAATTACATTCATGACGCGCTCGGGCGCATTCCGGCGGGGACCGTCGATCAGGACAAGCTCCTCACTGTTCGGAAGGAGTTTTTTGTTATCGAAGCGGCCGATGGCAACCAACGTAAATACCTTCGAATTCGGTAGGAGGAGTGCCGGAAAGGACCCTTGCGATGGACAGCTCCCAATCTCTTTGAAATAGCGGCCGCGTCAGTTGGTGCGGCAGAGTTCTCAAGATAAACCTCTCCTTAAAAGCAAGATTGATGCTATAACCACACCAATAACCATATTTCCTGTAGTTTGTGTCAGCGTTCTAAACCCATGAAAAAACTTCGCTTACGTAAAATCACCTCCCTTTTCTGCGCGGCATTTTTGATCTGTGCCGCGATCGGGTGCCAAAAGCCAGCTGTGGTCCTTCTTACCCCCGGGGACGACGACCTCGTGATGCTGAACGGCTGCGTGGTTTCTGCCTGCAACTATCTCGCTGTGGTAAAGGCGCAGCATACCTTGGACAAGAATTTCTGGGCCAAGATCCTCCTCGTCCGCTTCGAGAATCATCCAGCCGGGCACGCCTATTGCGTTTGGGAAACCGAAGGAACCATCTACGGTTACGACCGCAACTCGGGTGGATTCCCGATTCCAATCTACACCCGCGATCCCCGCGAGATTGCCGTCGTCCTCGCGCAAGAGCTTTCGAAATTCTTGCATGAGCCGCTCTCCGTGAGTCAGGCGGAATTCGTCAATGCGAGGGAAGCCAAGTTGTATAGTTTCGGCACTCCTGAACAAGAAACGCCCGCGAAGTCTTCCTCGGCCACCTCGCTTGTTGCGCAGGTCCCAGCTCCGACCAAGCCCTGAGTCCTTCCCGCAGGGGAAAGTGCTCGGTTCCTTCAGTTCGCTTGTCTCCATCGGCCAGCCTTTTCTTTCCATGGAGCGTGAGCTATCGGAATGAATGAGACAAAAGGGCGGGATTCCTGGTGCTGCCTCGGCCGTGGAATTTGTTCCCGCGAATTATTTTCGTCCAATCGCGCCGGCCGAAATGTTTTCGCGGGCCGCTGCGATCGAAGTGGATCTGGGCTGCGGTGACGGCGCTTATCTGAAAGCTCTGGCTGGGCAAAAACAGGATCGCAATTTTCTCGGGATCGAGAGACTTCGCGGCCGTGTTCACAGCGCCTGCCACAAGATTCAGCAGGCGGACCTGGGGAACGCCCGAATTCTGTGCGTGGAAATTGCTTATGCGGTTGCGCATCTCCTTCCTCCCCATTCAATCGCGGTCTTTCATCTGATGTTCCCCGACCCCTGGCCAAAGCGTCGGCACCAGCACCGCCGTCTGGTCACCGTTGATTTTCTCGCTTCCATTCATCGCGCGCTCATTCCCCGCGGCACGCTCCAAATCGCGACGGATCAGCGTGACTACTTCCGGCAGATCGAATCTGTGGCTGCCCAGTCGCCGCAATTTACCCCGATCTCAGCCCAGGATCCCCCGGCCGCCCAGAGCACATTCGAGAAGCGATTTTGCCACACTTCGATCTACCGACTCGGTCTCCGAAACGTTTCTGATGTGACATAGCTGTGGGCTTCCCACGCGTCGCGAAAAATTCGGATTCGGATCGCGCCAGTTTCGTCCTGACGAAAGAGCTTGATGCCGCGCGCAGCCAGCCCGTCGATCCAATCGCTTTTCAACCGTTCGGTTTCCGGAAAGTCACGCGAAGTTGCCACGATCACCTGGGGTTGAACCGACCCCAGAAATGCATCCGATCCCGAAAAACCGGAATGGTGCTGCCCTTTTACGACTATATCGGCGCGTAGGTTTGGATGATTTTTTAGGAGAAATTCCTCGGTTGCGACTCCGCTGTCGGACATGATTAGTGCGAGCTGCTTACCGGCCACGACGAGCTGAATGACGAGAGTTTGGTCATCAGCTTTTTCTCCTGCAAATCCGCGTGGGGGAAAAAGAATCCTGGCTCGGACCTCTCGGGAGAGATTGAACTCGTCCCCGGCGGCGCAGAGGTTGCGCGACTCGCGGTTGCGCGTGAGCTCGGCGATCAACCGGCGATGAATGGGTGAGCGATCAGGCGTGGCCGTGTCGAATAAGTGGCGGGGATGAAACTCGAGGAGCGCGCCACTGGCGCCGCCAATGTGACTGCCATCGCCATGGGTGAGGACGATGCCGTCGAGCCGATTTACACCCCGGGATCGAAGGTAGGGGCGAACCACGCGGTCGTAGTTGCGGAGCGATCCGGTGTCGAACAGCCATTCGCTTTCCGTTGTCCGAATGTGAATGGCGCCACCGGATTTCAGATCGAGGATGTTGATTTCCATCATCTCTCTATCCCGCCAATGGGGGTGCTCAACGTAAGAATGGCCGCCCGGGATCTGGGCGAAGACGTGAACGGCCCCCAGAATAATTTTCGTCAGGAACCAATTGGCATTGTTGAAAACGCCCGATAGCCATGTTGAAACCGGCGCGGTGACCAGGGACAGCAGGCCGCCCGCCAAAACAAAAAAAGCGATCGGAACCACCACGAGATTTGCCAGCAACGAGATCGGCGTGACCAGGTAATAATACCAAAGCATGAGGGGCAGCGAACCGATCCAGGCCGCGAATGAAACGGATCCGGCCCGCGCGACCCACGAAAGCGAGTGGCCCACGATCCGGCGGCGCGCTCCCAGCAAGTTCCGCGGCAGGAAAGGGTCCGGGGCGAAACAGCGGCGAAGGAATCGGAACGTCGGTTCGGCCAGAATTACGATCGCCGCCACGACAGAAAACGAGAGCTGAAAGCCTGCGGAAAAAAGCTCGTTGGTATTCCAGCAAAGAATGAGGGTGGCTGCTGCGGCGAGGGTGTTGAGCGCGAATACTTTTCGTTCAACCAGGAAGCCGGTCAGCAATACCGCACTCATCACCGCAGCCCGCACGCTCGAGGTATGTAAGCCGGTCACCGCCGAGTAAAATAACAGCGCGGGAATGATCAGCGCTGTGGCCAATTTCCGCGGCAGACGCGCCACTGTCGCCACGATCCAGAGCAATCGTGCCACAATTCCGACGTGCAGGCCCGCCACCGCAAAGAGATGCAACGTGCCCGTTTGCTGGAACGGTTCCTCGATGTCTTCCGGGGTCTGATGGCGTAAACCGAGAACCATCCCGTTAATCGACGCGGTCACGTCGGGCGAATCTGCAAGATTCCGCGAGAGGACGGCTTGCATCCAAATGCGTGATTTTCGTGCCGCCTGAAAAATCAGATTGCCGCCAGCATGGCTGAGAATCGACCCGTTCTCGGGATAACGCACGATGAGCTCGCGCTGGACATCCTGCCGCGCCAGATAGGATCGCATGTCAAATTCCCCAGGATTTCGCGGCTCTCCTACTCGCTCAGCCGTGCCAAAAAGCCTGACCCTGTCGCCGAACTCCACAGCATGACGCCAGCGCGCCAAAAACTTTACGTGACACCGGCGCGTTTCGCCGTCGATCTCAATTGATTCCGCCTGGAGAAGGAATGAAGCGAATCCGGTCGCTGAGATCTTCGGTTCGCTTGCGACGGAGCCGGTCACGGTCACCGGGCGCGGTTTCTCTCCCAATTCCGCGGCCAGACGCCGGCCGGGGGAATCGGATGTGCGCAGGTGATGGACGATGAAGAAGCCAATGACGACGAGCGCGTACACAGCTAGCGAACGGCGCCAAAGCAGGGCGATCAACGCCAGAATTCCCAGCACCACGGCCACGCTGGGCAAAGCATTTAGTGCGAAATCAGCCCACAAAATGCCGGTGCCGGCGGCCGCGGCAATTCCAATGAAAGGCTGGCGCGGGAGCGCCTTCAGCAGCTGCATCGTTCTGGGGGTGAGGGGCTAATGGGCTAACGACTGTCGCCAGGGAGTGCGTCGCGTGGCTGGTTCGGTCGGGGTCGTCGTGAAAGGTTTTGATTCACCAACCCAAGCTTATATGTTTGCGCAACAGTGCCGATTCCTTTTTCGAAAAAAAGCCGGAGGAACGTTGTTCGCCAGGCGGCCGACAACAGTGCTGAAAACAAGCGCTCGACCCGTGTCCGATTGATTCCGCGAGCGGACTGGCATAAGCGCAATTTTCTTACCGAAGTCCTCATCCCGTCGCTCTTCATCAAGCGAGCCGGCGACCGTGTCCGGCCCCGTTTTCCGAAAATCCGCAAAGGTGAGATCGGCATCACCTGGATTGGACACGCCTCGTTCCTGATTCAAACGCACGAGGTCAACCTCCTGATCGATCCGATCTGGTCGAAGTGGTTGAAGGTGATTAAGCGCCTCAAGCAGCCGGGCTTCGAAATTCATCATCTGCCCTCGATTGATTTCGTTCTGGTAACGCACGCGCATTTCGACCATCTCGATCGGCGGACGCTCGCCAAGGTCGCGGCGGATCAGCCAATCGTCGTGCCGATCGGCGTCGGCAATCTGGTGCACGATCTGGGCTTCAACATCGTGCACGAGCTCGATTACTGGCAGACGGTGAAGCTTGGTCCCATTGAAGTTTCGCTGACGCCCTGCGCGCATTGGGGGGCGCGGTTTCTGGCCGACCTCCACCGCGGCTTTGGCGGATTTATCCTAAAAATGGATGGGCGGACGATTTTTCATTGCGGCGATAGCGCCTACTTCGATGGCTTCAAAGAAATTGGTGAGCGCTACCCGATTGACATCGCGCTGCTTCCCATCGGTGGATATGACGCGCCGACGGGGCGCGAGGTCCACATGAACCCGGAGCAAGCGGTCCAGGCCTTTTTGGAGCTGAACGCGAAGGTTCTTGTGCCGATGCACTACGGCAGTTTTCGGTTGGGATACGAACCGCTCGACGAGCCGCCGGCCCGCTTGCTGGCGTCGGCCCGGGGCGCTGGCATTGAGGACAAGGTTTTGGTTATGACCGAAGGAGCGCCCGTTGTCCTTTAGCGGCTAGTCGCGACTGGCGTTACCAGGCGAAAAAGCGACGCGAAAATGGCTCGCGGGCCGTAGCCGACTCAGTAAACGTCGCGCTTGTAACGTTTGTCGCTCTTCAGTTTTTCAACGTACTCGTTGGCTTCTGCGACGGATTTCCCGCCATGTTCCTGCACGATGGTTCGCAAGGCTGCATCGACATCCTTGGCCATGCGGCGGGCGTCGCCGCAGACAAAAAAGTGAGCGCCCTCATTCTCGAGCCATTTCCAGATTTCGGGCCCGTTCTCTAGCATCTTATTCTGGACATAAATCTTGTGGGCCTGATCGCGTGACCAGGCGCAGTCGAGCCGAGACAGAATGCCATCGCGTTGAAATTGGTCGAAGTCCTCGCGATAGGCGTAATCGCAAACTTGTTTTTGCGCCCCGAAGAAAAGCCAGTTTTTGCCGGTCGCGCCGAGTGCCTGCCGCTCCTGGAGAAAGGCGCGAAATGGCGCGACGCCCGTGCCGGGCCCGACCATGATGATTGGCGCGGCGAGATCGTCCGGGAGATGAAAATGCTTCGCCGAGCTGGGATAAACCGGCACCGGGACGTTGTCCGCGCGTTCCGCCAGAAAGGCTGAACAAACGCCTTTGCGCGCGCGACCGTGACTTTCGTACCGGACCACGTCCACGATAAAATGAACCTGCTCGGGAAAGGCGCGCAGGCTTGAGGCCACGGAGTAAAGCCGTGGCTGCAACTTTGTGAGCAAGCCGACAAATTCCTCGGGGCTGAATTTTACCGACGGATGCTCACTCAGGAAATCGATCACTTCCATGCCCCAGAGATAGGTTTCGAGATCCTGTTTGCGGTCCGCGGCGAGGAGATCCCCGAGTAGAGGCGCGGCGGAAGCGCGACTCGCGATCGCTTTCAAGAGCTTCGGCGTGGGCTGAGTGATGGAATAATCCCGGAGCAGCGCGTCGCGCAGGCCTTTTTGGGTTTTTGCGGCGGGCACCGGTTCGTCGCCGTTGGCGCCGAGCAGGTGAATGATTGCTTCGACCAGTTCGGGATCGTTGGTCGGGTAGACGGCCATCGAGTCGCCCACCTCGAAGCTCAGGCCCCAACCGGTGAGGTCGATTTCGAAATGGCGCGTATCTTTTTCGGATTCAGGTCCGCTCATTCGGCGGTTGACCACCAATTTGCCCGGAAATGGATTGGCCCGCGTGTAAGGCGGGGTGGTCGTCGCGGAATTGGATGGAGCGGTCGTGTCCGGCATCAGGTGGATGGAGTGTTGGAGTAAAGGAGTAATGGGGCCGAAAAGCAACAAGTCATCACGCCGGTCGCCACCGCTCCATTACTAAACCTTTCAATCAGTATACGTCGCGCTTGTAGCGCTTATCGCTCTTCAGCTTTTCGACGTATTCGTTCGTTTGCTCTTCGCTCTTGCCGCCTTGTTCTTGAAAAATTGTTCGCAGGGCGGCGTCGACATCCTTCGCCATGCGCCGCGCGTCACCGCAAACGAAGAATTGCGCGTTCTCCGAATCCATCCATTTCCAAATCTCCGCGGCATTCTCCAGCATCTTGTGCTGGACGTACGATTTGCCCTCCTGATCGCGCGACCAGGCGCAGTCGAGGCGGGTCAGGATCCCGTCGCGTTTGAGTTCGTCGAGTTCATCCCGGTAGAAATAATTGCAGTGCTCGTGCTGCGATCCGAAAAAGAGCCAGTTCTTTCCCTTCGCTCCGACCGCTTTGCGCTCCTGCAAGAAAGCGCGGAAAGGCGCGATCCCCGTTCCCGGTCCCACCATGATGATCGGAGTGTTGCCATCCTCGGGCAGCCGGAACTTCGACGTATTGGGAAACACGGGGATCGGGACATTCTCGGCGCGCTCGGCCAGGAAGGTGGAGCAAACGCCTTTACGTTGCCGGCCTCGGCTCTCGTACTTAACGACGTCGATCGTGAAATGGACCTGGTTCGGCCGGGCCTTCAGGCTCGAGGAGATCGAATAGAGTCGCGGCTGCAGTTTCGCCAGCACATCGACCAGGCCCTGTGCCGTCCATTGGATTGACGGATGCTCGATCAAAAAATCGATCACCTCCATGCCATAGAGATATGTATCGAGATCCTGTTTCCGTTCCGGTTTGAGCAGATCGTTGAGTAGCGGCGCAGCGCTGGCTCGTTCCGCGACGGCCTTCAAGAACTTCGGAGTCGTCTGCGTGATTCGGCAATCGCGGAGCAACGCTTCGCGCAAGGTGGTTTCACGACTTGGACTTTTCACCGGCTCATCCGCCTTTGCGCGGATCGTCCGGATGATTTCGTCCGCCAATGCAGGATCGTTGGTTGGCCAGACCGTCATGGAATCGCCCACTTCGTAGTTCAAGCCCCAACCGGTCAGATCGATTTCAAAGTGGCGCGTGTCCTTCCCGGAATCCTCGCCGCAAAGACTGCGATTAATGAGCAGCCTCGCCGGGAATGGATTGGTGCGTGAGTAGGGTGACGCTGCCGCGGTCGGTTCAGGAGGCATGATTTTCTTTGGAGCGACGGTCTGTGGCCGCCGTGGATTCAAGATGCCGGTACGGTCGGCAGCGAAACGCTATTCGCCGTCGTTGCCGATGGCGAGAGTAGGACAAACGTCCAGGGCGCGTTGGGCCGCGGCCGTTTCCTCCTCGTTCTCGGGTTGCTTGTAAAAGTAGACGTAGGTTTCGTCGTCGTTGTACTTCAAAAGATTCGGAGCCTCATCCAGGCACACGCGGCAAGGCGTGCAGGTCGTATCCACATACCAGGGACCGGGAACGTTTTCGGGTTGTTTGCTTGCTTTGTCGGCCATGGAAAATTTCTACTGAAATCCGATTCGAACAGCAATGTCTTTCTCGACGTAGCAGGAGGGTTTGCTGCGTCGTCGGCGGAATCCGGTCAAATTGCTCCCCGATAGGCACGGTGCGGTCGCCGCAGCGCGGCGACCCTACCAGCGTTAATTTGGTGACGCATCGGGCAGCGGGGCTGGCTCAATATCGTCGGGCGCTCCCGGAGTGGCGGTCGGGGCGGGTGCCGGGGTGACGAGCGGCGACAAAAAGACGCCGCTCGTGGTCATAAGTTTTCCATCGCGAGAAATGACATCTTCGACGCGATACAGACTTCCCCTGCGCGCCGAACCGTCTTTGGCGTCGCCAAATTCAGAATGAAGATAGAACCGCTCCATTTCGTTCAGGTGAAAGGGCCGGGAGCCACGCCGGCCGAAGACCACCGTCTGCCCGCCAGTTTCGTCCACCACCCGATCGCGCTCGAGGCCGCGAGAAACAGCGATCGCCTCGCCGTGCGTCGGATAGGTCGCGATCAACCGCGGGTTCGGCCGCGGGCTGAATCCCTGGGCCCCGGCCACTGTATCCGGTGAGATAAGTTGCACCACGCGCAGGCCATTTCGTCCATCGGCGACGAGGGCGAACTGCGAGGCGTTCACGCTCCCGACCTGCACTGCACGCGTATCGTTGAGCAGACCGCCGGCGTCGAACATCTGGTCGAGCCGCGGCCGCTCCGGATTCTCCACGTCGATGATCGCGAGCCCTTGTGGTCCGTTCGCCACGTAAGCGTAGGTGCGCGCGACATAGAGGCGCCCGGGATTGTGCAGTCGGACGACTCCACCCGAAACCGGCATCGGCCGGTCCGGGTCGGTGATGTTCAAGACCTTCAAGCCATCGTCGTCGGTGACGAAGGCGTAGCGAAACTGAATGGCAACGCAGTGCGGGTTCCGCAGGAAGTTTCCGGTGAACTGACCGGCGAGCCGGGGATTCATCGGGTCGGTGCAATCGATCACGAACAAGCCGCGCGGTGTCGTCAGGTAGAGTCGATGGCCGGCGGCCGTGACGAAGCTTGCCCCGGTCAGGACCCCGTCCGGGTTGAACGTCACATCGCGCTTCAGGAAATTATTGTCGGGATTTCCGTCGACCAGGGTCGCGACGTTCGAGCCGACCAATCCTTCTTCGCGGTCGGAGACATAAACGAAGGCGTAAAACATATCGATCGGTTGCTCTTCGTTTTCGGGCAGCCGTTCCCGCGCGGGATCCAGTGCGAGCGTGCTCGGCAGCGCGACCGAGGTGGCGAATTTCGTGTTCACGCGCGTGCGCTGGCCAAGCGGCGAGACCGGCGCGCTCACGATCCGTTCCGAAAATCCTTTCTGGTCGATGTTCGCGACGTCGAACACTTCAAAGCCGCCGGGTCCGTTCGCAGTGTAGAGATATTCTCCGCGCAGGACGAGGTCCTGGATGTCGTGACCGCTGTGCTCATGGGCTTCCTTCAGGATCATGCCGGCCTCGAGATGCTTCCGGTAATTATCCGGGTAAGCGATCCTGTGGAGATGGCTGCCGATCGCCGCCTGCGGTTCGTCGGCTTCCGTCCAGATCACGGCGTGCAAGCCTTCCCGCCCTTCGCCCACGTAGGTATAACGGCCGAAGAAATTTACCGTGCCGGTGCCGAACCCGAGCAACTGCGTCATCCACGCGTTGTTGTCGTTGTTCTTCGAGAGATGGCAGTCGGTGCAATTTTTCGTCGTGCCGACGCTGCTGGTGGTATGCGGAAAGTGCGGGTTGAAGGCCTGCCCGCTGTAGCCTTCCGCGGAAAAGGTCTGCTGTTGCGAATAAACCCATTCGCGATTCGCGTTTTGCGAACTGACCACCACGGCGCTCGACGAACGCAGCACCGCCATGCGGTTCTTTTTCACCGTCCCATCAATCCCGAGCATGAAGACGTCGTCGCGCACCACCTGGGGGTTATAGGTGGTGTAGTTCCGGTCCGTGACGCCCTCGAATTTATTCTGCGGGACCCGTTGGTTCGCTTTCATCGGGAGATGGCAACCGAAGCAGCTAGTCGCCCACGAGGTATGGCAGATCTGGCAATCCATCGCGCTGTTATCGTGCGCGAGTGTCATCCGGCGCTCGCCCGGTTCGGCGGGAACGCCGCCGCCCCAGGTCTTGCCGTCGCGCATCAATGTCTTCGCGTAAGCCGACTTCGGAT
Organism: Verrucomicrobiota bacterium; assembly: GCA_003218305.1. Lineage (GTDB taxonomy): Bacteria > Verrucomicrobiota > Verrucomicrobiia > Chthoniobacterales > UBA10450 > AV80. Next base: position 23,373 of record QHMY01000081.1, read on the forward strand.
TGTAATGCGAGGAGAGGGGATCAACCGTGTCGATGGTTTGCGGCACTTCCCAACGCGTATCGGGCGACATGACCGATTGCTGGTAAAGTTTCGTTCCTTCCCAAATGAAGCGCGGTCCCCACGGCGTGTTGCTGTTGTTCGCCAAGTCGATTTGGCCCGCATTGCCGGAAGTGATCAGCGTTGGCCGCTGATCCACGGTGCCGTGGCAATCGATGCAGTTGATCGTCGTCGCGTTGCGCGGCTCGCCGTAGAGCTGGCCGTTGCCGTGCACATCTGTCTCGAAATGGCAGTCCGTGCATTGCATCCCTTTCGCCAGGTGCACGTCCTTGAGGTGAACAGCCTTCGCGAACTTATCGGGATCGTCGTGCGGGATTTTGTTGTCGCGCAGATCGAGCAGATTGCCTTTGCGATCGTGCTTGAAGATGGCCCGAAAGACCCAGCCGTGACCGTGATAATCGGCGAACTGGGTGTGCTTCAGCTTCGGATTTAGCTCCGAGACTTTGTCGAGAAAATCCTTGTCGCCCCAGAGTCCTTTTGCGGCGGCCCCCTCCGGGTTGCTTTGCGTCTCGATCACCAGCTCGTCGCTTGTCGGGTTCCGTTGTTCCTTCGGATACATGAACTCGCCGTCGGTCTCCTGGTCCCACCAGGTATATCCGAGATACGGATTCACGAAGAGATTGCCCTGATGCATGTGGCAGTTCATGCACTGGCTCGACGGAATCGAACGGGTGAACTGATGCGTGACCGGATGGCCGCGTTCGTTCTTCGGGATTGTCTTGTCGGCCGTGAAACTAAGTCCCTGATGTCCGTACTTGCTCCACCAGCCGGAGTTGGTGGGTGAACGGTCGTTCGCATAGACAACGTGGCAGGCGGAGCAGCCGCTCGAGCGATAATCGCCGGCGTGATCGTTCGAAGACCGAGAAAAACCGGATCGGTCCGGTTAAGGGTGCCGAGGCCTCGTTCCGAAAGGCGGCGCAACGGTTTTCCAGGCGGTTCCTCCGCGGTCGGCACGCCGAGCTGCAGCTGCTTTTCGCCACCCTTCTCGAAGATTCGCAGAATGTTTCCGGGATTGCTCAGATTGAAACGCGGCAGGGGATCGAGGAAGGGAAGAATGCCGTGAAGCCTGGTGTCGGCCGGCGTCACGGGAGTGTAGTTCACCAGGCGCAACGGCGTGCCATCAGCGCCGTAGCCCTGGCCGAAGCGGTAATTCTTCAAATAAAAGCCGCTGTTATTGTAGAGAGCCGCGCCCCAGAGCATCGCGCCGTGATTCATCATGCTGTGATCGACGTTGCGGATGATCGCGTCGTGGCAAAGGCCGCAGGCTTGTTTGGCGACGCGAAGATCGCCGGGGTTCATGAACTGGATAAACTCGGGCGATTCGTGATTGAGCCAGACGTTGGAATTGGGAGGGTTGGCCGAGGTTTTCCAGAACTCTTTGTTGCGGGGAAGGATGTGGGCCTGCTCTTTCTTCAGGCCACGCGCGGGATTGCCGCCGTGACAATCGGTGCAACCGAGTACGACGTGCGAGGCCTTATGCATCGGTTCGATTCCGTTATGGCACTGGTTGCAGCCGGCGCTCTTGGCCTCGGCCTCCCCCAGCGATTGATCGACCCAGTTTTGCTTTGGGCGGGCGACAGGCTTGGTGAGAGAGGCTTCCGGCGGGATGGCGGTGGGAGGGCCGTAGCCGGAGGTGGAGTCGGGGCTTTGGGCGCTCGCATCGAGCACGAGCACGAGGGAAAGAAGGAAGAAACGTCCAACGCCCAACGCCCAACGCCCAACGCCCAAGTGGAAGAAAGCAGCGGGAATCATCCGGGTTTCTTCTCGGCGGTGCGGATGCTAGCGGAGAAAATTTTGACCAACGCTTTTGTCTCCGCCAGAAGCGGTTCGACTTTGGCGGGCGGAAGCATCGGGACGCGATGAATGAGCCGGAGCCATCGCCAGGTCTCCTCGATCTCCTTCAGGCAAAGACCGAGTTTATGAATGAAATCCTTCCGCGACTCTGCGCCTTGAAGCTCTCCATGATTGCCGAGAGGTGACGTGGCCGAACGAAGCAACTGATCCGCCACATGTCGGCCCGCTCTCGTAGACGGCAGAGCATCCACTAACCGAATGATTCGAGCGGCATATTCCAGCAATCTGTCCTCCAAATCGTACCGCGACCCGGTTGGAGCAGGCGTGCTTTCCTTTCTTTGGGCGTTGGACGTTGGGCGTTGGGCGTTGGGCGTTCTGCCTTTCACTCCCTCACCGAAGTCCACGTCCGGCTCTTCCCGTAACCGCCCATTTTTCCTTGTCCCCTTCATCAGTACGTCAGCGTAAGCGTAAGGAGCCCGCTGTAGAGAAAACTATCCACCTTCGCGGGCGCCGGTCCGGGGTAACCGAAGACCGGATCCGTGCTCGCCCGATAAATGTCTTTGTAACCTTGCCCTGGTACCAGAAAACCCGCGCCCGCCGTGATGATGATGTTGTTCGTGAGCAGCGGGCGATATTGGAATCCGAGGCTGCAATCCAATCCGAATTCATTGCTCGCGTGGTTCGTCAGCAGCACCTGCCGGATCGGCTCGGTCTCCATCATCCAGATGTAGTTCACGTTCAGGAACGCTTTCAGCTTCGGCGTGATGTCCGCGTCGTTCCCGTAGCCGATGATAAACGCGCCCGGATTCACGAAGTTCGATTGGCCTTCGCTTTTGCTCGTGCGCAAATCGATCACCAGGCTGTCGCGCTGCTTAAAGTTAACTGATGTCCCGCCAAGGTTGAATCCCTGGTGCACGTAGAAGCTGAACGGACCGCCCACGAAAAAAGGCCGGTCGAATATGGTGTCGAACCCGGTGCCATGTGAGTTCCTCGGGTCCGGATCGCCGCTCGCATAAAAGCCCGAGAGCTTGAACCGCAGCCAGTCCTTGTCGATCGACAGCTCCAGCGCAGCCATCTGCGCGTTGATGTCCACCCGCTGTTGCGCGATGCCGTTGAAGCCATCCTCGCCGAAGGCCTGGTAAAACGCGTGGGTCAGATTCAGCTTCCCGATGTGCCCGTCGCCGGTCCAGCCGAGGTAGTAAGCCTGGACGTAGTGGTCGCGCACGGCGCCGATCGGCGCGGGCCGGGTGATGAAATCGTTCTTATCGAAGTGCCGTTCGCCCCCGTCGAAGTTGGCGTGGAAGCTCAGTTGGGCGGTGTAACCCTTGGCGAAAAAATCCTGGCGGTAGACATTCGCGATGAAGATCTGCTGATCGCGCCGGTCGAATTTGTTCAGGTCGGAGTAGGTGTCCTTCTCGAGCATGTCGAGGGCGACCACGTTGTATTGCCAGAGATTGTTGTCGTAGTTTCCGAAGGCGCGGACGCCGAGATTCGTATCGTTAAAGATGAAGCCGCGGAAATCGCTCACGAACGGCTGAATCCCGAACCGGGAGGAAACGAAATCGTAATTGTTCGTCAGATCGCGGATGTGAATTTCCCCGAACGCCTCCTGGAGCGAGTACCAATCCTTGTGGCGGCTGGTGTAGCGGGTGTCCTCGAGATCATTGGGCGGGCGGGTGAGCCCGGGACCGAGGCCGACAAAGGGATCGCCCGGAGTCGGGTTGACCAGGGGGAGCGGCGGACCGGTAAAGCCGGGGCCGCGCGGATCGGGATCGACGACGTTGTTTTCCTTAACCGTGATGTAGTTGTAGTTGGCCACCGCGAGAAGGCGGATCGCCCAGACGACGGGCTTGAACGCCGTCTCGCCTTTGAAAAGGTCGACGCCGATCGAGAAGTCGTTCGAGAAGAAAAGCTGTTCGCTTCGTCCGAAAAATTCCGAGCTGTTCGGTCGCGCGGCGCTCACTCCACTGGGTGTCGGCAATCGGCGCGCTTCGAACTGGGAAAAATTATTGAGGGTAAGATTGAGGAAAATGTCCTGCCCGATGATGGGCGCGTCGCCCTTAAGCTGGCTTTGCAAATACGGATGCCAGAAACGCAACGCGCCGGATTGGTAAGGTGTTTCTGTTGAAGGATCGGCGTACCGTTTCCAGCGGCCGAATCCGATGAACCAGCGGTTCGGGACTGGCTCCGAGCCAGGGAGCAGACCGGTGCCGGCTTCCGAATCCGGATAGGCTTCGTAATCGAGTTTTCGCCGGTCCGGCATCATTTCGCGCACGCCGCGGCGCGGCAATCCCAATGAACGCGGGACGGATTCCTCGCCGTATTCGGGCGGCTGCGGAAGAATCGGTGGGAACAAATCCGGCGGCTCCTCCGGTTCGAGAAGGTTGCCGCCGCCCGGATCGGGATTGAATTGAGAAGGTGGCAGCGGCGGATCTTCCAGTTGGGCTTGTTCCTGGCCGAAGAGATAACGGCGCCCGATTTGCCAACGGCTTGGACGGCGGCCGTTTACTTCGACCTCTGCTTCCCGGTGGCGATAATGGCGGTTGATCTCAACCAGGCCGTCCTTGCTATCGCTGAGGACGGCACCTCGGTCCGCGGTGGCTCGGACCCGATTTATCTCGATCAGAGCATCCTTGCTATCACTGAGAGTTTTGGCCCGGCTTGCCTTCTTGCGGTCGCTCTTGACATCGACCAGGGCGTCCTGGTGCGGGCCGCCGTTAATCTCGACCCGCGCTCCCTCGTCGCGGGGCGAACTGTCATCCCCGTCCATCTCGGTCGAGCTGCACGCGATGAGGAGTCCGGCAGATGCGATCAGCATGCGTCGGACTCGCGCACCGGCCGCTAGGCGACACGAGGGCATAGGGGTGCAAAGGATGCGGAAACCGCTTCCCCTTGGCAAGCCTAAGGGGACCGCGGGAAGGAGCGCCTTTTGCCCGGCCCGCGCCACTCCTGCTCATGATCCTAATCCTGATCTTAATCCTCTGCTAAAACTGAGGATCAGGAGCACGATCAAGATCAGGAGCAGGAAAGAGAACCAGAGAGCCGAGCCGTCTGGCATTTTTCATAGCCGAAGGCACGCTTTTCTAGTATCAAAGCTCCCCCGTGCACGCTCGCGCCCGACTGTTGTTGATTGCTGCCCTCCTCCTTGGGCCTTCCATCGCCCAGGCTCAGCTCACCGCCGCCGACGTCCAGACCGTCATCAACCAGGCGGTCACCCGGGCCCTTCAGATCTCGCCGAACAGCGTCATCGCCGTGACGGATCGCGAAGGCAACGTCCTCGGAGTCTGGAATGTGCGCGGTGGAGAACCCACCCAGGATGAAATCGCGAGCTGTGTCTCGAAGGCGGGGACCGCCTCCTATCTCAGCAGCAATCAGAATGCGTTCACCTCGCGCACCGCCGGATTCATCATCCAGCAACACTTTCCCCCCGGTGTTCGCAACACTCCGCCTGGACCGCTCGTCGGCGTCGGCCTGTCGAATCTGTTTTTCTCTGACATCAACAAATTCCGGAAACCGGGAAGCGTCATCAGCTTCAGCAGCACACCGGGTCTCACTATCGTTCCCGTGATCGGAACATCGCTGGATGGCTCGCCGGGCGGTGTCCCGCTTTACAAAAACGGGGTGCTCGTCGGCGGCGTCGGTGTGACGGGTGACGGGGTGCCGGGTCCGATCCCGGGACTGCGCTCGCAGAATCCGTTTGTCCTGATCCCGGGTTACGACCTCGATGAGGACATCGCGCTCGCCGCGCAAATTGGTTTTCGGCCCGACAGCTCCATTCGGGCGAACAACGTTTACATCAACGGCATCGCGCTTCCGTATGTCGTGAACCCGGGACCCGGAGCGAGTCCCATTGTGGTGCAGGGCAACGCCGCAACCGGATACGCTATTCAGGGTGCGCCGCCGCCTTTTCCCTATCCGATTGCGACCTTCGGCGGAGTGCAGGGCGAAATTCGCCAACCAATCATCAGCGATCCTATTTCGACGCCGATC
>QHMY01000125.1 GCA_003218305.1 Verrucomicrobiota bacterium
TTTGAACCGCCCGCACGTCCTCCTGCCGCTTTTGAACCGCCCGCCCCACGTTCCAACGTCGCTTTTGAACCGCCCGCGGCGCGTTCCACCAGCGCTTTTGAACCGCCCGCCGCACGTTCCACCGACGCTTTTGAACCGCCCGCCGATTCTGCCCCCACCTTCGCGCCAGCCGAAGAACCGCCGCTCCCAGTCGACGGCGCGTTCTTCTCCGGCGACACCACCTTTTTCTCGCTCAATGGCGCGCTGCAGACGGTCGGGAAAGAGAAATTGACCGGCACCCTCCGCGCGCTCTGGAGCAAGGAAGCGGTTGAGCTTTTCGCGAGAAATGGGGAGATCGTTCTTATCACCACCCGCGATCCGCAACTCTATTGCCCCGAAGCGCCGATCACGCTCGTCAACGTGGAGGCCGAGAAAACCGAACAAGCTCGCGCGACCCAGCGTGAGACGGGCGAGCCGGTTTTCCTTACCCTGGCCCGTGAAGAATTGATCCTGGCGGAACCGGCGACGCAGCTGGTCCAGCATTACGGACAAAAACTCTTCGCCCAGCTCTGGACCGCTTCCCGCGTCCGCTTCGTCTTCGAGCAAAGCGACACCCTGCCCGATTATTGCAAGGATCTGCCGGGCGAAGCCGACATCGATCATTGGATCCTCAGCACTCTGCGCTGCATCCAGTTGCAGGAACTTGGCCAGGTGCGCGATCTGGAAGCCGGCAGCGTTCCGGCTTATACCCGCGATGGTTTCCAGCGCGTCCAACAACTTCGCCTCACCGTCGCCGAAGCCCAGTTCGCGTCCCAATTCAACGGCGTGCGCTCCATCGCCCAGATCGCGAAAAATCTGCGGCTCGACTTCAAGTTTGCGCGGCTCACGCTCTTTCGCTTCCTCGCCCTTGAAATCGTCGAATGCTGGCCTCCAGCTGTGGCCCCCAAACCGGAAAAGCGCGGCTTTTTCAAAGCAATCGGATTTGGCGATTAGCCGCTCCGGCCTGTGAGCGATGAATCCGAAATCGGAAACGCCGGCGCCGGAAGAGCCGTCGAATATCGTCGCGCTTCCGAGCGCTGAGAATTCCGAGGGCACCTCGCCTTCCCGCTTTTCCGCCTCGGAAAACTTCATTAACCGCGAGCTGAGCTGGCTCGAATTCAACCGGCGCGTCCTGGAAGAAGCGCAGGACCCGACCCAACCATTGATCGAGCGCGTCAAATTCCTGACCATCTTCAGCTCTAACCTGGACGAGTTTTTCGAGATTCGCGTCGCCGGGATCAAACAACAAATCGAAAGCGAGACGAGCGACGTCGCCGCCGATGGAATGAGCCCGACCGAGACTTTCAACGCCATCCAGCGTCTCGCACACGAATTGGTCGCGACCGAATATGCGCTTTTTAAAGACGATATCGCCCCAGCCCTCGCCAAGAACGGCATCCGGGTTCACGAAGTCGCCAGTCTGAATGCCAAGCGCACTGCCTGGGCCCAACGCTATTTCCGGGAAGAGGTCTTCCCGCTCCTGACGCCGCTCGCGGTGGACGCCAGTCACCCGTTTCCGCAGCTTCTGAACAAGAGTCACAACCTGCTCGTGCGCGCCCGCAACGAACGCGGCGGAGAACTGCTCCACGCCATCGTCCAGGTCCCGCGCGTGTTGCCGCGCCTCATTCTGATGCCACGCGGCAAGGGCGAAGACGAACCCTGGGATTACATCTATCTCTCTTCCCTCATCAAACACTACATCGCCGAGCTTTTCCCCGGCCTGCTCCTCGATGGCGCGCACGCCTTTCGCGTCACCCGGAACAGCGACCTCTACATCGATGAAGAAGAAGCCGATAATCTCCTTCGCAGCATCGAGCAGGAATTGCGACGTTCGAGCCGGGGCGATGCCGTCCGCCTCGAAGTAGCCGCCGATTGCCCGAAAGATTACCGCGAGTTGCTCCTCGAATTTTTCGATCTCGGCGAAATGGATCTCTACCGGCTGGATGGCCCGCTTTCCATGACTCACCTCGCGCCGCTCGTCGCCAACGACGCCTTCGCGAAGTTGAAGGACCGTGTCTTCCAACCGGCCCGCGATCCGGCGCTCCCGCCGCACGCCCGCATCTTCGACGTGATGCGCAAACAGGACGTGCTTCTGCATCATCCTTACGAAAGCTTCGATCCGATCGTCGAATTCATCGAGAACGCCGCGCAAGATCCGCAAGTCCTCGCCATCAAGATCACGCTCTATCGCACGAGCGGCGATTCCCCGGTGGTCGAGGCGCTCATGCACGCGGCGACCGCCGGCAAGCAAGTTACCGCCATCGTGGAATTGCGCGCCCGGTTCGATGAAGCCAACAACATCCAATGGGCGCGCCGGCTCGAGGAAGCAGGCGCCCACGTCATCTATGGCGTCGTCGGCCTGAAGACGCACTGCAAGGCGCTCCTCATTGTCCGCCGCGACGCGGACCGGCTCCGGCAATATGTCCACCTCGGCACCGGCAACTATCACGCGCGCACCGCACGTATCTACACCGACTTCAGCCTGCTCACGACCAATCCGAAAATTACCGAGGAAGTCGCGATCGTCTTCAACACCCTCACCGGCCTCGCCAGTTTCCCCGGCCTCGAAAAATTGCTCGTAGCCCCGTTCGATCTGAAATCACGCCTGACCCGGTTGATCGAACGCGAACGCGACCACGCCGCCGCCGGAAAAGCCGGCCGCATGATCGTCAAACTCAACTCCCTCGTCGACCAGGAGACCATCGAGAAGCTCTACGAAGCCTCCTGCGCCGGCGTGAAGATCGACCTGATCGTCCGCGGCATCTGTTGCTTGCGCCCGGGAATCAAAAACCTGAGCGAGAACATTCGCGTCATCAGCATCGTCGGCCGCTTTCTCGAACACAGCCGGATCTATTATTTCGATAACGCCGGGAAGCCGGAAGTTTTTCTCGCCAGCGCCGATTGGATGCCGAGAAACTTTATCCGGCGCGTGGAAATCGCCTTCCCCATCGAAGATCCCACCCTTCGCGATGAAATCATCAACGAAGTGCTTCCCCGTTTCCTGAACGACCACATTAAAGCGCGCCAGCTCCAATCCGATGGGACCTACGTTCGCCTGAAGCCCGAGGAAGGCGCGCCGCGCTCGCAGGCCCAGCTCCATTTCCGGGAACGTTCCCGCGGGCAGGCCCGCAAGCTCGCCGAAGCGCAGCCCACGCCGACAACGACTATCAAACTGACCCCCATCACCACCCTCCGGAAAGAAGAGTCGTGAAGAAAAAACCTAAGGTGCTGGTCATCGACATCGGCGGCACCCACGTGAAGCTGATGATTTCCCGGCGGGAAAAGCGCAAATTTGATTCTGGCCCAAGGCTCTCGCCCCGGCAGCTCATCCCCCGGGTCAAGGAAACCGCCGAAGGCTGGGACTACGACTCCGTCTCGATCGGGTTCCCCGCGCCCGTGAAGAACGGCCGAATCGCGGGCGACCCAAAGCACCTCGGCAAAGGCTGGGTGGGCTTCAACTTCACCAGGTCGCTGGGCAAACCCACCCGCGTCCTGAACGATGCCGCCATGCAGGCCCTCGGCAGCTACCGCGGCGGGCGCATGTTGTTTCTCGGGCTCGGCACCGGCCTGGGCTCAGCCCTTGTTTGGCAGCGGAACCTGCTGCCGCTCGAGCTGGGCGATTTGCCCTATGAAGGCGGCATCATTGAAGAAGTGTTGGGCAAACCCGGATTGGAACTGTTGGGCAAAAAAATCTGGCAACGCGAAGTCCATTTCTGCGTCGAACAGCTCCGGCGCTCCCTCATCGCCGATTACGTCATGCTCGGCGGCGGCAACGCAAAACTCCTGAGCGAATTACCTCCCGACTCCGAACTCGGCCACAACCGCAACGCCTACCTTGGCGGCGTCCGCATGTGGGAAACCGAACCCCGCAGCCGCAAACCGAAGTGGAACGTGTTGTAGCGGAGGTAGCTGCATCAGCCGCTTTCGTCTCCGCCGAAGGACGGACTCGCCGTGGCGAGCTCGTCCTCGTTCTGGGAAATCCGAATCTCGAATCTCGAATCTCGAATTTCGAACTTCGAATGGAGCGAATGGGATGAGCGACATAGAAGGCAAAGCTGCGAGGGTAGCAGCGAGAGAGCGCGGGACGCGAACGAGTTTCAAACAAATTCGAATTACCGAAAAAGGAATGACCGAAACGGAGAGCTCGCCTCCTGCCGTTTTCGATTTCCCCCCTTTGAAAATTTGAAAATTGTTTCGGATTTCGAACTTCGAGATTCGGGTTTCGAGCTTCTGTAGCGTTGGAGCGCAGCGGAACTCCGGGAAATCGACAAAAGAAATCCCCCGAACCCCGGATGGGGTGACGGAGATCGGTTAGCGTTCTCTAATCCAGCTACGTCTCGGACTTGCTCGAGGCGTTTGGGCTTGTCCGGCGAAATCCCGATCCGTATCGTGAGGCCATGCTCGGTATCCTCCCTACCTCGATCGCCACAACCAGTGGATTATTAGGCCGAATTATTCCCCTTTTGCCAAGGAATTGCCGAATAATTCGGCCGGATTCTCGTTAGACCCATGCGCTTCCTTGCCTTCTTGGTTATCGCCCTCGCCGGATCAATCAGCGCGGCACAAGTCCGTGAGTACCGATACACGCACGGCGAATTGAAGGCGCAAGTTATCCATCGCGCGAACCCTACCTTCCCGTTGGAAGCTGCCCGCGCCCATCAGCAGGGCCAGGGCTATTTCCGCTTGTACGTCGCACGCGATGGCAATGTTACCGCCGTCAACGTCATCAAAAGCACGGGATATCAGTTACTCGATGATTCATGTCTGAAAGCATTCAAGAGTTGGCAGCTAAAGCCAGGTTTCCGGCGCGAGATCGACGTGCCCGTCTCATTTACAGTTTCTCGATATCAGTCCCCGCACACAGCAGCGGCAGAGCGTCCTCCAACGATTGTTCGTGAGTTTCGAGACTGATATCACGAACGCATCTAACCGGTCGCTGCCGGCAACCCCTGGCCGCTCCGATCCATCACGCAAGAGTATGAAAGCACATCTGTTGCAATCCACGCTCGCTCCCGGCAGCGGCGCCTGAGCTCATTCTCGTTAGATGCTGACGCGCTCACCGCAAATGCCGATCAAGTGGGACCAGTGTAAAGACGAGTTTGCGAGCGATGGGGCGCTCCGGGACATCCAGGTCATTGACGCCACGCTTAGTGATTCGCAGCGGGTTCTCGATTTCGTTCGCACGAGTGCAGCCAAGAGCGACTACACCATCGACGGCGAAGCTGCTGCGCTGCCCTCAGAAGCGTCGTCGATCATTGCCTCACGCTCCACGGCCACTCCCTTGCTGTTGTTCCGCTGGGGCGATATCGAGATCGCCACCCACTTCTTCGGCGAGGATGACCTCGAATTCGACTTTAGGCCGGAGAATGTATCTGGTCAGAGAGAGCTGGATCAGCTTCTCTCGTTTGTCTCCAGCGTTGGTCGGCTCCTGAGCAAGGCTGTTCTCGTGTATCATGAGGGCTGGGAGGTAAGCCCGTTCTTCATATATGATCGACACACGGATGAGATCACCTACTCACCCCGGAGCATCTAACCACGCAGTGGAGCGAACGGCCACCCGCCGCGCGTTCACGTTTTGTATGATTCGTACGCCACTGCCGGCCACGCGCGGTCCCGCCGGCCGTCGCTCATCTTGTTCTCGTTAGATGGTGAGCACGTTAACCCCTCTCGAATCAGCGGTCCTGGAGGCTCTCCTGCAGCCTAGCGGTGATCCGTTCGACGCTCTTCGACAGCAGCTCGCTCACGCGTCGGTCGCGAAGCGCGAGTTTTCCGGTGTCGGCTTCTTCACACATTTCTCACTTCCTACCGACGCCCGCATTCGTCGCGATCTTTCCGACTGCCAGCTTGGGAGCATCGGCGCCGATATCGCAGGCTTGCAGCACGGAGCGGGCTTTTTGCTTTTCGTCCGCGATGGCGTTGTCTCGTTTCTCGAAGGCTTCTCGTATGACGAGCCGTGGCCAGCCGAGGTCAAAGAGTTCAGGGTGTATGCACACCAAACCATCTAACCCATCGCTGCAGCGAACCGCTGGCCGTTCCGATGCTCGTAAAAGATTATGAAAACACATTCATTTCAATCCACGCTCGCTCCCGCCAGCGGTCGCTGAGCTCATTCTCGTTAGATGTCGCCTACTGCGTTGAACATCAATCCGGCCCGATTCGGCGAGATTTACCTCCACACCGAGTCGGATAGCTTCGATCTGCACAACTGCTTCGACTTCCTCGGCTTCACTTATGATCTCCTGCAGCGCATCGTCACCCTGCGCTGGATTCCAAATGAGTATACGCCCGTAGAGCAGCGCCGGGCGCTCATTGTAGAGATGCGCGGCGTTTCTCACCTCTCATCTTCCCCGCGCGATCCGGACATGCCATTTTCCGAGGATGCCTGTTTATCAGCCGTCGGAGGTATTCTCCCGACCGACCCAACCCTTAACGGCGTCTATTGCGACGTGGGAGAAGGCTGCCATCACATCTTCACTTTTCAGTCGGGCTTTGTCTTGCGGATTGGAGCAGAGTCAGTGTGTATGCTACCCGAAGACATCTAACCATGCGATGGAGCGACCGCCGGACCGCTGTGCGATCACATTTGAGATGACTTCCACACTTCCACTCCGAGCGACGCGCGGCCTCGTCCGCCGTCGCTCATCTTGTTCTAGTTAGATGGTAGTGCTCCGTAAGATACTAATCGCCCTTGCCGTTATCGCAGTGCTCATGATCGCGGTGGTCGCAGTCCTCCGGCTCTGCAGCGTCCCATATCGCGCTTGGGACAGCCAAGCGTTTGCCGCACAGCAAGGTTTCACTCGCGTTACGCCTGATGCGCAAATCCAGCGTATGATTCAGCGGGACCGACTGGATTTCATTATTTCTCCGACGGGTTCCAGCCGAGATGTCATCGAGTTCATGTTCGCGAAGCAGGACTCCACGACTCTTTATCTTTTCTTTAGACCGCATTGGTCGCACACTGCCATTGTGTATGCCTACGATCGATCTACTCGGAAGTCGCAGTGGAAGACGGAGATCGATACAGATCCAGATAGGTAGCCTGTGAGCAGCCACGCCAACCATCTAACCATGCGATGGAGCGAACGTCTGGCAGCCATGGAACGGAAGAATTAAGATTTATGAGGGATGAAATCGCAGCGACCCGCTCGCCCGCCAGCCGTCGCTCATCTCATTCTCGTTAGACCTTATGCCCGCCGTCCAGCCAGACCCGATCGACGATCGCACAGCGTTGATGCTCGCGACATGCGCCGGAGACAGTTCGGAGGTCTTTGAGCTTCTTCTTCACAGCGCAGCGCTCGACACCCGTGACTCCCGTGAGTGGACCGCCCTGACCTACGCCTGCTGGTTCGGCCATTATGATATTGCGAAGCAGCTCCTTGACGCAGGTGCCGATCCAGATGTTCACGAATCGTACTCGATGGCGGATACGCCGCTGGGCGTTGCCGCTGAGCGCGGGCATTTCGATCTCGTCCGGCTGCTTGTCGCTCGTGGCGCTGATCCTGACCGCTACTCTGGAGTCGCTGCGATGCGAGCCGAGTCGTATGCGCGGCGTAACGGTTTCCATGACATCTCGGAGTTCCTGCTCTATCACTCAGACAGGCCGCGAAAGGCCTAACCAGGCGATGCAACGAACCGCGAGCAAGCCTG
>QHMY01000082.1:0-42267 GCA_003218305.1 Verrucomicrobiota bacterium
TTCTGCTCGACCCCGTGCTCGAACTGCGGGGCTCAGCCGGGTTTGCCACCGTCGTGAACAACAACTGGAGAGACACCCAGGAGGCTGAGATTCAAGCCACCGGCATCGCCCCCGTCAATGATCTGGAATCAGCCATTGTCGCCACGTTGCCTCCCGGTTCTTACACCACCATTGTCAGAGGCAACGGGAATACGTCTGGCGTTGGCCTGGTCGAAATCTACGATCTCAGTCAGGGACTCACGTCGAAACTGGCCAACCTGAGCACCCGCGCCATGGTCGGCACCGGCGAGAATATCGTCATTGCGGGATTCACCTTGAGCAACGCGGCTGGTGATGACTCGCTCATCGTCCGGGGCCTCGGCCCCAGCCTCGCTGCTGCTGGCGTGCCGGCTGTGCTGGCTAATCCAGTCTTGGAGCTCCGGGACTGTCAGGGAACGCTTCTGTTCGCCAATGACGACTGGCAGGACGATCCGGCCCAGGCCGCCATCGTTACCGCCGCCGGCCTCGCGCCTTCTAATAACCTCGAAGCCGCCATTGCCGCGACTCTGCCTCCGGGTCCCTACACCGTTCTGTTCTTTGGCCAAAACAACGGCACCGGCATCGGCTTGATTGAAGTGTACGACCGCGGCACTAACGTTCCGAACGGCCCGGTGCTCCCGCACAGACCGCCCTGCGCGCCACCACCGCCGCCGATTACTCCAACACCCACGCCCACCCCGATCCCCGTCCCGAGCCCAAGTCCTACCGGCCCCTGCCTCGAGAATTTTGACGGCGTAAACGCCCCTGGTCTGCCCGCTGGTTGGACGGCCACGAATGCTGTCGGACCGACTCCGCTCTGGGTCACCTCGCCCACCACCCCGGATACCGCTCCGAATGATGCGGTAGTCAAAGATCCCGCCGAAGTCAGCGACAAACGTCTCGACACGCGCAACATCATCGTTAATTCGCCTGCAGCTCAGTTGAGTTTCCGCAACAACTTCAGTCTTCAGGACACCTTTGATGGCGGAGTGCTGGAGGTTTCGTCACCCAATATTGCCGGCGGAGCATTTACCGATGTCACGAACGCGGCAGTCGGCGGCAGCTTCGTCACCGGCGGTTATACCGGCCCGCTTAACAACACGCTCGGCAATCCGCTCGGCGGCCGAATGGCCTGGTCGGGCAATTCCGGTGGGTATATCAACACCGTGGTCAACCTCGGCCCGAACGTCGTTGGGCGGACGATCAAGCTCCGCTTCCGCCTCGGGACCGATCAAGCCATCGAAGTGGGCGCCTGGCGCATCGACTCCATCGCCATCACCGGCGCCGCCTGCCCCTAATCCCCTCGTAATCGTGCTCCTGCTCGTGCTCGTGCTCGTGCTCGATCCCTAAAGCCCGGTCGATCCTGATTTCCTCCTGCTCTTGATCCTGATTCTGCTCCTGATTCTTCTCCAACGAATCGAACACGAGCTCGCCACGGCGAGTCCGTCCTTTGGCGGACATGAGCACTTCCGCCGACCGGCGTGCCGACTAGCGTTGGCTTGGGTTCGGATTAAAACGCGAGCTGCGCCCCGAAAATCAAGCTCGGCGTCACCACATTGTATTGGCGCGCGCCGACACTCGAGAAGTTGCCGATATAAGAGGCAGTCGCCGCCAGCACCAAATATTGAGTCGGCATCCAGCTCACCGACGCACCCACCGTCACATTGAAATCGTCCCGGTCGCCCGCTGGATCATGCGTGTAATGCTGCACCTCGGGCCGGGTGAATCCGCTCAACTGAACCGTTTCGGAAAGATTATAGATGGCGAGGAAATTGAAATAGCCGGCGAAACGATCGGACACTGAAGGATCGCCGTGCCGCCAGTAGGTGCCGCCCGTGATCCCGAGATTGACCGGAGTGCTGCCCAGCGGCATCAGGTGAGTGACACTGGCGTTCAGAAATCCGTACCGGTAAAACTCATCGACGGAGGAATGCGGTGCGGTCAGCCGGCTTAGCGAGTAGGAAGTATTGCAAAACCACGTGTCGTTTGCGTTGAGGTCGTACTTCAAGTCGAGAAGCAAAGTCTGTGAATTGAAATCCAACGAGCCGAATTCGCCGTAGCGAAACCAGTTCTGATCGAAGACCAGCGTCGGGGTGAAGTTCCGGGTGGCATAAGGCACGAACGCGGCCCCGACCCGGCCGTTCCAATAAAAATCGCTCTGCTCGCCGTCCGGAACCAGAAAGGCGTTGCTGGTGAAATTGAGTGATTGCGTGGTGAAGAAGGTAAACATTTTCGGCCTCGGCTGGCGTGAGACCAGGCTGATATCGCCCAGCTCGGAATCGGAAATGGCCTCCGGTTGTTCCTCATTGTTCAACACATTTTGCTGCCGCGCCCTGGCCTGCTGCTGCGTTTCCACCCGCACGTCCTGGGCGAAACTCTGCGCCACGGCCAGGAACGAACCGAGGAGCAGAAAAGCTGTTCGATTATGCCAGATGGTGAAGCTCATCGTCGGTTTGGGCGAGGTTCCAATTAACGGCCGGGAAATTGAACAACCACCGAGTTGCTGTTCTGCCCGACCGCCAGCGCTCCGCTAATTACCTGCACTTGCCCATTGTAAAAGACCCGGAGAGTAAAGGGATCGCTCCCATTCGGAGAATTAAAATTGTTCACGAAAAACGTGTAGAGACCCGCGAGAGGAATTCCGTTGATCGAGATGTTTTCCACTCTCGTTCTCGGCGGAATGTCGATCGTGCCCCCGCGGTTATCGTGGTCCAGCAGGGCGAGGGCGCGGCCGTTGTTGAACCTGACGGAGACGTTGCTGAAAGAAACAACCTGCCCCGTGGGCAGGGTGAGATACAAATCGAGGTCGGCTGAAGTATTCCAGATCAGTTGGGCCTGGATGATGCCGGTGCTGCCGACCGGAAGAATTCCATTAGGATTCTTGGTCTGAAGCTGCGCCACGGTATCGAGCGGAACCACCTGCCCGACCAAGGCCATGTTAATCGGTCCTGAGGACACTCTGACGTTTGTCTGGTCGACGAAGCCATGGCGGGCATCGGCTTCGTATTGGGCGATCGCCTGGTTCACCTCGACCGCGTTTGGCAACGGCGCGTTGAACCCCTTGATCAGCGGCGAAGTCTTGACGAAGCGCGGAATGTCGAACTGGACCACGCGCGGCATCCCATCCGGCCGGGCAATCAGCATCTCCCCGGCACCAAGCCGGAACGGGGTGGTGTGCTCGTGGCCGGAACTATCGGTCCAGCGCGATCCGCCATGGATCTTTCCTTCGAGCATGCCGACAATCGTCGTCGTTCCTTTGCCCTTGGAATGACCGGTGCCCTGTACCGGCGCGGTCGAGATAAAGCCGGTCGAGCCGGTGATCGCGCCGGATATTGCCCCGGATTGAAGCTGGATCGGCCCCGAATTCTTCGGCTTGGAGAAGAGCACCGCGCCTCTGGTGAAATGCATCGCCCGTGCCGCCGCGTCGAAGGAGAAAATCGAGTTCGATCCAAGACGCGCCAGGGTGAGATCAGCGAACTCGAGTTCAGCGCGCGATTCCGTTCCGGTCCGCACCACGTTGTCTGGTTGTACCACCGCGCCTTGCGCGGCCGGGCGCGCTTCGGCCGAGAGGTTGGGCGCGAGGGTGACCACATTATGTTTCTCGCGTACCACCGCCTGCGATAGATCCGCTCCCTGCGCCAGGCTGGCCACGGAGAGGGAACTCGCCACCATTAGAAACGACAACCCCCGCTGGGGGGAGCGAAAGATCGAAAGGCGGGCGATAGCCCACCGGCAGGGCCCAGTAAACATGGCCCTAATGGCACCTTGCCCCCCCGGGTTAGTCAAGTTCTTTCCTATGATAAAAGGTTCGCGTTCCTGATCGCGCGTCCGCTATCAAAGGCAGGTGCGCATCTTACGCTCCCGGCGTTTCGTCCACGCGGCGATCGCGCTCGCGGTTTTCCTCGTCGTTGCCGGCCTCTACCGCTTGGAAACCGCCCACCGCGGCACCCGCATCCTGTTAGACCTGGAAAACGGCTTCCGCGACAGCATCCTCACCGTCGGTGGCCGCCATAATCCCGTCGACCCCAGGCTCGTCTTCCTCGGGATCGACAACGCCTCCCGATCATTGACCAGCCTCGATCTCCAAAATCGCGACCTCGCACCCGACAGCGCCGAGTATCGCGCGTTATCGCTGATGCTCGAGCCCTGGCCCTGGTCGCGCGAGGTCTATGCGCTCCTCTGCGAACGTTTGCTGACGGCCGGCGCGCGTGCCGTGGTCTTCGATATCAGTTTCCCGACCCCTAACCGCGGCGACGACGCCCTCCAGGAGGTCATTCGCCGTTTTCCCGACCGGATCGTGCTCGGCAGCAATCTGGTCCTGGAAACGATCGGACCCGGACAACAGGCTTGGACCTGGAGCATTCCGTCCACCAGCATTCTTCCCGACTCGTCTCCCGAACATCCATCAGTCGGCTACGTAGTTTTCAATTTCTGGGAATTTGATGCGGTTATCCGGCGTGCCCAATATCAGGCCACGCTCGAGCAGTTGCAGGGGCTTGCGCCCTCTAATGAGCAGGCGAAAACCGCGCCCGCCTCTCTCGGATTTCGCGCCGCCAGCAAGCTGGCTCCGGTCCAGCTCGACCACCCTTTTCAACCCAAACTGTTTCGCTTCACCGGCCCGCCTTACACCTACCCGGCCATTCCCGTTTACCAGGTCTTTACTTACTGGAAGCAAAACTTCGACGACGGCGCGGCCTTTAAGGACAAGGTCGTTATGGTCGGCGCGGCCGGAAGCATCTTTCAGGATGAGAAGATAACTCCGTTCGGCCTGATGCCTGGGCCTGAACTGCATTTGAACGTAATCAACGCTCTTCTGCGCAATGCGTTCCTTCGGGAAATCCCTCCCTGGGCCAGCGACCTTCTCATCGCCTGCGCCGTCCTCGCCGCCTGGGGCCTCACCGTTCTCGTCCGCAAGACCTGGGTCCGCTTCGCCGCCTTCTTTCTCTTGGTCATCGCCTACCTGGTTGCCGTCAGGATTGTTCACGACCGCGCCGACACCATCCTTCTCGCGATCCCTCCCGTCCTGGCGTTCGCGATCGCCGGGCTCGTCTCCTTTATCTACGATTTCACCCACGAAACCCTCGAGAAACTCCGAATCCGCCGCACCCTCGAGGCCTACGTGTCGAAGGACGTCGTGCGCGAAGTGCTTGATAACCCGGAGAGCTATCTCAGCAAACTCGGCGGCGAACGCGAGAGGGTCGCGCTCATCATGACCGACCTGCGCGGTTTCACCACCATGTCGGAAGAGATGGACTCGACCCAGCTGGTCGCCCAGCTCAACGAATATCTCTCCATCATGGTCGACGACATCTTCTCCCGGCGCGGCTCCGTCGATAAATTCATCGGCGACGCCATCCTGGCCGTCTGGGGCCACGTCAAAAGCGAAGGTCCCGCGCAGGATGCCACCCTGGCGGTCGAAGCCGCTTTGCTCATGCGAGAGAGCCTCCGCCGCTTGAACGCCGATTGGGAAACTCGCGGACTGAAATCCTTTCACATGGGGATTGGGGTAAACTACGGCGAAGTCATCTTCGGCAATATCGGATCGTCCCGAAAGATGGAGCCGACTGTCATTGGCGACGCCGTCAATACCGCGTCGCGTCTCGAAGGACTCACGAAAGACTACGGTCGCGACCTGCTCATCGGTGAAGCCGCCGCCGATCTGATCGGCCAATCTTTCAAACTCCAGTTCGTCGACAAGGTCACGATGAAAGGGAAAACCAAACCGCTCCGGATTTACTCAGTCGTTTCCCGCGGCGACGAACCGGTCGATCCAAAGATGACCGCTTATCTCGAAGCCTACAACCTGGCCCACGCCAGCTATTCCGCTGGCAACTTCAAGGAAGCGAAATCTCTATTCGAGAATTGTCTGCCCCACTCACCCGACGATGCGCTGGTCCGGATGTACATCGACCGTTGCGCCACCCTGATCGACCGCCCCTCCGAAGGCGCCTGGACCGGCGTTCATATCGCCGACCACAAATAACCCCCTCGTTTTCGTGCTCATGTCCGCCAAAGGACGGACTCGCCGCTGCGAGCTCGTAATCGAGTCTTGATAAAGCAGTCGGCTTCCTACAGGTTCGCCGGAATATGTTCCATTCCCTCAAGCGACAAGTCGCCCACTTTTTGTTCAACCTTATACTTGCGGTGATAGCGCTGAACGCGGTGGACGCCCAAAGTGTGCTTATCCCGAGTACGACGCGCCGAGATCTGGTTTTCGATTTTGCCGGCCAAAATCTCTACATCTCAAACAACACCGGCATCGTCCAAACCTTCAACCTTGCGACGCTCACCTTCGGAACCAGCTACAATCTTGGCGGTTCATTGAACGGGCTGGATATTGCGCGCGATAATTCATTCCTCCTGGTTGCGCAAAACACTACCAGCGGCAATCAGGGAACGTTTCACAAAGTGGCCCTGCCTGCCGGAACAGTAACCAATATCAATTATACGCGTGCATCTGGCGAGACGGGAGCCTGGGATGTGGCGATCGCTTCAAACGGCTTGGCTCTGGTTACGACGCAATTCGGTGGCTCTGGCTCGGTTCCCCTCCGCCAGATTGATTTGGCATCCAATGTCATCACCACCCGGGCAGACAAACCGATGGTGCAGCAGAATACGCACATTCATCGCGGCGGGGACGGAACGCGTTTTTTCTTCCTGGAAAGCAATATCTCCAGCGGGCCGATCTTTACCTACAGCGCCACCAGCAACACCTTCGGACCAACTACTTCCACGAACACGTTCTTGAGCAATGTCGGCGCGGCCGTAAATCGGGACGGCAGCCTCATCGCCTTCCGGACCTTTAACAGCATGGGATCTTTGAGCACGGCTCCGAGCTTCAATTATGTTCGCAGCTTTAACGGAATAGATGGAGGAGTCGCCTTCAGCGCAACCTCCGATACCTTTTTCGGCGTCAACACTGCGACCGACCAGATCGTCGCCTATAGCACTCAAACGTTTGCGGAATTATTCCGCCTTAACATTGGCGAAGACATGCCTTCCGGCTCCACCGACTTTGGGACTGGAACGTTAGTGGCCAGCGCGGACGGCAACTGGTTGGCTTTGGAAACGCCGGCGGGCATCCGCCTGTTCCAACTCTCAGCACCGTTCCCGACTCCTACCCCCACGCCGACACCCACTGCCACTCCCCCCGTTACCCCCACGCCCAGCCCGGGTGTCCCTCTTCTTCTGCCCAGCACCACCCGCCGCGATGTGGTCTTTGATTTCGCCGAACAAAATCTCTACATCACAAACTCGACAGGCATCGTTCAGACTTTCAACCTTTCGACTCTGACCTTTGGAACGAGCTATAATCTGGGCGGTTCTCTCAACGGACTGGATGTCGCTCGTGATAATTCGTTCGTGCTCGTTGCCCAAGGCGCCAACGGCCCCGCTCAGGGAACTTTTCAGAGAGTTGATTTGCCATCGGGATCGATCACAAATATCAACTACACCCGACAGTTTGAAGCGGGGGCCTGGGATGCAGGGATTGCGGAAAACGGCTTAGCTTTGGTTACCACGCAATCCGCGGGCTCTGGCTCGGTTCCGTTTCGTCAGATTAATCTGACGACGAACGCCATCGCCGTTCGCTCGGACCGGCCATCGGTGAGCCAGAACAGCCAGATCCACCGCAGCACGGACGGCACGCGGCTTCTCGTGATGGAGAGCGGTATTTCCAACGGGCCGATTTTTACCTATAGCTCTGGCAGCAACACCTTCGGGCCCACTTTCAACACTCAAGATTTTGTGAGCAACGGGGCCGTGAGCCGGAATGGCAGCCTGGTTGCCTATCGGATCTTTAACAACCCTGCATCCTTAAGGACCGCGCCGGATCTCAATCTGGTGCGAACCTTCCCCGCCATAGATGGGGGGGTCGCATTCGATGCGACCAATGACGTGCTGTACGGCGTCAACAGCTCCACCGACGAGATTATTGCTTACAGCACGCAAACATTTGCGGAATTGTTCCGCATCACCATCGGCGAAAACATGCCTTCCGGCATAACCACATTCGGGATCGGGCCAATGGTGGCGAGCGCGAGTGGCCACTGGCTGGCTTTGCAAACCCCGTTGGGTATCCGCCTGTTCCACATTCTTGCGCCTATTCCAACTCCTACCCCTGTAGTTCCCACACCGACGCCCACACCTACGGCATCGCCCACCCCTACCGCAAGCGCCACGCCTCCCGCTACGCCCACCCCTACCGCCACAGCAACTGCCACGGCGACTGCCACTGCCACTGGAACTCCCACTGCCACCGCCACACCTACCTCAACTCCCGGGCACCTGGGCAACATCTCCACGCGGCTGCGAGTCGAGACGGCTGAAAACGTTATGATCGGCGGCTTTATCATCACCGGCACTCAGCCTAAGAAAGTCATCGTTCGCGCGATCGGCCCATCTCTAACCGGGCTGGGCATTCCCGGCGCACTGGAAAACCCGATCTTGGAGTTGTACGACTCCTCGCAATTGGTCGCGTCAAACGACAATTGGATGGATGCGCCCAACCAGCAGGAAATAATCGCTAGCGGCGTGGCGCCGACCAACGACTTCGAATCCGCCATTCTGATGACGTTACCGGCCAACAACGCGGGTTACACCGCCATTGTGCGCGGAGTAAATCAAGGCACAGGCGTTGGAACTGTAGAAGCGTATGACCTGGACGGCACCGTAAACTCCAGATTGGCAAACATTTCCACCCGTGGCCAGGTCCAGACTGGGGAGAATGTGATGATCGGCGGGTTTATTGTGGTGGGCAGCACCCCGAGCCGAGTGGTCGTACGAGCGATCGGGCCGTCGTTGAGCTCAGTCCCGAATCGGCTCGCTAATCCCACCTTGGAATTGCGCGATGCCAACGCCGCGTTGCTCCAATCGAACGACGACTGGATGGACGCGCCCAATCGCCAGGAGATCATCGATAGCACGCTGGCGCCGAGCAACGACCTAGAATCGGCTATTCTGATGACGCTGCCAGCCAACAACTCGGCGTACACCGCGATTGTGCGAGGGGTCAATGGCACGACGGGTGTGGCCTTGGTGGAAGTGTACTCGTTGCCATAAAAACCCTTGCCTGTTACGCCGTTTCGGCTTGTCGACATCTGAATCAAAGCGGTCGTTGGCCCAGAAGGTCAGTTGATATTGGGGAGGCGGTTCCACCTTTTTTCACTCCCCTCGTTCTCGCAATCGTGATCGAATCTCGACAGAAGCGCTTTGCTTCCCTGCGTTTGGCGGCAGCTCGCCAATGATTGCCGGCCGCGGCCGTGGCCTGCTGCCGGAAACGCGCGGAGTGACCACTTGAATGGTGGGGCCGTACGCGAATCCCTTGCGATCAGAACCGGAGTTGCCCTTCTTGCGCACCCAATGATCGCGCCGCATTCGCACCCAGGCGGTGCCTCCAATCTTCCTGTTCTCCTCACCGTCCCAAAGAAGAATCAGGACGTGGCTGTCACGCGCGATCAGCTCTCCCACTTTGGCGTACTGTCGCGTCCGATTCCGCGTTCCGGCCTTTGCCGCCATTGGAATCTCCCATCGAGATTTGGCCCTCGCCAGGAGCGCGCGAAATTCCGCCAGCGATTTTGCAGTGATAAAGTCTCGCTCGTATTCAGCCTGCTCCATCGGCAACGGCACGATAAGGTCGATCCCGGATGCCAGGGCCACTTCCGCGGCCAAGCGATCGGCTCCCTCCGCCAGAGGAGTCAGGAGCTGAAATGGAGTGTGGGGATAGGCCGCGCGAAAAGATGAAAACACGCGTGAAAGCTGTTTTCGTAATGTCGGGATACTACGGGCCACCAAATCGCGGTGCCCGCTAACCCCGAAGACCAGCGGCGGTTGCTGGTCGGCTCGCTCGCCGCGTCGGTTTGTGTTTCCAGCCTTCACCAGGTTGTCTTAACAGAAAGCATTTAACCGACAAGCAAACTGCCGGTCGTACCGTCGCCGAATTCGGGTGCAAGAGTTGAGAGAGCGTCCGTCATAGGTCAGTTATGTTTAGTTCTACGCCCGAGACATCTGCCAGGATCTTCCCCCCAACCGATGAAGAATTGCCGGCCCTTTCGCTTTGGACGTTTGCGCTCGGCATCCTTGCACTGCTGACTTTCGGGCTTACCTCGGTGCCTGCAATTATTTGCGGGCACCGGGCGATCGCGGACGAACGCCAGTCGAATAAGGGATCGTTAGGGCGATCCGTCGCCCTCACTGGGCTGGTAATCGGATATGTCGGTGTCGCGCTCCTGGCGACATGGATCATCGTCGCGGCAAAACTTCTCGCGATGCCCTAGCGACGCGGCTAGTCATCGCCTCCCGCACTGCTCGAATGCCTGACGGCCATTCCGGAAAATCGGCGCTCCGGCATCACCCTCGCCCGGCGTCCTGCGCTTCGCGGCCTACCGCCAGTCACCCATGAGAACAAATGGCGCCCAGTAAAGTGGACGCGCGAACTTGGGGTTCTTCAGCAGCTTGATTTCGGCACTCTGCAAGGCTGCCGCTTTGGACTGACCGGAGGCCAGCTGGCGATAAAACTCGACCATGAGTTCCTTCGTGCTTTCGTCGCCGACGCTCCAGAGGCTGGCCAGCACGGTCGTAGCGCCGGCGCTCGAAAAAGCCTCGGCTAGGGTGGTGATTTCGCCTCCATCCGGATCCTTGTCGCCCAACGCCGATTCACAGGCAGACAACGTTACGAGAGTCACCTTCCGTAGGGGAAGATCCCACACCTCGCCCACGGTCAAACGGTCCTGGCCCGGCGCCACGGCCGTCGCCAGTTGGATATAGCTATCGGCCGGAGTCGTCGCGTTGAGAATCCCATGAGTAGCAAAATGAACGATTCGCTTGTTCAACATTTGCTCGGTGTTCAGCGCCACTTTCGTGACTTCCCCGCCGGAAAGCACTTCGGTCGATGGAAAAACCTGAGCAATGGCTTTCACCTCCGCTTCGGCGGCGGGAAGGTTCGCCCCGGTCGGATTCCCGAAGGCAACCATGCCGTCGGTTGATTTTTCGTTATCGGGCGGTTGCACAACGCTCATCACGTCGGCCGCGGTCAGGTAGACGATCTCTTTGTCTTCGATCAGATATCGCAACGCACCGTCGGCCTGCTTTTTCGCGAGCGCCTGCATTGGCAGATAGAAGAGAAGCTGATTTGGAATGAATGCGATGGTCTTGATCTGGGCCAAGTCCGATTCAATTGGTGAGATGAGCAGATCGTAAAGAGCGGTCAGGTTTTTGGTCAGCGGCCCTCCCGATTCCCCCGTGGTGATCTGCTTGCGCACGGTCTTGATCTTCTTCCAAAGATCCTCCGGCTTGCCCGGCGCAATCACGATCTTCAAACTCTCCTTGCTCACGAGAAAGATGTAGAGCTGCTCACCGAGCGGCGCGTACTGGATCAGCATGACGCCCGCCGGAATGCTTCGCTGCGTTTCCTTGAGCGCCTTGGGATTCACGGTCATGAACTTTTCCCAGTTCGGGTTCGAAGACTTGATCTGTTCCACCACGCGGCGGAATTCTCCCTGGGTAGAGGCGACCACTGTCTTCAGATTTTCGATCTTGCCCTTGTCGCGCTCCGTTTCCGGCTTGGCTTCTTCAGTCCGCAGCTGCGAAGAAGCGGCATTGAGTTTCGTTTCCAAACCAGCCGCGCGATCCAACAAGCCCTGCATCGTCTTGTCGCCACTCTTCATGCTGGAGAGTCGGAGCGACTCCTGCAGCTTTTTTGACTTGGCCCGGTTCAGGTAATCAAAAGCCTCATCCGCTCGGTTCAGCTTGATCAGGATCCTCACGATCCGCTCGTACGGACGGTAATTGCGTTTCACGTCGGCAAACGTCGTTTCCGAGGCGGCGGTGGCGCGCACGCTTTCGACCAGCTTCACCGCTTCCTTAAAAGATTCCAAAGCCTTCTCGTTCTCTCCTTTTGCTTCAAATAATTCCCCTTCTGTGCCCAGTGTTCCCATCCGGTCACTCACCGAACCTGTCTTGGCGTCGGCCCCTTTCGCCTCGTCGATCAACGTTCTCGCCTCATCGAGTTTGTTTTGTTTCACGCGGATCGACGCAAGGGCCCGGGCCGAACCAGAGACCGCGCTGAAGTTGCCCGTCTTGCGAGCCAGGAGAAGCGCTTCGCCGCCCCGGCTTGCAGCCTCATCGAGCTTGCCTTCCTCGTCGGCGATTACGGTCAGGAATTGCGTGGCCGAAACCACGCTGCTCAACTTATGAGCAGCCGCAAAGATCTGCCGGGCTTGCTCGAGCAACTGGCGCGCATTCGCATTATCGCCCTTGCTGAAAGCAAGATCGGCGGCCTGAAGCAACGATTGCGCCGTCCAGTCATCCTGCCCGATCTGGCGCTTGATGGCGATTGTCTCATTCAACTCCTTCACGGCCAGGTCGACCTCTCCACTCTCGGCATGCAAATAGGCCAGACCGCCCCACACCCTGGCCCGTATCCGAGCACGGAAAATCTCGAAGACGTTGATATACCCGCCCTTGGGAAGATCCTCGCCGACTTTGCGAGCCATCTCATAATACGAAACCGCTTTCTTCAGGTCCCCTTCTTCCTGGCTGATGTCGCCAAGATTCAACAAAGCCATGGCTTGCGACATGCGGTCCAGGGCCAGCTTCATGTCCCGCGTCTGCGCTTCGGTCTCCTCATGCTTGGCCAGCTCGTCCTTCGTCATGGCGGCCTTCCGTTCCGGCGTCATGAATCGGTCCTCGGTTAAATCCTTCTGCCTGACCGCGGCCGAGGCTTCGATGCTAGCCAGGGCTTGCTGATAATAATCCCGCGCCTTGGGCAAATCGCCCACGTTGAAGGCGTACATTCGCGCCAAGGCGGAAAGGCTTTCTTCCAGTTTTCGCTCGGGCATGCTCTCCGGCAGAGCGCGGCGAAGCTCCAGCGCCTCAAGGCCGCTCTTCTCCGCCTGGTCAAAAAGAGCCAGATCCGCCTGGGCATTCGAAACCCTCTCCAACGCCGTCGCGACGTGCGCGATCTTTTGATTTACCTCTTCAACGGGTGCCTTCACCTTCGTGAGATAACTCAATTCCAAGCGCCGGATCTCCAGCGATCGCGTTGTATATTTGAGCAGGTTTTCTGCGTCGTTGTTGTCCCGGGCCAGCTGCTCCAGTGTCGAGAGAGTGTTGAAACGCGTCAGATACCGATTTTTTTCCCAGCCGTGAATCAGCGTTCGCAGGATGGCCTTCTTCGACTCCTCAGCCTTCGCAAGCTGGTCCCCAAGGGTCTTGATTTGCCCATCTATCTTAGCGTCCTCTTCCACAGCGCCAGTCCGCTCGTATTCCTCCCAGTAGGCTCGCCCGGCGGCATAACTTTCGTCCTTGAGGTCCGCACTCTTCGCAAACCAGGTCGCGGCCTCCTCAAATTTGCCGGAATCGAACGCGATCCAGGCGATGTCCGACGCAACCTGCATGGCGTTTCTGGCCGCATCGGCTCTTTCCTTTGTCTTATCTTTGGCCGCAACCCGAGCGGCGTCGGCTTTCTTGAATTGGGCTTCAAGCTGAACGCGGTCAGGCTTTGAGTTGGGGGCGGCTGAGGGGCTCTGTTCTTCGCTGCGAAGCTGGCCCGCAGCTGCCAGGAGGCATGCCGCTACAGCCACGATGGCCACCGAGAGCCTTCCAGATATTAAAACGGTATAACTATTTCTCATTAAGCTATTTTGAAAACTTTATATGTATATTTTCTATTTTACTTTCAGCTCGTAGATCCCCGTCCAATTCGATGGGGCCGCCGCGATTAACTCCCGGCATCTCTCTGCCATCAGCTTGCTCGGCTTGTCCTGCGCTTCCCGCTCCAACGCGGTAAACTTCCCTTCCGCCTCCGCAAATTCTCCCCGCTCATAGTCGACGAAGGCTGAACCATATTCCCGGGCGATCTCCTCGAAATTGGCCGGGCCGAACGGATGCTTCACCTCCAACAGTTCCAGCGGGAGAGTCTTGCCTTTGACGACAACCCGATCAACCACTCGCGCCTGCGGCGGTGCCGACACCTTCTCATACGCTTCGCGGGTGATCAGGAACAGCACCCCATAGTGCTTGGTTAACGACTCCACCCGCGCCGCGGAGTTGATCAGATCTCCCACCAGACCGTAATCCAGCCGTTGGGCCGATCCCTTGTTTCCGATCAAAGCCGTTCCGCTGTGAAGAGCCACGCCATAGTGAAAAAGCGTTTCCACCCGCGGATCCAATTTCGGACGCAGCCCCTCCATTCCCTCAATCAGAGAGAGCGCGGCGCGAAAGGCCCGATCAGTCGCGTCCGGTTGCGGGTCCGGGGCTCCCCAATAACTCAGGAATTGGTCGCCGAGAAAATGCTCCATGCTGCCGTCTTCGGCCATGATCGCCCGGGTCTGCACCTCGAAGACCTGATTCAACAGCTGGAACGTGCCGCCGGGCCCCAGCGTCTCAGCGATCGCAGTAGAGTTGCGCAGGTCCGTCAGAAGGAGGGTCAACTTCGCCTGCTGCGGTTCCATTGATCCCGGGTTCTTCAGGACGTGCTCCATGATGCGCGGCGAAAAATAGAGGCCCATGGTGGCGCGAAGTCGCAGGCGTTGCATGAACTCATAGCTCTGCCTCCGTCCCAGTTCGGCTAACGTGATCAGGCTCCACGCTGCACTCACGGTCACCAGACCGGGCACCCAGTTTGTCTTGATGATGAGGGCGGCGCTGAGAACGCCGGCCAGCGCCACGAAACCAATCCAGAAAAGGAGAAGCGGCCATGCCCCGCGAAACAGCTTCGTCGCGGCTCCAAAAAGAACGAGCGCAAGAATCGCGAGCGCATCGAGCCAGCGCGGAGTCCGACGTAACCAGTTACGCTGGATCAAATCGTTCAAGGCGGTCGAATGCAAAACAACCCGCGGTTGATTCGCGGCCAATGAAGTCGTGCCCACGTCCCCCAGCCCGGCTCCGTAGTAGGAAACGATCACGATCGCGTTCGTCAGCGGTTGCGCCTTCGTCTGGCGGCTCGCCTCATGGAGCTCGCTGAGCTGCGCCATGTTGTAATGCCGGAACGCGGCCGGACCAGAACCAGACCACGGGCTGCGATAATTCAGGAGAACGGGATCCAGCTTAAGCTCGCGCGGCTCGATCGTCGTAAAGTCGCTCGAAATTTCTTCCCAACGCGCAAACCCTCTCCCCCCAGCCTTGGGAAAGGCAACGCCCTTCTCCCAATCCACATCTCGCCAGGCCAGATAACAAGCGAGTCCAAGCGACGGCTCATGTTTCCCTGCAGAGCCGTGGACATATTCATAGTGACGCAAAGCTCCGTCTCCATCCGCTTGGACGTTGATCAACCCCGCCGGCAGAACTCTTTCCCGAAAAGGAAACGACCGAATTCGCTCTTCCTGTCCGCTGTCCGCTGAAGGCAGGAGCGCTTCGGCGAATATCACAGTGCGGTTCTCGCCTCGGACGCGCTCGACCTCTTTCAGGATCGGGTCCGCCATGGCCTGGTCCCCGCGCCCGAAGACAACATCGAATGCCACGACCCGAGCACCGAGATCGATCGCCTGCCGAATGATGGTGGCCGCATGCTGATACTCCAGTTCGAGTGTGGGCAGCTTTTCCAAATCCTGCCGAGTGATGTCGGCATGAACAATGTTGGGGTCGGCCGGAGGAGCCAACCCGTGTTCGTAACGCCAGCGCAAGACCCGCCCGAGCCATCGCATTTCCAGAGGCTCGATCGGACTTCCCGCCAGTAGAACCCAAAGAGCGGCCAGACCGCAAATCGCCAGGAGGAGCGGCCAGGGCGATCTCAACCACACCTGCTCGTCGGCCGGATTTGTCGGGACGGTGTTACCAGCCATCAGGGAGCTGGAGAATCCTTGGCCGCGCCTTCACTGGAGAGAATCAACACGCCCGGACGATCGTCGGCAAAATCGATGCTTTGCGCGAACTGACGCCACGGAAATGTCGCGTCTGCGCCTCCGCGGAAAACGCCACCCAACTCAGGCTCGGTTATCGGGGCCTGGTTGACTTTCTCCTTCTCGCTCGTGATGCGGCCAATCAACTCGCGCAGCTTGTTCACCTGCATCGCCAGAAGACGCTCGTCGACTTTGGGAGCCTGCATCGCCGCGACCAGCTTTCGCGCTTCCTCGACTTCCTTCGAACTGGGAGGCAGGAAGAGGACGAACAAATCGAACGGCGCCTTGGTTCCAGACCACTCCCAGGTCACCGGGTCTTTGGGCAGCTGAACCTCCTCAAATTCAGCCGCCACCTCCGAAAATTGTGGCCGCCATCCGTTGGCGAGCTTTCCATCCTTGGTCAAAGCAGCCAGCAACACGACGCATTTGTCGCTGGCATCGACGTGCGCTCTTACGGTCGAGCCCGGCCTCGCCGCCGTCGCTGACGGCTTGAATGGTTCTTCCTTGGCCGACGATCCGGAATCGAGGATCGAGATGCAGGCCCTCCCCTGCGGTTGATCCGAATCGGCCGCCATCAAACGGCCTGAACAAAACAAGAGGGCGAAAACGCCTGCCAGCAACAAGAAAGCCTTACTCATAGAGACACGTAATGGATAAACGCACTTTGTTGACGAACCAACACGGCTCTTTGTGCGGAATTTCCATGAATTCCGATTCTTCCCATGAACCAAAGAAACGCCAGTCAAAACCATGCCGATGTTTCCTCGCCATGTCCGAGGATCGTGCGAATGATTAGCGGATTCTGCGCGAATGAACGAAACGGTCTTTACCACCATCGCTCTTACCGGGTTCGGCATTGCCTTTTTTCACGCGGCCATCCCGACCCATTGGCTTCCGTTCGTCATCACGGCCCGGGCGCAGGGATGGAACCGGAACAAGACGATCGGCGTGACGGCGCTGGCCGGCACCGGGCATGTCCTTTTCACAGCGTTTCTCGGCGTGCTCATTGCCTGGTTCGGAATCGCGCTGCACGATCGGATCGGCGTCTGGTTCCATTTGATCGCCGGGGGCGCGCTCTTGCTCTTCGGGCTCTTTTACGTTTATCGGCAGCTCAGCGGGACCGGTTGCGGCCATAGCCATTTGTTTGGCGGGCATTCGCATCACGGAACAACCCCTCACCTTCACGTGCACGAAAAGGCGGCTTTGCAGCCCGGTCCGCACGGCGGAGCACTGATCGAGACCGGGAACGGTGTGGTGGAGATTGCCATCGTCAAAGAAGCTGAAAACGCGAAGTTCCGCCTCTACCCGGTCCCGTCACCGCAGCGACCGGTTGCCACCGTGCCGGCGCCGAGTATGACCCTCGAAACCATTCGCCCGAGCGAGGAGCGGCAGATTTTCTCCTTTCAAAGTGCGGATGGCTGCCTCGTATCCACGGAGACCATTCCGATGCCGCATGAATTCAGGGCGGTTCTGAACGTACCGCATGGAAATCATGTCCACGCTTATGAGACGCATTTTCATCAGCCGGCGGAGCAGACGTCACCAGAAGAGACAATCGAGATTGTCGCGCCCCAGCGTGGCCGCGTCTCAGATCGCCTGGCCGTCACCAGCTTGCTGGCGTTGCTCACCTTTTCGCCCTGCGAAAGCTTTCTTCCGGTTTATGTCTCGGGCGTCCGTTACGGATGGATTGGATTCGCCCTCCTCACTGCCGTCCTCTCCATTGCGACGGTCCTGGGAATGGTCATCTTCACCTGGCTCACACTCAGCAACCTGGAAAAACTTAACCTTCGTTTCCTCGAGAAATACGAAAGCGGAATCATCGGTGGTTTGCTCTGCACGCTGGGAATTTTGATAATTGTCCTGGAAAACTAGCGACCTCGATCCCAGATGAGCGGCCATCAACACGACCAACCGGATGACTGTTGCGGACACTCGTCGAGCGCGGTGGGTCACAGTCACGCGCCCGCCAGTTTCGGAACCGCTTTCGCCGTCGGCATTACCCTCAACCTCGGTTTCGTTATACTCGAGGCGGCCTACGGCATCTTCGCCCATTCTCTCGCGCTGATCGCGGACGCCGGCCATAACCTCGGCGACGTCTTGAGCCTGTTACTAGCCTGGCCCGCACCGCGCCAACCGAGCGGCGGACCTATGGCCTGAGAAGCTCATCGATCCTCGCGGCCCTGTTCAACGCGATTTTTCTTCTTATCACAGTGGGCGCGATTGCCTGGGAGGCAGTCCGCCGTTTTGGCGATCCCACGACGGTTGAGGCGAGGACGGTGATCTGGATCGCTATGATTGGAATTGTGATCAACACCGCGACCGCGCTGATGTTCATGTCCGGCCGGAAACGCGATCTCAACATTCGGGCCGCTTTCCTCCACATGATGGCCGACGCAGCCGTTTCCCTGGGAGTTGTGATCGCCGGCTTTGTTATCCTGGCCACGGGTCTGGCGTGGATCGACCCGGTCATCAGCCTCGTGATTGCCGCCGTCATTACGTGGAGCACCTGGGGCCTACTGCGCGATTCGGTCAACCTCGCGCTCCACGCCGTGCCCCAAGGCATTGAAATAGCCGAAGTGCGCCGTTACCTGGCCAGCCTTCCACACGTGACCGAGGTCCACGACCTCCATGTCTGGCCGATGACGCTCATCTGGTGCGCGACGTGGCCGACTGCGACTGCGCGCTTCTGGACCAAGCCGCGCGGGATTTACATCGCAAGTTCGAGATCCAGCACGCCACCTTACAATTCGAGACCGTTGATCACCATTGTCACCTGGCGGCGGACGAGAAAGTTTAGCCGCACCAACTCCGAGATGGCTTCGATAATTCTATTGAAACGGATACCCGATCGCATTGACTGTCCGCCAGGCATGAGAATCACGCGTCGTCTGGTGGCAGTGGTCCTGATCGCGCTCGGACTGCTGAATATCATTTCCTGCAGTGCCAAGGAGAAGAAGCTCACCTTTAACGGCGGCGACTTGTATTACAGCTCTCAAGTGACCGAGGCCGACGCGAAAAGGCTGGGGAATTACCTGGTGGAAGACAAGTTTTTCGATGGCATCCAAAAAACGGCGAAGCTCGACAAGAACGGAGAAACCTACGAGTTCCGGATGGTCTTAAAAGACGCGGAGAATGTTCGCGAGGTAATGAAAACCTATCCCGCCGTCGCAAAGAAACTGAGCGAGCAGGTCTTCCATGGCAAAAAGGTCGCCATTCATTTGTGCGACGACGGTTTCAAGACGCTCCAAGTCGTCGAGAACTAATTACAGCAGCCGGCCAAGCCGCTTCTCAAGCCTCCGCAATCTGCGTTTTAAGCGGATAGATTCTCAACGTCGAAAGCGCTCATGGCCCTGAACATTTCGTAGCGCTCGGCAATCTGCGGCATGGTCAGGGTCCGCAGACGCTCCATGCTGAACGCCTCAACGTTAAAACTCGCGAGCACACTCCCTGAAATGATCGCGCGGCGAAGATCGGCAAAAGTCGGATCCACCTTTCTCGAGGCGAGATAACCGGCCAGGCCGCCGGCAAATGTGTCCCCTGCTCCGGTCGGATCGTGGATGTCCTCCAGCGGATAAGCGCCACAACTAAAAAACTCGTTCTCGCCGAAGAGCAGCGCACCGTGTTCGCCTTTTTTAATCGCGACATATTTCGGACCTGAGGCGCGAATCTTCCGCCCGGCTTTGATCAGGCTCGTTTCCTTGGTCAGCTGTCGGGCTTCGCTGTCATTAAGAATGAGCAGGTCCACTCGCGGAAGGAGCGCGTCGAGCTCGGGCCGCGTGGTTTCAATCCATAGATCCATAGTGTCCGCGACGACAAAGCGCGGGCGCTTCATCTGATCGAGCACGTGGGACTGCAGCGCGGGCGCGATGTTCGCCAGCAAAACGAAATCAGTCTCGCGGTAGGACGGCGGGAGCTCCGGGCGAAAATGCTCGAAAACGTTGAGCGCCACCGAGCGCGTCTCGCGCGTGTTCATGTCCCACGCGTATTCGCCAGACCAGCGAAAAGTCTTCCCGGAAACCCGTTGGACACCTTCCGCTTCAATCTGGCGCGATTTCCAGAACTCGAATTCCGAAGCTGGAAAATCGTCGCCCACGATTCCAACCAGTTTGACGGGTGAAAAGAAGCTCGCCCCCAGGGCGGCGTAGGTAGCTGACCCTCCCATCAGATCGGCGTGTTCTTCCAACTGAGTTTTGACGGTGTCGAGTGCGATGGAACCAACAATGAGGACTGACATTAGGATTTTTGATTTTCGATTTGCGATTTGCGATTTAACAGCTCTTTGGCCGCTCGGCCATACGCCGCGATATCTTCTGCCAAAAGCAAACCCGAAACAATAACAACACGGCGCGCACCTGCTTCGATCACTTCCGGCAAATTGTCCAGCTTGATGCCGCCAATACAGAAAATCGGCAGGCGCACCGCGTCGTGAACCTTTCGGATGTCTTCAAGCCCGATTGGGCGGTAATCGGGCTTCGTCGGCGTGGCGAAAATGGGCCCGAACCCTATGTAGTCCGCCCCTTCGTAAAAGGCTCGAATCGCCTGATCGACACTGTGCGTCGATTTCCCCACGGAACAATTGGGCCCGGCGATTTCCCGCACTTCGGCAATCGGCGGGTCATCCTGCCCCACATGCACGCCTTCTGCCGCAACCAGACGCGCGATCTCAGGATGGTCGTTGATGATCAACGGAACCCCGTGCGCGGCGGTGACACGGTGCAAGTCCGCCGCCAGCCGCGCGATCTCTGACGCCGGCTGCGCTTTCGCGCGCAATTGGAGCAGATCGATACCCGCGGCGATCATTTG
This sequence comes from Verrucomicrobiota bacterium, assembly GCA_003218305.1. Classification (GTDB taxonomy): domain Bacteria; phylum Verrucomicrobiota; class Verrucomicrobiia; order Chthoniobacterales; family UBA10450; genus AV80. The sequence continues at coordinate 20,658 of QHMY01000082.1, forward strand.
TTCGGCCACCTTCACAGCCTCGGAGCTCTCCACGTAGCCCAGGTCGAGAATGCCGTAGAGCCGGCAGCTGTTTAGATCCGCGGCGGTCAAGGGCGGGCGGTTACTCGTGCAACCGGGTCGGAGTCGGCTTCAACTCGAAGTGATCGGAGCTCATCACCCGTTCCACAAAGCCGGTATCATAGGTGCCGTTACAGAATTCCGCATTCCGCATGATGGCGCTATGAAACGGGACAGTCGTCTTGATCCCGGTAATGTAATACTCATCCAGCGCCCGGCGCATGCGCGCGATCGCCGAATTGCGCGTCGCCCCGACCGTGATCAACTTCGCAATCATCGAGTCGTAATAAGGCGGCACGACATACCCGGTGTAGGCGTGCGAATCGATCCTGACTCCGCGTCCTCCCGGCGCATAATAGAATGCGATCCGGCCCGGCGAGGGTTGAAAATTTTTCTCCGGATCTTCGGCATTGATCCGGCATTGAATCGCATGAAGCCGCGCCGTGGCGTTAGCCACATGGGGTGAGAGGCGCTCACCCGCCGCGATCAAGATCTGTTCCTTGACCAGATCACAACCGTAAACCTCCTCCGTGATCGTATGCTCCACCTGGATCCGGGTATTCATCTCGATGAAATAGTAATTCCCCTGGTTATCGACCAGGAATTCCATCGTCCCGGCGTTTTGATAACCGACCGATTGCGCCAGCTTGACCGCGGCGTGGCCCATTTTTTTGCGCAACGCGGGCGAGACCATCGGTGACGGACACTCCTCGATCACCTTCTGGTTGCGCCGCTGAATCGAACAATCCCGTTCTCCAAGGTGAACGACGTGTCCATGCTGGTCGGCCATGATCTGGAATTCGATGTGATGCGGATTGACGATCAGTTTCTCGATGTAGACATCGCCGTTTCCGAAAGCCTTCTCCGCCTCGGTGCGGGCAGCGTGAAAGGCCGGGCCGAGGCTGGCTTCGTTATGCGCAGCCCGCATCCCGCGTCCACCTCCGCCAGCCACCGCCTTGATCATGAGGGGGAAACCAATCTTGCGCGCGAGCTTGAGGGCATCCTCTACGTTCTCGATAATTCCGTCACTGCCCGGCGTGACCGCAACCCCAGCCTTGCGGGCAGACGCACGCGCGGAGTTCTTGTCCCCCATGGCGTGCATCGCCCGGGCGGGAGGACCGATGAACTTGATCTCGCAGCTTTCGCAGACTTCGGCGAAGTGCGCGTTCTCGGAGAGAAACCCGTAGCCGGGATGGATGGCATCCACGTCTCCGACTTCCGCGGCGCTCATGATGCGATCGATCTTAAGGTAACTTTCCGAGCTGGCCGGGGCGCCAATACAGATCGCCTCGTCGGCCAATTGGACATGGAGGGAATCCACATCCGCCTCGGAATAAACCGCGAGCGTTCGGATACCGAGTTCCTTGCACGCCCGGATAATGCGCAGGGCGATTTCTCCGCGATTGGCGATTAGAATTTTCTCAAACATCACAGTGGCGCCCGTTCCCGCCGAAAGACCGAAACTACGTAAGCGGAAGGACTGCGTTACCGGACGCGGAAAAGGACCTGGCCGAATTGGACGGGCTTTCCGCCTTCGGCCACGATTTCGGCGATCACGCCTTTTGTTTCCGCCTTGATCTCGTTCATGACTTTCATCGCCTCGATAATGCAAACGACCGTTTCTTCGGTGACCTCTTTGCCTACGTCGATGAACGGCGGGGATTCCGGTGAGGCGGCGCGGTAGAATGTGCCCACCATGGGGGACACGATCTCCCGGAGAGATGCACCTTTTTCCGCTGCGGAGGCCGCCGGGGCTGGGGCGGGAGCGGACGCGGCCGGCGGGGCCACGGGCGCCATCGCGGGCAGGCCGTTAACGGGTTGGGCGAACATCGTTTGCTCGCCCGCGCCCTTTTGCAGCTTCAGCTTGAAGCCGTCCTTCTCCATCTCGAAGACCGACAGGTCGTTCTTCCTCATGAGATCGATAACGGCTTTGATGTCTTTTAATTCCAAGATGGCTCCGTGGTCGAGGCTGGGCGTTTAGGTAACGCGGTTTTCCCGCCAAGGTCAAGCAAACGAATGACCGCCTCCCCATCGTTCTCGTGCTCGTGCTCCGGCTCGTGCTCGATTAGGGACCGGCCTGACACAGAACGAGCACGAGTAGGAGCACGAGCACGATTACGAAATGGATGAGGAATCCCCCACCACCCGCCCATCACGCATCTCGACCCGCCGGGAGGCGGCCCGCGCCACTTCGTCGCTGTGGGTCGCCACAATCAGGGTAGTCATCCGCTCTGTGGCGATCTCCTCCAGCAGTCGCATCACGCTCGAGGCGGACTGAGAATCGAGATTGCCGGTCGGCTCGTCCGCGATCAAAAGCGCGGGACGATGGATCAGTGCCCGAGCGATGGCGGTTCGTTGCTGCTCCCCTCCACTGAGTTGATGAATGAAGTGCGTCGATCGATCGGTCAGTCCGACCAGATCGATCAGCTCCGCCGCTCGTCTCTCGCTCTCCTCCGCCGGCACCCCTTGCAACAGCAAAGGGAAGCTGACGTTTTCCCTCACGTTCATCGTCGGCAGGAGATTGAAGAACTGAAAAACCAGGCCGAGCTGTCGACGGCGATATTCCGTCAAAGCCGCGTCATCTGCGGTGTGCAACGCCAGACCGTCCACTACGATCTCCCCTGTAGTCGGCTGCTCCAGGCCCGCGAGAAGGTGAATGAGCGTGCTCTTGCCGCAACCGCTCGGTCCGCGCACGGCAACAAATTCATTCCGCGCGATTTCAAGCGAGACTCCGTCCAGCGCGTGCACCGCCCGTTCTCCAGTCTTATAATGGCGACAGATGTTCCTCAGCGAGATCAAGGAAGCTCTATCAGCCACGGCCGCCACGCGCGCAAACAACGCCGCCACCTTCGCGATCGTGGCCGAAAGCGATGACTTCATCGTCGTCGAGAAGCCGGCTTTCCTGCTCATTCATCCCAGCAAACCGACCAATGCTCGCACGCTCTGGGGCGAGCTCCGGCATCTGCTCGCTTTCGAACTCGCCAACGGCGGCCAGGTTTCGATCGTCAATCGGCTCGACCGGGAAACGAGCGGGCTGGTCCTGGTGGCCAAGAACGCAGCCACGGCGCGGCGCTTTGGATTGGCGATGCAGGAGCAGCGAATCGCCAAGGAGTATCTCGCCATTGTCTGGGGGTGGCCGGAATGGGAATCGAAAACCGTGGATGCGCCCCTGCTCCGGCAAGGCATTCACGCGCCATCAAAGATCTGGCTCAAACAAACCATCCACCCGGCGGGTGCCCCGGCCCGAACGCAATTTACGATTGAACGGCGGTTTACTCGCGACGGGGCAGGCAACGACCGCTTCAGCGTCATCCGGGCGATACCCGAGACCGGCCGCACCCATCAAATCCGCGTGCATCTCTCCTCCCTGGGACATCCGGTCGTCGGCGACAAGATCTATGGACCGGACGAGGGACTCTATCTTGAATTCATCGAGACCGGATGGACGCCGGCGCTGGAATCTCGCCTTCTCCTGCCACGCCACGCTCTCCATTCCGCGGCTCTGAAAATCGACGCCGGCGAAACCTGGACCAGTCCGTTGCCGGCAGACCTGAGAACTTTCGCGGGCGACGTCCCCTGAATTGCAATTCAGCACGCCCGTCCTATCGTAGCGCGCTCAATGAAAATCTTACGGGTTCTCTCGATATTGTTGCTCGTCGGCGTGGGATCTACGCCGTTCGCCCGCGCGGCGGAGGACAAGGTTTCAACCCGTTTCGTTGCCGATAATTCTGATGCTCCCAGTTTCGAGATGGCCGCCGAGACCGCCTACATGCTTGGGATCATCAACAACCCCAACAGCTACGAGATCGGGGCCCAGTTCATCACCGCGCGCTGGCGTTTTGGTCCCGTGTATCGCGAGGGATTTTTTCGCGGGTACAATCAGTTTTATTTCTCCGGCGTGGCCGAGCCTATTTTTCGAGGTCCGGAGAATTTCTATTACGGAATCACCATCGGGCTCCGTTACAATTTCCTCCATGCCGGCAGCCGATGGACTCCCTACGTCTCCGGGGGCGTTGGCCTCGGTTGGATTGACAGCCACGCCAACGTGATTGGCGCGCAGGGCCAGGATTTCACTTTCAATGTCACCAGCGCCGCCGGCATTTCCTACCGGATTAACGACCACTGCCAGGCGAGCCTGGGCTTCCTCTTCCAGCATCTTTCCAATGGGGGACAAACCGATCCAAACCCAAGCCTCAATCTGCTTGGCCCGCAGCTGGGTGTGACCTGGTCCTACTAGTTTGGGTGCGTCCATGAGCCAGCCCGAAGAAAATGTTCTGGTCGTCCGGCGCAGTCTCTTCGATGAGCTCGGCAGTTTTCATGGCCTCAATTTTGAGCCGGAGAAATACCTCCCGGCGCTTCTTTCGCGCGGAAATAATTTTTTCCTTCCCCGGGCGCAGGCCGAAAACGATCCCACCCATAAACAGATCATCCCCTATGCCATCATCGCGCACGGGGACACGGTGTTGCATTACGTCCGGGGCAAGAAAGCCGGCGAGCAACGTTTGGTCGCGAAAGGTTCCATTGGCATCGGCGGCCATATGAATGACAGCGATGAATCGCTCTTTGCGTGGGATGAGGCGGCGTATCGCGCCGGGGTGGAGCGGGAAGTGAACGAAGAGATCACCATCGAGACACCGTTTGAAGATCGAATCGTGGCCCTGCTCAATGACGACACGACTGAAGTCGGGCGCGTCCACCTTGGCATCGTGCATCTCTTTCGTCTGGCCGAACCGAAGGTGGCAAAGCGCGAAGCGATGATCACCAATGTCGCCTTCCTGACGAGGGACGAATTGAAGGCTCGGCGCGACAATCTGGAGACATGGTCGCAGCTTTGCCTCGACTCGCTCGATCGCCTGCTGAGTTAACCCACGGTCGCCTTGACCTGGTCTCGCCCTATCCGACGGGCCGCATCTTAGCGTTTCCGCTTTTGCTTCGTTTTCTGCTCCGGCGCAGGCGAAGGCGTCGGGGACGGACTTGCTGCCAACATTGGCGCTGGTGTTGGCGTCGCTGGAGGAGCTCCCGTCAAAGTGACCGAATCGATCTGCCAGACCGTCATTCCCCGGGAGATATCCACGTCCATTTGGGCCGTAGTCGCCGGATATTTCAGCTGCGCTTTGAACGTTCCCCTGGGATCGAAGAAATAGGAGCTGAAAACGACGTCTCCCTGGACCTCTATCGGCTGGGCCGGCACGCCTAATTGGCGCAATCGTTCCAAGAAATTTTCACGCGCCGATTGCAGATACGTCCTCTGCGCTTCGGGACTTTGGTTAACGTGGAAATATTTCTCGTCGTAGTTTACGGCCAGCCGGGTGACGACGTCGCGGGCAAAAATGCGCGCATTCTTTTCGTGGTTCCGACGCGACTGATACAACCACCAGACGATGCCACCCAGCAGCAGCACCACGATTACGAGAAGGGCGAGCCCCCCTTCACCCTTGATTCGCGCGCTTCGAGCGAGTCTCATTTAGAAACCAAAACCCGTCCCCTTGATCACCTGGCCGTCGCGGATCAGCGCTCCGTGTTTCTGCTTCCCGGTGTAGGCGCCGAACCGGTTTCGGGCAGCGACCTTAAACTCCACCAGATAACCATAAACATGCTTCCCATCCCGCCCCGGCAAATCAGCTGGCTTCGGCGCGGCAGTCCACTCTACTTGCGCGCTCTCCGGGTCGACCAGTTTAGTCCCCAACCATTTGAGAATGATCTCCTGGTAATTCTTAGGGTATTCCCCATAGACCGTCGGATCCGCTGCGATTTCGATTTCCGTTGTCTCCGCCCGAACCAGCGTCGGGCAGGCCAGCCCGAGCAGGAGAAGAAGTGCGATCGCTTTCATTTAACCGACACTAATAAACCACCAGGGAGAAGTCGAGCTTCTCGCGCGACCGCTGTTTAGGGCCGCTCGTCGATCGGTATGACTTTCTTCCCCGGCGGCTCGCCGACGTATTCGCTGAGCGGCCGATAGAGCCGATTGTCTTCCAATTGCTCAAGGACCTGCGCGCACCAGCCGGAGCAGCGCGCGATGGCAAAAATGGGCGTAAACAAATCCGTCGGGATCCCGAGCGAGTAATAAACAGTCGCCGAATAGAAATCGACGTTTGCATTCAGGTTCTTCTTTTCCTTCATCAGCTTCGCAATCCGCTCCGACATCCGGATCCATTTCGGATCGCCGAGCTTCTCGCTCAACTTTATCGCCATCTTCTGCAAATGCGGCGCGCGCGGGTCGAGCGTTTTGTAAACTCGATGTCCGATTCCCATGATCTTCTTCTTCTCCGCCAGCTGCTTCTCGATGTATCCGTCGACATTCTCTTCGCTTCCGATCTCCTCCAGCATGTTAATCACACCTTCGTTCGCACCGCCGTGGAGCGGACCCTTGAGAGTACCGATCGCGGCGGTAATGGCGGAGTAGAAGTCGGTCAGGGTGGAAATCGTCACCCGCGCACTGAAGGTCGAAGCGTTCATTCCGTGATCGGCGTGAAGAATAAAGGCCACGTCGAGCGTGTCGCTGGCCTCTTTCGCCTGCGGTTCGCCGCACATCAGATAAAGAAAATGCTCAGCCTCCGTCAGGTCATCGCGGACGGGCGGAAGCGACTTGCCGTTCCTGGCGCGATGAAAGTAAGCGGCGATCACTCCGATCTTCGCGGTGATCGAAATTGCCTGACGCCGGTTAATCTCCGGAGTGGCTTCTTTTCCGATGTCGGGATCGTACAGGCCCAGCATCGACATCGCGGTGCGCATGACATCCATCGGCTCAGCGTCCTTCGATGCCGATTTCAAAAACTCGATGACTGGCTCCGGCAACTGGCGTTGGCTGCGCAGTTCGCGCACAAACGCTTCCAGTTCCCGGCGGTTCGGCAGTTTTCGATGAAAGAGCAAATAGACGACTTCCTTGTAGCTGACTTTGCCCACCAGCTCATTGATGTCGTAGCCGCAATAAATGAGCTGGCCCTTGTCGCCAATGACGTCGCTCAATCGGGTGGTGTTGGCGACGACGCCTTCGAGTCCGCGTGAAACCATTAGAAGGTTTTGCTATTCGGAACCATTGGGTTGCGCCCCATGCACTTCGAGCTGCGTAATCATCGGCACATCAACCATGAAATAGGAGGGTGTTTGCTCAATCGGTGATGTTACAAAAGCCGTGCGACCGTGGCCCATTATTGCAATAAAATCTGGATGCGGAACATGGAGGGACCGGCCGTCGGCAACGTGAATCGTAAAGGGCTGAAAAGGAGCCGCATGCATAGCCTCTCGCAATTTTTCTAATTTCATAATCTGTGGGGATACACGCGAAGCTAATTGCTTCCCTTCAAGCGCGCAATCAGCGTATCGGCCATCACCGCAGGTGTTTCGGCGACGGCAATCCCGGCCGCTTTGAGGGCCTCGATCTTTCCCGCGGCTGTTCCCTTGCCCCCTGACACAATGGCACCCGCGTGTCCCATGCGCCGGCCCGGCGGTGCCGTCGTCCCCGCGATAAACGCGGCGACCGGCTTCCGGCAATTCTCCTTGATCCACGCTGCCGCTTCTTCTTCGGCGGTGCCGCCGATTTCACCGATCAGAATCATCGACTCCGTCCCCGGATCGTCGTTGAAAAGCTTTACCGCATCGAGATGCGACATTCCGTTGATGGGATCGCCTCCAATGCCGATGCAGGTCGATTGGCCGAGGCCCCGCGAAGTTAATTGCCAGACTGCCTCGTAAGTCAGCGTTCCCGAGCGGGAGATCACACCCACACTGCCCGGCTTGTGAATGTAGCCCGGCATGATCCCGATCTTGCAGGCGCCCGGAGTGATGATTCCCGGGCAGTTTGGGCCAATGAGACGGCTCGGCCGGCCGGCCATTTCTGCTTTTACCCGCATCATGTCCATCACCGGAATTCCTTCCGTGATGCAAATGACAAGCTCCACTCCCGCGTCAACCGCTTCGAGAATTCCGTCGGCTGCTCCCGCTGCCGGCACAAAAATCACTGAGACATTGCACCTGGTTTCCTGTCGCGCTTCCCAGACGGTATCGAAGACCGGCACTTTGCCGTCGAACTTTTGGCCACCTTTTCCGGGCGTCACGCCGGCGACCACATTCGTCCCGTACTCCATGCATTGCCGGGCATGAAATCCACCGGTGTTGCCGGTAATTCCCTGGACCACGAGACGCGTGTTTTTGTCGACCAATACGGACATTCGCTATTTCCTTTTGTGCACGACCAGTTTGTTTCCGTCCGGATCTCGAAATTGCGCCATCCAGCAGACCGGCGTCTCGAGCTTATCCATATCAAATTGCACTCCGCGTTCCTTCAAGATCGCGATGGTGGCATCGATGTCGTCCACTTCAAACGCCACCGTCGTTCCGTCGCGCGATGGCTGCCAGGAGGGATGGCAACCCACCCCGATCGTCGTCTCACCCAGATCGTATTCGACCCAGGCGCCGCCCATCGCCGTCGCGCCCGGCTTCAGTTCAAGTGTCTCCTGGTAGAATTTCCGCGCCCGCTCGGCGTCGGAAACCGCGATGGCGACAAATGCAACTTCCTTGATCATATCGCTTTCGTTTGTTCGCTAGGCTGATTTCAGTGCGTGAATGATGATTTTGTTTCCGTCGGGATCTTGCACCACGGCCATGCGACAAACCGGACTTTCGATTCCCTCGGCGGCGAAGGGCGCACCCGCGTCTTTCAGACTCTTGATCGCGGCATCGAAATCTTCCACTTCAATCGCGACACTCGTGCCGTCTGCCGATGGCTTCCATTGATCGCCCACGCTACCGATCGCGAGCGTGTCCGGTCCGATCTCATATTCAATCCAAACGCCTTCCCCAAATTCGCCGGAAACCTTTAACCCCAACACCTTTTCGTAAAAAGCGCGCGCACGTTTGATGTCGGTTACCGGAATTCCGGTGAAGGCGATCTTCTTCGCTTTCATTTTCCTCCTCCGGCCGCTTTCACAACCTTTTCCGCGGCATCCGCGAGATCGCCAGCCGTGATCACCGCCAGACCGGATTCCGCGAGCAACTTCTTGCCAGCTTCCATGTTCGTGCCCTCCAACCGCGCCACCAGAGGGACCGGCAGGTTCACCGCCTTCACCGCATCGATGATTCCCTGCGCAATCACATCGCATTTCATGATGCCGCCAAAAATGTTGACCAGGATCGCTTTTACTTTGTCGTCGGAAATCAGGATCTTGAACGCTTCCGTCACCTGATCCCCCGTCGCGCTGCCGCCGACATCCAGGAAGTTTGCGGGGCTGCCGCCGTAAGACTTGATGATATCCATCGTGGCCATGGCCAGACCCGCGCCATTGACCAGGCAGGCGATGTTTCCATCGAGCCCGATGTAATTCAGGCCGTGCTTCGACGCTTCCACTTCGCGCGGATCCTCTTCCGCGATGTCACGCATCGCCGCCAGCTCTGGGTGCCGATAAAGCGCGTTGTCGTCAAAGTTGAATTTCGCATCGAGCGCCAGCACCTGGCCCTCCGGCGTCACTACCAGCGGATTCACTTCCACCATTGAGCAGTCGCAGGCTAGAAAAGTGCGATACAAACCCTCGAACAATTTCGCCGCCGCTTTCGCCTGAGTTCCTTCGAATCCCAGCTGCTTCGCCAGTTTGCGGGTTTGAAAAGCCTGCAAACCCGCCAGCGGATGGATTTTTTCCCGCAGGATTTTCTCCGGCGATTTTTCGGCCACTGCCTCGATTTCGACCCCGCCTTCGGTGCTCGCTACCACAATGGGTCCGGCGGTCGCCCGATCGAGCAGAATGGCAAAATAGATTTCGCGCGCGATGTCTACCGACTCCGCGACCAGCACCTTGTTGACGACGCGGCCGGCCGGCCCTGTCTGGTGGGTGACCAAAGTTTGCCCAAGCATTTTCGACGCAACGTCGCGCACCTCCTCGGGCGACTTGCACAAGTGGACTCCGCCTTTGAATCCATTCGCGAACGTCCCCTTCCCTCGCCCGCCGGCGTGAACTTGCGCCTTGATTACGAGATTGTCCGTCCCCAATTCTCGCGCCGCCTGCTCCGCTTCCTCCGGCGTGGAGGCAGCCTTGCCCCGCGGCGTGGCGACGCCGAATTTTTGCAGCAATTCTTTCGCCTGATATTCGTGGATGTTCATCGAGCCTTGTCGCTGACCACTAAGCCTTTGAACGGCGCGCCCGGCAATCGAAAAGAACGATTGCAATGGCAGGACGGTATCGCAAAGTTCGCCTCGCATGGCCGGGGCTGACTTTGAGGATGCATCTCTGTTGGAAAAGGCCACTGAAGCGGACGATCTCCGCGATTCGGCCGCGAAGAACATTCGCGAATTGCTCGGAGCTTCGGCCTCACCGGTTTACGCCGCCGCCGTTTCCGAGCTCGCGCGCGCGGGAGAATGGGCGGAGCTCAACGACCGCTTCTACAAAACCCTCGCTTTCGGCACGGGCGGCCTGCGCGGGCGGACCATTGGGAAGATTGTCACCCGCGCGGAACGGGACGAGGCAGACCCGCAGGAGCGACCACGATTCCCTTGCGTGGGAACGAACGCGATGAACGATTTCAATGTCAGCCGCGCTACTCAGGGGCTCGTCGCCTATCTGCACGAGTGGCGCCTTCGCCAAAAAATCGAGGGACCACCGAAGATTGTGATCGCCTACGATTCGCGGCATTTCTCGAAGGAATTCGCGGAACTGGCCGCCAGGACCGCCGTGGAAAATGGTTGCGATGCCCGCGTCTTCGAAGGCCCGCGATCGACGCCGGAACTCTCCTTCGCCGTCCGGCAGCTCCGGGCGAGCGCCGGCATCGTAATCACGGCCAGCCACAACCCGCCGCATGACAATGGCTATAAAGTCTATTTCGACGACGGCGCCCAAGTGATCGAGCCGCACGCCGGCGGGATCATCGCGCAGGTCAACAGTATTAAGAGCGAGACCTCCGCCACCAAACCGGAAAAAGGCGGCGAAGTGAGCACGGTCGGGCGCGAAATCGACGAAGCCTACATGAAGCGGCTCGAAAGCCTGATCCTGAATCGCGAACTCGTTCGGTCGGCCAAATCGCTTCGCATCGTTTTTACGCCCCTGCACGGTACGGGCGGCGTCATCATCAAACCGATGCTCGAACGGCTCGGTTTCAACTTCCAGGTGGTCGAGGCACAGGACCGTTTTGATGGGGATTTTCCCACGGTCGATTCTCCCAACCCCGAGAACGCCGCCGCCCTGGCGCTTGGGGTCGAGCTGGCCGAAAAGGAAAACGCCGATCTGGTTATCGCGACGGATCCGGACTGCGATCGCATGGGAGTTGCCATTCGAACCGCGAACGGCCAGATGGCCCTGATCACGGGCAACCAGATTGGTTCCCTCCTCGCCTACTACCGGGCGAAGACGCTTTTTGAAATGGGCGTGCTCACCAAGGAGAACGCGTCCCGCGCCGTCATCATCAAGACTTTCGTCACCACCGATCTGCAAAAGGCGATCGCAGAACATTATGGTATCCGCTGTGTCGAGACGTTGACCGGTTTCAAATACATCGGGGCGAAGCTGGGCAAGTACGAACGCGAGCTCCTGGCGGCTCTGGGTAGGGACGCCGCGCTGCGGCGTCCGAACGAGTCCTCTCCCGCCGCCACCGGCGCGGAGCGCCGTCCCTACCGGGAAATGTCTGAGGAGGAAACTCGTGAGCTCCGGCTTGCCCACTCGTCCTACTGCTTCTTTGCCGGCGAAGAAAGCTATGGGTATACCGGCGGCGATTTCGCCCGCGACAAGGATGGCAACGGTGCCTCCATCATGTTTTGCGAGGTTGCTGCTTGGGCGAAGTCGCGCAACCTGACGGTCGACGCGCTCCTCGATGAGATTTTTTCCGAGTTCGGCTATTTCCAGGAATTCACCGGATCACTTACCTTCGACGGAGCCGAGGGAGCGGAGACGATTGCGCGTTTGCTGGGATCGTATGTCACCCGTCCTCCAACTGAGATGCTGGGAGCGCAATTGATCCAGGTGAAAAACTTCGAAACCGACACCTACCGGGACATCGAGGGCGAGGAGATTCCGAAAGAAAAAATGCTGGTGTTCGCGTTTGGGGACCACACTCGCATCGCGATCCGCGCTTCCGGGACCGAACCCAAGATCAAATATTACCTGTTCGCGCAACGAAGACCGGAGGGGACCCGATTCAGTGCGGCGGAGCTGGCTGAACAAAAACGCCAGGTGAGCGAGCATCTGAAACGGGTCTGGGCTTGGCTGCGCCAGGATGCGTCGGTGCGGACGGTCGCATAAGCAGCTCGACAACCTGGCTGGGACACGGGAAATTTTCTTATGGCTCGCGAAATCAATCTGGGTGGAGGCGAAATCACCCTCTTGAAGAAGATCGGCCTGGGAGGCGGACAGATGTACGGCAAGCTGCTGATCGATCGCGTCGATGGAATGGAGACCGCGGAGTTCCTCGAGACGCTCATCGGCTTGATTGATCAGGGTTACGTTCTCTCAAACAAAGTAAACATTCGACTGATCGAAGAGGCCGAGAAGGCGTTCTTTCGGGTCAACGCCGCCTACGCCAAGGATTTGCGCGATGCCGTGAATCCCGGGCGAAAGCGGGACCAGCAGCGAATGAAGCGTCAACGGCGCCTCTGACAATACGAGTGGCCGCGTTTCCAAAAGCGCTGCGGCTCTGGCCGTGGCTGGCAGCGATACTGAGCGGCTTACTTTGCACCGCCTGCTTCGCACCGTTTGATCAGGGGTGGCTCTGCTGGGTCGCGTTGACGCCCCTGCTCGCGGCGATTTGGTTTTCGGGCGCCAATTCGAAACGTCGCTGGTTGCGCGATCTCCTGCTGGGATACGTCGCCGGGCTGGCGTTTTTCTGGTCTGTTTTTTCCTGGCTCAGGACCGTGACCGTGCCCGGCCTGTTCCTGGTCGGAGCCTACATGTCTATTTATTTTGCGCTCTGGAGCTGGGTCTGCGGATTGTTGCGCCCATCGCTGCGCGCTCCTGTGGAGGTGGATCGCGGAACGCCACCGCCGCCTGAGGAAGAAGCGTTGCGTGCCCGGTCCCCCTGGTTGCGTTCGACGAACAACCTTCGTCTCGCTTTTCTTCTCGCGACCGTCTGGGTCGCCCAGGAATGGCTGCGGAGCGTGGTTTTTTCCGGATGGGGTTGGAACACCCTCGGGGCCGCTTTGCATGCCCAATTGGTCCTCATTCAAATCGTCGAATACACCGGCGTGCCCGGACTTTCCTTCCTGGTCGCATTTACCAACGTTATTCTCCTCGCAACCATCCGCCGCCTCATCCTGGAAACGCGGGTCCGGCCGATCCGCCCCCATTACGATTTCACGCTGACGATGGCGGCGATTATCGCCGTCATGAGCTTCGGCCTCAGGACGTTGCAAACTGGGCAGCCCTCGAAGCCTCTCCGGGTGGCCCTGGTCCAACCCAACATTCCACGCGAGCAAAAATTCAGCCCGATGTTTGCGCAGCAAACTTTTGATCAATTCACCGGTTTGAGTACTCCCGCCCTTAGTTCCAGTGCCCCGCCGGACCTAATCGTCTGGCCGGAAAGCTCGATGCCGGGCCCGGTCCTGCAGGACGAGCTCAGTTTCCAATTCGTCATGGACTTTGCCACCTCGGCCAAGACCGACCTGCTCCTCGGCACGCTCGATCTGGATGAAACGCGCGATTACAACGCAGCGCTTCTCGTCGCAGAAAGCGGGCAGCGCGCCCAAATTTATCGGAAAATTCACCTCGTCCCGTTCGGCGAATATATTCCGGGCCGGCATACCATTCCGTTGCTTGCGCGCGTGGTGGGCGATCAGGTCCCGAGTGATTTCGCTTTCGGCAAGGATTACACGGTCTTTCGCCTGACGAATGATAAGGCCTTTGTGGCGCCCTTGATTTGCTTCGAGGATACGATCGGAGATTTGGCGAGGCAGTTCGTTCTCGGGGGGGCCAACCTCCTGGCCAACGTCACGAATGACGGCTGGTTCCTGCGCTCCGCCGGTTCGCAGCAGCATTTGGCCAATGCGGTCTTCCGTTGCATCGAAACGCGCCTGCCGATGGTGCGGGCGGCGAATACCGGAGTTACCTGCACCATCACTCCGTTAGGCCAGATTTCCTCGAGCCACCTCCTGCCTCCTTTCACAGAAGGTGTCCTCCTGGGAGAAGTGAACCTGCCCACCGAGCGCGTTCTTACCTTTTACGTGCGGCACGGCGAGATCTTCACCTACGGGTGCGTCGGCGTTTCGATCCTGATGTTCCTGTTCCTTGGAGCGCAACGACTCCTTAGACGCCGCAAGTCAGCATAGGCATCAAGGAGGGGCGCTTTCCAAACCGCCCATTCCGCCACGCTGCGAAGCAGTCACTTTACTCAGCGGGCAAACGCCCCCTTAACGCTCCTTTCGATTTTCCGTGCGAATCGACCCGCGCTTGGTTAATCGTCTCCCTGACTCAAATGCCCGCAAACTCCGAATTTGCCATCTACGTGCGCGGACTCCGCAAGTCCTACAACGGCTTCGAGGCGGTCAAAGGCATCGACTTCGAAGTCCGGCCGGGCGAAGTCTTCGGATTGCTCGGCCCAAATGGAGCCGGCAAGACAACCACGGTGGAAATTCTCGAAGGCTTGCGGCCTCGCTCCGCGGGCGAAGTCATGGTGCTTGGTCTGGATCCCGATCAGCAAAAGAAGCAGCTGAAAGACCGGATTGGCGCCTGTCTCCAGGCGACAAATCTCCCCGACAAGATCACGGTGCGCGAAGCATTGGACTTTTTCGGGTCGCTTTACTCGCGCAAAGCCGACGTCAATTCGCTCCTCAAGCGGCTTCAGCTCGAGGAGAAACGAGATGCCGGCTACGCCACCCTTTCCGGCGGGCAAAAGCAACGGCTCGCTCTCGCCCTCGCTCTGATCAACGATCCTCAGATGCTCTTTCTGGACGAGCCGACAACCGGGCTCGATCCCCAGGTGCGCCTCGAAATTCGCGACCTGATCGAGGAATTGCGGGCCGACCAGCGCACGATCCTGATGACGACGCACTATATCGAAGAAGCGGAGCGCCTTTGCGATCGCGTCGCCATCATCGACGCCGGCCAGATTATCGCCATCGGCACGCCCCGCGACTTGCAGGAGCGAAGCGCCAACCAATCGAGCATCGAAATCAAACTCGTCCAGCCGCTGCCGGACGCTGCTTTGCCTCAGTGGGCGGAGGCGGGTCGCACCATTGTCAGCGACGATCGGCGTTCGATCATCGTCTACTCCGCGCGTCCGGCGCGGACACTCGTGGAAATGGTAAAGTGGATCGACGCCAGCGGGTACGAGCTGGATGACATCCGCCTTTCGCGTCCCACCCTGGAAGACGTTTTCATTGAGCTGACCGGGAAAAAGTTGCGCGACTGAAATGAAAGCCTTCCTCGCCTTTCTCAAGATCGACCTGAAGCTGGCGCGCCGAAACCGGGCCGTCCTTTTCTTCAATTATCTCTTCCCCCTTCTGTTCTTCTTCGCTTTCGGCTTCGCCTTTGGCCGATACGGCAGCGGGATTCTTCTTGTTGTAACCATGGTGACAACCATTGGCATTCTCGGGACCGGCTTCTTCGGCGCTGGCATGCGCGCGGTTCAGGAACGGGAAGAAAATATTCTGCGGCGTTACAAGGTTACTCCGATCACACCCGTGCCGCTCTTGTGCGCGTCGATCGCCATGGGAGTGATTCTCTACCTTCCCACGGTCGGGCTGATGCTGTTTTTGGCGCACAACATTTTCGGCATGGCCTATCCGCCAAACTGGGTTTCGCTGCTGATTTTCGTTTGTCTCGGGGTCGCGGCGTTTCGTGCCTTCGGTTTGATCATCGCCGCCGTAGTTAACTCCTCCCAGGAAGGCAATGTCCTCATTCAGATCATTTACATGCCGATGCTTTTCCTGAGCGGGGCGAGCTTTCCCCTCGCCATCATGCCGGACTGGTTAAAACTCGTGACGAACTTCGTTCCGGCGAGCTATCTGGTCACGGGGATGGCCGGCATTCTCCAGCATGGGGAATCCATCGCGCAGAATTCTAAGTCCGTGTTCGTGCTGATCATTACTACGCTGGTCGCGCTTTTTATTGCGACCAAACTGTTTCGCTGGGAGAAGGAAGAAACGATCAAGCCTTCCGCCAAGCTTTGGGTGTTGGTCGTCCTCCTGCCTTTC
Source organism: Verrucomicrobiota bacterium (assembly GCA_003218305.1). Classification (GTDB taxonomy): domain Bacteria; phylum Verrucomicrobiota; class Verrucomicrobiia; order Chthoniobacterales; family UBA10450; genus AV80. Next base: position 36,817 of record QHMY01000082.1, read on the forward strand.
TTTCTGCTTGGCGGATATCAGGCCTGGAGTCGACAGGAGTTAACCAAAGTCAAAATTCTCGATCGCGAGCGAGCGCGCACACATAACTGGCTCATTCAGAATGCGCGCATTTTTGTCGGCGACGGAAAGGTGATTGAGTCGGGCGCGGTTTTCATCCGGGACGGCAAGATCGAAAACGTCTATGAGGGAAATTCTCCCGACGCCAAATCACTAAACGCGGAAGCAGTCGACGCGGCGGGCAAGACGGTTTTGCCCGGTTTGATCGACGTGCATGTGCATCTGGGCGCCACCGGCGGCTTCCCGGAAGATTTCGCGAAGCATGATCCCGCCGCGGCTGCCGAGCGCGCACTCCAATCCTATCTGTATTGCGGCGTCACCGCGGTGCGCAGCGTGGGAGATCGGCTCGACTACATGTTGAAACTGCGCGGCAAGTTTGGAACCGGCGAAGCGCTCGGCTCGGAATTGTTCTTTTGCGGTCCGCTTTTCACCGTCGAAGGCGGCCACCCGACCGAGTTCGCTAAGTTTATTCCGGAAGTGATGCGCGCATCATTCGAGGGTGAATTTGTCCGGACTCCGAAAACGGCGGACGAAGCGCGCCAACAAGTAGATGAATTGTCCGCGAAGCACGTTGATGCCATCAAGGGGGTGCTGGACGAAGGGGTGCCGGGTTATCCCTTCAACCGCATGGACGTCGATATCCTGCGCGCCGTCGTTGAGGAAGCGCACTCGCACAAACTGCCCGTCGCTATTCACACGGGAAAAAGCGCGGATGTGGTCGATGCCGCCGCCCTCGGAGCTGACTCGGTCGAGCACGGCTCGTTCGCCGATGACATTCCCGACGCGACGCTGGCCGAAATGAAGAGCAAGGGAATTGCCTACGATCCTACTTTGAGCGTGGTGGAAGGCTTCACGAATTTCGCGAAAGGCGACACGACCCTGCTCAAACGCTCCCTCGTTCAGCAGGTGACGCCCAAGGACTTGCTCTCGGGCACGGAGAAAGCGGCCTCGAGCGACCAATTCAAGGGTCTGCGGGAAGGCTTGACCCATTATCCAATGTCGATGGATACCGGCGGAAAGAACCTGCTCAAAGCCTGGCGGGCGGGTGTCCTTCTCGTGACCGGTTCGGACGCCGGAAATTTTCTCGTGTTGCACGGATCGACCGTGCAACACGAGATCGAGCTTTGGGTCGCCGCGGGAGTTCCGATCGAAGTAGCGCTTCAGGCGGCAACCTTGAATGCTGCGAAGCTGCTTCGAGCGGATTCGCGCATCGGGACGGTGGAGGCTGGCAAAGAAGCCACCCTGCTCATCGTCGATGGCAACCCGATCCAGGATGTCCGCGCTCTTTCCTCCGTTTCCGCCGTCTTTCTGAAAGGCGAACGCGTCCGCCGCGCGGAACTCTTCGAACAGAAGTAACGCTGCAAGGCGGAAAAGGAAGGTCGATTTCCAAACGCCGAACCAAGTCAACTGGCGCCTGGCACAAGCGCCTCTCTAAAAGCAAACGGCGACCCGAATTTCCCCGGATCGCCGTTCAAATTTTGCGTTACGCGAAGGGTTACGCCTTGTCTTCCTTCTTGTGCATCTTCGAGCACTCGGTCTTCAAGGTCGCTAATTGCTCCTTGGACAAAATGCCTGCCGCGGATTTCAGGAACTTCTCCATGCTCTCCTTGGTGCAGCCGTTCTTGTCGTAATCGGCGTGCAGAGCGTCCATTTTCGCCTTCTGCTCGGTGGAAAGGTTGAGTTTCGCGTAGGTCTCCGACATGCACATTTTGCTGTCGTTCTTGGCGTGCGATGCGCAGCAAGCCTTGTCCCCGGCGTAGGCCGAAGTTGCTGCCAAAACTGCTACCGCCACAAATGCTAGTCCCTTGAGTTTCATGGCGGGGAATGTGGGACAGAAGGGCCGTGAGTGCAACGCGCAATTTTCTGTAGCCGCGACCCTGTGGGACGCGTTTACGTGGCCGCACGGCCGATAGTCCCGTGGCTGCAACAATCCTACGCCACCTCGAATTTCAGATTGCCCCCTGCGACATCCACCGTGACCCTCTGTCCCTCGTGCACTTTCCCTTCGAGAATGTCCATGCTCAGGGGATCGAGAATGTATTTCTGGATCGCTCGTTTCAGCGGACGAGCGCCGTAAACTGGGTCGTAACCGTGGCTGGCGACGAATGCCTTCGCCTCGTCGGATAATTCCAGGGTGATCTTCTGATTCTCCAGTCGGCGCACGAGCCGCTTCAACTGAATCTCCACGATCTTCTTCAACTCGTCCTCGATCAGCCGGTCGAAGATGACGATGTCGTCGATTCGATTCAGAAATTCGGGGCGGAAATGCTGTCGCAACGCCTCCATGACCAGGCGTTCTCGCGCCTCAGGAGACGACTCCTCCATGATGTATTGCGAGCCAATGTTCGAAGTCATGATGATGACGGTGTTTTTGAAGTCGACCGTCCGCCCCTGGCCGTCGGTGATGCGCCCGTCATCCAGCACCTGCAGCAGCACATTAAAGACATCCTGGTGCGCCTTCTCGATCTCATCGAACAGCACCACCGAATATGGCTTTCGCCGGACCGCTTCGCTGAGCTGGCCGCCTTCCTCGTACCCGACATAACCGGGCGGCGCTCCGATCAGTCGCGAGACCGTGTGTTTCTCCATGTATTCGCTCATGTCGAGCCGGATCATGGCGTTCTCGTCGTCGAACAGAAACTCGGCCAGCGCGCGCGATAGCTCGGTTTTTCCCACGCCCGTCGGTCCCAGAAAAATGAACGAACCGATCGGCCGGTTTTCGTCTTGCAAACCGGCCCGCGCCCGGCGAATCGCGCTGGCCACGGCCTTGATCGCGGTATCCTGTCCGACCACGCGTTGGTGAAGATGCTCCTCGAGCCGGACAAGCTTCTGCCGCTCACCTTCCTGTAAACGTGAAACCGGAATGTGGGTCCAGCTCGAGACCACTTCGGCGATATCCTCTTCGGTCACCTCTTCGCGAAGCAATTTATTGCCGCTCGCCGCGATCTTCTCCTCGGTCTCGCGCAGTTTCTTTTCGAGCTCGGGGATACGGCCATATTGCAGTTCGCTCGCTTTCGCCAACTCTCCCCGGCGCTGCATCCGCTCCAACTCAGTCCGCGCCTGCTCGAGTTCCTCCTTCATCTTGCGCTGTTCGTCGATGACCGCCTTTTCTTTCTGCCACTCCGCTTTCAGCCCGGAAGATTTCTCCTTCAAGCTCGCCAGTTCTTTCTCGAGTTTCTTCAGCCGCTCTTTGCTCGCCGGATCCTTTTCCTTTTTCAATGCCTGGCGTTCCATCTCCCGCTGCATGACTTCCCGTTCGATTACGTCGATTTCCGTCGGCATCGAATCGAGTTCGATCTTCAATCGTGACGCCGCTTCATCCACCAGATCGACCGCCTTGTCCGGCAGGAACCGGTCGCTGATGTAGCGATGCGACAACACCGCGGCCGCGACCAAAGCAGCGTCCTGAATGCGAACGCCATGGTGCACTTCGTAGCGTTCCTTCAATCCGCGCAAGATCGCGATCGTGTCTTCGACGGTGGGTTCATCGACCATGACCGGCTGAAAACGCCGCTCGAGCGCCGCGTCTTTCTCGATGTATTTCCGATACTCATCGAGCGTCGTCGCCCCGACGGTGCGCAATTCGCCCCGCGCCAGCTGGGGCTTCAACAAGTTCGAAGCGTCCACCGATCCTTCCGCCGCGCCTGCGCCGACGATGGTGTGGAGCTCGTCGATGAACAAAATGATCTCGCCCTGCGAATCAGTCACTTCCTTGAGGAACGCCTTCAGCCGGTCTTCGAACTCTCCCCGGAATTTCGCGCCAGCCACCATCGAGCCGATGTCCATCGCAACGATCCGCTTTTTCTTCAGCGATTCCGGCACGTCGCCGCTCACGATCCGGCGCGCCAGTCCTTCCACGATCGCGGTCTTTCCCACGCCGGGTTCGCCAATCAGGACCGGGTTGTTCTTGGTTCGACGCGAGAGAACCTGCATGACCCGCCGGATCTCGTTGTCGCGTCCTATCACCGGATCGATCTTCCCCTTTCGCGCCATCTCCGTCAGATCGCGCCCGTACTTCTCCAGTGTCTGGTATTTTCCTTCCGGGTTCTGGTCGGTCACTCGCTGCGACCCGCGCACCTGCTGCAACGCCAGCATCAATTTATCGCGCGTCACTCCGGCGTCCTTGAGGAACCTGGCCGCGGCGCTCTTCGAATCCGCGAGCGCGAGCAGATAATGCTCGGCGCTGAGAAACTCATCTTTCAGTTTCGCCATCTCCTTTTCCGCCGCATCGATCATCGTTCGCAACTCGTTGCCGACGCGCACATCGTAATTTCCGCCCTGGATTTTTGGCCGCCGATTTAGCTCCTGATTCAGTTCGTCTCGCAACTGCGGGACAGGGACACCCATCTTTTCCAGCAACGGGCGCGTCACCCCATCCGCCTGATCGAGGAGCGCGAGCAGGAAATGCTCGTTCGTTATTTCCTGCTGATTGAACTGTGAGGCGACATCCTGCGAGGCCTGCAGCGCCTCCTGCATCTTCTGCGTAAATTTATCCGGCCGCATGCTTTACCCTATTCTTCGCATGTAAACCGACAACTAAACTTAAGTCTCATTCTGCAAAACGCCGTTGAGGCAGTCCGTGACGTTCTGAAAACAGTTTGACTCCGCGAGCTCTTTTCGGACATCCTTGCGGAAACGAATCGACCCACCCCGATGCGTAGCCCCCTTTTTGTCGCAGCCGTTACCGGTGTGATAGCCGGCGGATTCTTCGCCCACTCTTCCTTTGGCGAGGCACCGGTGAAGCCCGCTTCTGTTGGCTCGGACCTGCAAACCAGCGCCGTGACGACCACCTACGGCGTCTTGAAAGCGCGCGACGATGACACTCCGCGCGATAAGGATGTGCCTTGCCAGGTAAAACGAGGAGAGGGCATCTGGATCGACGTCCTGGATATCGATGATTGGCTACGGGATCCCAAGGTCGTTCCCCGCCTGCCGCAGGATCACGGAACCAATCGTCTGGTTCCATTTATCAATGGCAATCCCCTGCAAGGCGTCTACCCGGACAAAAGCGAATACTATGAATATACCGACCCGGTGGGACTGCATATTGGTCGAAGTTTTCACTTTATTCTTCGCCGGACCGCAACCTCCAAGAGCAGTTGGGACAAGTTGCTAAATCGGCCCGTATTCGTACGGCCGATGGAGCTCTCGGTCGGCTTCGAAAACGGTGAGCGCATGCCGACGTGGGTCGTCCCAAAGACTGGCCTGGATTCCCCTTTCCAATTGATCCTCATTCCTACCGCGCGGTTCCTTGCTGGCGTCGCGGTGATCGTGGGGTCATTTATCCTGTTCCTCATCCTTGCCAGCAGCACCGATATCATTCGCGACACGACCGTTGCGCTGCGCCCGGACGGTCTGCGGCCTTACAGCCTCGCCCGTGCGCAAATGGCGTTT
>QHMY01000082.1:42331-49105 GCA_003218305.1 Verrucomicrobiota bacterium
GGACACACTGACGGATTCGGTCCTGGGGCTCATCGGGATCAGCGCTGGGACAGCCTTGGGCTCTGCGTTCATTGACGCATCGAGAAGTCCGAGATCGAATCCGGTGGGCGATCAACCCATCGACTTCGGCCAACCTCGAGAGAAGGTGGCGGAACAGTACAAGGCGCGCATCGAGGAAGCAAAAAAGAAGCTGGATGAGTTGCAAGCGCTCAAACCCAAGGCGGCGGACCCGGAAGCGAACCAACGCAAGCAAGAAGCCCTCTTGCAGGACATCGAGGATCTAAGCTGGAGCGCGGATTACTTTCGATGGCCGCCGTGGAAGGGAGTGATGCACGACCTGCTGAGTGAAGGTGGTTTGATCAGTTTCCACCGCTTCCAAATTTTCGTTTGGACGCTGGTGCTCGGGATCATCTTCACCGTCAGCGTCTATAGCGAACTGGCGATGCCACAATTCAGCGCCGCCCTGCTGGGTTTACTGGGAATCAGCGCCGGAACATACGTGGGTTTTAAGCTTCCCGAATCGAAAAAGTAGCGCCGTCTGCTCGTCTTTGTTGATCGGGTCAATCGCGGCTGCGGCAGGCAGCAAACGGCGGCGTCAATTACGATAATCTTCCGATGTTCTTGCGCAGCGACTCGTTGCGGGCCTGTCGCTCACCGCGTATCAGTCTGTCCGATGAACGCCGGGGAAAAGAATTTTGCGAGCCGCGCGCTGGAGGTGCTGCGCGGGGGGCCGTTTCGGCGTTACATTATCGGTTCCGCCATCTCGGACACGGGCACCTGGATGCAGGTGATGGCGCAGGGCTGGGTGATGAGCTCGCTCACCGATCGCGGGTTGTACCTTGGGCTGGCCGCGGCCGCAGCCGGTGTGCCGACCATTCTGCTCGCAATGAAAGGCGGCGAGGCCGCCGATCGTTACGACAAGAGGAAAATCCTCATTTGGACGCAGGTCGTCCAAATCGCTCTCGCGCTTAGCCTCGGGTTTCTCGTATTCACCGGACGCATCCAGATTTGGCACGTCATCGTTCTTGCGTTGGGCCTTGGGACCTGCATCGCGTTTGAGATGCCGGCCATCAATGCTCTCGTCCCTGAGCTCGTTCGTAAGGACGAGATTGCGACAGCTATCGCGCTCGACCGGTCGGTCTTCCATGGCTCACGCCTGGTTGGCCCTTCCCTGGCCGGCCTGTTCGTGGCCTGGTGGGGAGCCGCCTCCGCGTTCTTTTGCAACGCCGCTACATTCGTTGCGCTGATTATCGCCCTGGCTTCGTTGCCGCCCCGTTCGATCGGGACGGCGGAGGAAGAGGAGCAGCGCAAAAGCGGGTTCAAGGAAGGCCTGGTTTACGTGCGCAACGATCGCACAATTATGTGCATGATCGTGCTCATTGCCTTGAGCACGATTTTCGTTTTCCCATTCCTCTCCACCATGCTTCCGCTGTATGTCCGGAATGTTCTCCACCTTGGGCCGGAGCCGATGGGTTATTTGATGGCCGTGTCCGGTAGCGGATCGGTCTTGGGCGCGCTGGGATTGCTCAGCGTACCGCGCCATCTGCGGTTCCGATTCATGACGGGAGCAGTGATCCTCGTCGGCCTGGCGGTTGGCTCGATGTCTGGCTCGAGTGGCTTTCTCTACAGCGCAATCTCCATGGGTGTTCTGGCGATCGGGATGTCCGCGAATTTCGGATTGGCCGCTACGATCGTGCAGGAGCGCGCACCCGGGCCGTTGCGCGGTCGAATCTCCGCCATTTTTGGCATGAGCTTTTTCGGTTTAACGCCGGTCGGGAGCCTGCTCACCCCAGCGTTCGCTGATCTCGTCGGCTTGCGCATAGCCCTGGTCATCTGTGGCCTCATTTACGGAACTCTGGCCGTCCTCGTCCTCGGTGCCGCGGGACGTGCGGGCTGCGAAAAAACGTCTGGCGCCGCCAAAGACGCCGCAGAACCACAGCCCGCCCCTGCGGCGTAACTTCGCTCAATGATCTCTTTTTCCACCTGCTGGAATTCAGGCCGGCATACGGCGGGCGATGAAATGCTGCGCGAGATCAAGGATCTCGGGTTCGATCGCGTCGAGTTGGGCCACGGCGTCCGCATCTCGCTTATGCCCGGAATTCAAAAAATGTTCGAGGCGGGCGAAGTGCAATTCACGAGCTTGCACAACTTCTGTCCCCTCCCCGTCGAAATCACCAAGGCATCCCCCGACTGCTACAAATTTTCCGCGGCCTATTCGAAGGAGCGGGAACGCGCGATCAAACAGACATTCCAGACAATCGACTTTGCGGAACGCCTGGGCGCGCCTTTCGTCGTCCTGCATTGTGGCGAAATCCAAATGAATCCGATCACCGATGAATTGATTGCGCTCGCCCAACGCGGGGAAATCCTCTCCCGGGAATATGTTCGGAAGAAACTGAAGGCCGTCCAGACCCGCGAGGCCGCAGCCCCGCCCTATCTCGAACTCGTCAAGGATTCCCTCCGGCGGGTCGCCGATTATGCCGCGAAGAAGAATATCCGGCTCGGCGTGGAAGGACGGCGTGGCTACGAAGAAATCCCAAGCGAGCGCGAGTTGCCGGCGCTCCTCGACGAATTGAACTCCCCGCAACTGGGTTACTGGCACGACATGGGACACATCCAGATCAAGGAAAACCTCGGCTTTCTGAACCACGAAGAGTGGCTGCGCCAAATCGGACCCCGCGCCCTCGGCTGCCACCTTCAGGATTGCATCTGGCCCGCCCGGGACCACCAACCGCCGTTCGCTGGAATGGTCGATCTGGAGAAACTTGTTCCGCTCCTTCCTCCGAACTGCTTATTTGTCTGGGAAATGAGCCCGCGCAAGACGCCTGAGGAGATCCAAAAATCGGTCGTGACCTGGAAAAACCTATTCGGCGAATGAAAAAAATAATCCTGACCATTCTGCAGCTCGCGGTGACCGGGGGTCTCCTCTACTGGGTTTTCCACGACCCCGCGGTTCGCGCCGCCATGGGCGTCGCCATTCGCCAGGCTGACTTAAAGTGGATTGCGGCCGCCATCTTTGTTTACCTCGTGGTCGAAGTCGCGGCCGTGTTCCGCTGGCACATTCTCTTGAAAGTTCAGGGCATCAATCTGAGCGCCGCGCGAGTCGGTGGGTTGTTCTTGATCGGGATGTTCTACAACCAGTTCCTCCCGGGCGGGACCGGCGGCGACGTCGTCAAAACCTATCTGCTTTGGAAAGAAACCCCGGGCAAGAAACCGGGCGCCCTGCTCGCGGTCATGTTCGATCGCATGATCGGCCTAATCGCGCTGATCGTCATCACCGGCGTCCTGATCTTCCTGCGCTACGATTGGCTAACCCGGGAAACGGGCACGCGACTGGATGACAACCCGCTCCACAATCCTCGCTTTTACGTCGTGGTCGTTCTGATCATTTTCGGCAGCTCAGTGCTATTTCTCACCAGCACGTTCCTCATCAGCGGCTTCAATTTGATGCGCCATTTGCCGCAACGGTTTCCCGGGCGCGAAAAGCTGATTGAGATCGGTGCCGCCTACCATCTCTATGCGCGGCACTGGAGGGCCACCGCCTGCGCATTCGGGGCTTCATTGGTCTGCCATCTCGGGACCTTCGCCACTTTTCTCTGTGTCGCTTTCGCCTTCCGGGCCAACGTCGCCGTGATCGATTTCTTCGCCATTATGCCGGTCGAGCGCACCATCTCCTCCCTTCCCATCAGCTTCGCCGGTGTGGGCACCCGCGAATTCGTCCTGCAAGTCATGTTGTACAATTTGTGTGGCATCCCCGAAGGGACAACGCGGTTGATTGGGATGACCGGTTTTCTCGTGATGCTTCTTTGCTGCCTGCCCGGCGGGCTGGTCTATTTCTTCTACAAGCCGAGTGGCGCTACCGGTCACGTGAAAATGCGCGAGATGAAGGAGGAATTTGCCACCATCGAGCACAGAATCGCTGAGAAAGAAGAGTAGGAAAGTGGGAAAGACCTCTCCGGCACGCCGTAGCTCTGCCAAGGAGGCGTCCCGAACTCGATCGCCACGCTCGTCGAGACGCAAAGATACCTTACGCACTTCCAAACGTCCCTTCGTCGCCGTGACTTTTGCGATGACGTTGGATGGCAAGATCACCACGAAAAATTTTACGGCAGTCGATTTCACTTCGCGCGAAGACAAAATGCACCTGCTGCGGCAGCGCGCGCTCGGCGATGCCGTCCTGATTGGACACAGCACCCTCAAGCACGACAACGTCCGTCTCGGAGTGCCGCATCCGGAATTGCGCGAAGCGCGAGTGGCCCGCGGCCAGACGGATTATCCGCTGCGGGTGATCGTCTCGAACGAGGGCCGGATCGATTCAAACTTGAAGATTTTTCAATCGGAGGTTTCTCCCATCGTCATTTTTTCCACGCTCCGAATGCCAGTTCGTTACCAAAAGCTCCTGCGCCAAAAGGCCACGCTCCATTTAAGCGACGCACGATCGGTGGATCTCGCCTGGATGCTGCAACAATTGCGAAGCGAATATCGGGTTCGTTCGGTCGCCTGCGAGGGCGGAGCCACGCTCTTCCGCAACCTACTCGAGGAGGATTTGGTCGATCAGCTTAACCTGACCATTGCCCCTTATATGTTCGGCGGAGCCGCCGCCCCGACCCTGACCGGGCTGAGCAAGGATTTCTTACCCCGAAGCATTCGGTGCTCTCTCACGGATATGCGGATTGTGGCCGAAGAATGTTTCCTGACCTATCGGATCAAGCATCGCCGATAATTGGCTCCTCAAGGAGCGGCGCTTTCCAAACCGCCGGGCGATTGTCTCAACCGCCTCTTAATGGCCGCCGGGAGAAGGGCGGTTTGGAAAGCGCCCCTCCCTGAGGCTGAATCACGGCGCGTCGCTTGGCGAGGCCTGCGCCTTCCCGCCTCGCGGACGCCGCACCAGTTCGCCGCCGCAGTTCGGGCAGATGGCCGACATCGCCTCCGTGCAGCTTCGGCAGAAAGTGCACTCGTAGATGCAGATATACGCGACGTCGCGTTCCGCAAGAGCGCATCCGCACTTCTCGCACTTGGTTCGCATCTGTAACGGCATTGTTACTTTGACTCCATTGCCAACAATTTCAGAGACTCTATCGTGAGCGACAAATTCAGGCGAGTTCTTCCCATCTCCCATGCACACAGCCAACACCATCATCATGCGCGCGTCGAAGATGGCGATTTTTGAGACGGCGGCGAATCTCGAGCTGTGGCCAAAAATTCTGCCCCATTATCGTTACATTCGTTACCTGGAACGCGGGCCAAATCGAAATCTCGTAGTGATGGCGGCGGTGCGATCTGGTATTCCGATCTCCTGGACGTCGGAGCAGGTCATCGATCGGGAGAATCTCGAAGTCCACTTCTATCATCTGAAAGCCTGGACCAAAGGCATGCGCGTGGTCTGGTCGTTTAAAGAGACTCCCGAAGGTGTCCTGGTCGAGATAATGCATGAGCTGCGTTTTCGAATCCCCGTCCTGGCCCCGATCGCCGAGCCAATTATCGGCAATTTTTTTATCCACGCCGTCGCCAGTAAGACGCTACGATGCATGAAGGCTTACCTGGAAAAAGCCGAAGCCGGAATCCCACCTACGAAATGACAAGACGTCGCGCGGTCATCACCGGCATCGGTCCAATCACGTCCATCGGAATCGGCCGGGAGGATTTTTGGCGTGGGATCCGCGCGGAAAAGAGCGGGATTCAGACAATTTCCAGCTTCGACACGGCGGAATTCAACGCGCATTGCGGCGGGGAGATTCCAGAGTGGGTTCCGGAAAACTATTTTCCACCACACCGCTTGAAACGGCTCGATCGCTACGCGCAATTCGCCGTCGCGTCGGCCAGGATGGCTCTCGATGACGCCCGCCTGCCCTACTCGGCGCAGCACCCGCAGCCTCGCGTCGGAGTCAGTTTTGGCACAGCGCTGGGCGGAGTTGCCAACGCGGAGTATCAGCACGCGCATTTCTTGAAAAAGGGCACGCGCGGGGTGAACCAAACGCTGGCCTTGCAGGTCTTCGGGGGATCCGCCCACTCGAATATCGCCATCGAGTTCGGATTTCGCGGGGTCGGAACGACAAACTCGAACAGTTGCGCCAGCGGCACCGTGGCGGTGGGAGAAGCGCTTCGCTATATCCGGGACAACTTCGCCGATGTCATCGTGGCCGGCGGCGCCGAAGCACCGCTCAGTCCCCTCACCTTTGGAGCCTTTGCCATCATTAAGACGATGAGCCAATGGGCCGGCGATCCGGCGCTCGCCTGCCGGCCTTTCGATCTCAAACGGGATGGCTTTGTCATGGGGGAAGGTGCGGCGGCGCTCGTAATCGAGGAACTGGAGCACGCGAAAAAACGGGGCGCACACATCTTTGCCGAAGTGCTCGGTTATAGTCTGAACAACGACGCTTACCATATGACTTCGCCGCTGCCGAGCGGCGAGTCGTGCATCCGCGCGATGCACGAAGCCCTCGCTGATGCGCAGCTCGCCCCGGGGCAGATTGACTACATCAACGCGCACGCCAGTTCGACCCAGCTCAACGACAGCACCGAGACGATGTCGATTAAGCAGGTATTCGGCGACCGTGCGTTAACGCTGCCGGTAAGCGGCACAAAGGCATATACGGCCCATCCATTGGGTGCGACGGGAGCCATGGAAACGGCGATTTGCGCCCTGGCCCTCGACCAGGGATGGATCCCGCCCACGCTGAATCACCACAATCCCGATCCGGCCTGCGACCTCGATGTGGTTCCGAACCACGGCCGGCCCGCCGAGTTGAATTACGTCATGAGCAATTCCTTCGG
>QHMY01000083.1 GCA_003218305.1 Verrucomicrobiota bacterium
CGCCATCCTCCATTATCTATCCTCTATCTTCGCTGACTTCCGCTTCAAAACTTCTCTCATCTTCTGCAGAATCTCGGGCGAGGGGACATTGGCTTCGCCCAGGACCAGGAGCGCGAAGTTATCCGCCAGAATTTCTTCCGGGTGGATGATGTATTGGGTGTTCTTTCCAATCTGCTCCATGAATCCCGAGAGCTGTTGCATGCCAACGAGTTTCGGTGACGAACCATCGACCACCGGCTTGAAGTTGCCCTGGCCGGCGTCCTTTTCCACGACGAGGAACTGGAGCTGAAGGTACTCAAAGAATTCGCCTCCCCGTTTCACGTCGTAGGTTTCGACGCTGGAGAGCAGAATTGGAATAACCAGCGATTCGTGGCCGTCTATTTTCACCCGGATGAAATGATCGTTTCTCGGCGCATCGGGATTTGTGATTTTGCGGCGAGCAAGTTCGGGAGGGAGCGTAATCTCATTGCACTTGGTAAAGCCGATAATTCCGTAAAGTTTTTCCCTGAGGTCGGGGTTCTGCCGGGAGACGACGTGAAACAATTCATGGCAGACGAGTTTTTTCAGATCCGTCTGGCTTTTGCCGAGCTCGCTCTTGGGCAGGATAATAGCGGTGGCCCGCGTATAAGCTGCATTTCCTTCTTCCGCGCCAGTGGTCTTGATCAACTGAACGGGCCGAGGCAACGAAAGGGGCATGTCGTGCAGAAGCCCGTGGATGGACTCGAGAGCGGCTTGGATCGTTTGCGTCTCCTCGCGAGTCCAGTCGCTCACGTTTGTCCCGACAAACCGCAGCAGTTCGTCCTCCGAAACTGCCTGATCCGTTTTCATGCGGGCCGACCGATCGAACGGACTCAACCGCTGGATAAATTCATCCTTCGCCGTGAGGATCTGCCTGCCCTCATTCTGGGAGGCGAAATGAACGGTCGTGCCGCCAAGAGGGACATCGGCCGAGGCGGGTCGAGACAGAATGGCGGCGCACGCAAACGCGATCAGGAAACGATGCTTCATAGGTTATGGGTGAGCTACGGTCTCGCAAACCGAGGGTCAAATTATGATCGAGCTTGGGAGAGCCGCAGAGCGCGCAATCGAAGGGCATTGGCGATCACTGAGACGGAGCTCAGGCTCATCGCGGCGCCCGCGATGATGGGGTTGAGAAGCAGGCCGAAAAACGGATAGAGCAGGCCGGCAGCGATGGGAACGCCGAGGACGTTGTAGATGAACGCGAAGAAGAGGTTCTGCCGAATGTTGCGCATCACGGCCTTACTCAATCGGATCGCGTTTACTATTCCCCTGAGATCACCTCGGGCGAGAGTGATGCCCGCGCTCTGTATCGCCACGTCAGTTCCGGTGCCCATGGCAATCCCGACGTCAGCCGCGGCCAGCGCCGGGGCGTCGTTGATGCCGTCGCCCGCCATGGCCACGACGGCGTGCTTGCGCCATTGCTTCACCCGCTCCTGCTTTTCCCCGGGGGCGACGCCCGCTTCAACCTGATCGATGCCCAGCTGCTTCGCGACCGCTTGCGCCGTGCGTTCGTTGTCGCCGGTAAGCATGATGACATTCAATCCCAGGCGCTGCAGTTCGCGCAGAGCTTCCGGCGTCGACTCCTTGATCGGATCGGCCACAGCCAGAATGCCCGCCGCCTGATTGTCGATCGCGGCGAAGATAACGGTTTGGCCTTCCGCTTGAAGTTCCCGGGCTTTTTCCTCCAACGCTTCCAGGCCAGACACGCCGTGGTCGCGAAGAAACGACGATTGGCCGACGAGTATGCTGCCGGACGGGGTCGAAGCCGTGACACCGCCGCCGGTAGTTGACGAAAAGTCCATGATCTCTCCTAAAGGAAGGTTTCTTTCCTTTGCGCCAGACAGGATGGCCGACGCGAGCGGGTGTTCGCTCTGTTGCTCAGCCGTAGCTGCCGCAGCGAGAAGGTCGTCTTCGTTGATCCCACGGGCAGGTATGATCTTGGTCAGGCGTGGCTTGCCCTCAGTAAGTGTTCCGGTCTTATCGACCACGAGTGTGGTTACCTTCTCCATCCGCTCGATGGCTTCGGCGTTCTTGATCAGAATTCCACCCTGGGCGGCCCGGCCTACTCCGACCATGATGGACATCGGTGTGGCCAGCCCGAGGGCGCACGGACAGGCGATTATGAGCACTGCGACGGAGTTTACGATAGCGTAGGCCAGGCGCGGTTCGGGACCGATCCAGAACCAGGCGACAAAAGTAACGGCCGCTGCGAGTAAGACAGCAGGCACAAAATAACCCGCGACCTTGTCGGCCAGACGCTGAATTGGTGCGCGGCTGCGTTGGGCCTCCGAAACCATCTGGACGATCTGGGCCAGGAGTGTTTCCTGGCCGACGTGTTCCGCTTCCATGATGAAGCTGCCGGTATTGTTCAGGGTGCCCCCGATTACCCGGTCGCCGGGGCGTTTTTCAACCGGCAGCGATTCGCCGGTAAGCATCGATTCGTCGACCGTGGTCCGGCCTTCGGTGACACTTCCGTCCACCGGGACTTTTTCGCCGGGTCGAATGCGGAGGTGGTCGCCCTTTTTCACCTCGGCCAGGGGCACGTCTCGCTCCTCGCCATTTGCTACCCGCCGGGCCGTGGACGGGGCCAACTGAAGCAAGCTTCTGAGCGCGCTGCCGGTCTGGCTCCGCGCGCGCAGCTCAAGGACCTGCCCAAGCAGAACCAGAACCGTGATCATTGCCGCCGCCTCGAAATAGAGGCCGATCTTCCCGTGATGCGCGAGCGATGGGGGAAACACGCCGGGACACAGCATCACGGCCGCGCTGTAAAGAAAGGCTACTCCGACCCCGATCGCGATGAGCGTGAACATGTTTGGCTGCCAACTCCGAATCGAGCGCCAGCCGCGTTTGAAGAACGGCCATCCCACCCAAAGCACGACCGGCGTGCTTAGAGCAAATTGGAGCCAGCGCGACAGGTCGCCCGACATCCAGGATGGCGCGGTCGGAACAAGATGGGACATGGCCAGCAGGAATACGGGCAGGGTCAGCGCCGCTCCGATCCAGAAGCGCCGGCACATGTCGGTTAATTCGGAATGATCCTCGATCGAATCCGCTGAGACCGTCTTGAGCTCCAGCGCCATTCCGCAGATTGGGCAATCCCCCGGCTGATCGCGTTCGATCTCGGGATGCATTGGACAGGTGTAGAGCGCCGTCTCGGAAGTTTCCTTCGCCAAGGATTTGGGTGGCGCGACCGGGATAACGTCTTTCCTGCCCACGAACCTTGCTGGATCCGACTCGAATTTGGCCTGGCACGAACGCGAACAGAAGTAATAAGTCTCACCCGCGAGCCGGCTTTGATCTGCGGCGGAGTCGCTCTCCACCTCCATGCCGCAGACTGGGTCGTGAACTTTCAAGAAATTACGCGGAATTGCGCGACGCTGGGTGCGCGCTCATTATGTTGATTCGAGAAGAAATCCTCCCTGCGCGAAATCAAGAGAGATGGGGAACGAAAGGAACGCAAACCATATGGAAGACTTGACCAGTTATCTGAACGACCACCTTGCGGGCTCGGCCGGCGCCCTGGAGTTGCTCGATCGTCTGGTCGAGACTTATGACGAAAGGCCTGTCGGGGGGTTCTTTCGGGAGCTGCGTGACGAGATTCAGGCTGATCAGGAAACGCTTAAGGAGTTGATTGCAACTTTGGGGGAAGAGGAGAGCGCCGTCCGAAAAGCCGGGGCTTGGATGGTTGAAAAATTTTCGCGCGCCAAGATTCAGCTGAGCGACAGCCGGGAAGGCGAGATGGGACTCTTCCTGGCCTTGGAAGGGCTGGCGCTCGGGATCCATGGCAAACAGTCGCTTTGGCGCGCTCTGGCGGTCGCTTCTGCCACAACCCCAGCACTTTGCCGCCTGGATTATCACGAGCTCGAACAACGGGCGGTGGAACAATATGATCGAGTGGAAGCCAGGCGGCTCGAAATTGCGGGCAAAGTCCTCAATAACTAGAGCCTCCCGACGGCTGGAGTTCGAAAGATGAGGGGAGTCGGGCATCCACGGGCAGGGTTGAAATCGGTCGCGGCCGGTCCGTAGGAGTACCTAATTTTATGCTTGTTCTGCAAATATGATCCGGGCACGCTGGAAGCTGTGAAAGCAGCCGTGGAATCGTCAGAAAAAGCCCCCGATTTGACGCATTTTGCGACGACCCGGTGGAGTTTGATTCGAAACGGAGGCGGCGCGGGCCGACCCAGCGCCGCTGATGAAGGGCTGGCCCAACTTTGCCAGATATATTGGCGGCCCATTTTTACCTTCCTCTATCGCCGGGGCTATTCCGCCCAGGATGCGCAGGACCTGACGCAGGATTTTTTCCTCGTGATCCTGGAAGGCAAGCTGTTGCAGTCCGCTGACCCCGCTCGCGGGCGCTTTCGCTCGTTGTTGATCAAATCGCTCAAGAACTTCCTGGTCGATGCCAAGGTGAAAAGGCAGACCCAGAAGCGAGGCGGCGATCTGCATTTCGTCTCGTGGGAAAAATGGATGGCTGAAGCCCCCTGCCAGTTATCGATTTCCACCCAAACACTCACCACGTCACCCGCCGAGGCTTTGTTCGATTTGAGCTGGGCGGCCGCCATCGCGGAAGAAGCGTTGCGGCGGCTGCGGATGGAATGTGAAAGCAAAGGGCGCCGGCGAGTCTACGAAGTTCTGCACAGTTACCTGGACACGGAGCGTTGCGACATTTCTTACCAGGAGCTTTCCGTCACGCTGGGAATGCCGGAGGCCTCGGTGAAGAGCCTGCTCTTCGAATTTCGGAAACGGTATCGCGGGCTCCTGCGGGAAGAGATTGGGAAAACGGTTGAGACGGAGGCCGAAGTGCAGGACGAAATCCGTTATCTCTGTGCGACGCTTTCAGCCGGAACTGGTTAGCCGGCCATGGAAACTGGTCTTCCCACGGACTCTCCGTTGTCGACTGTCCAAGAGCCCGAGCTGTGCGGCGAGTGCAACTCGGGATCCCGGCTTGCCAATGGCCTTTGCCTGAACTGTCTTCTGCGCGGCGCGCTCGATGATGACGGCGCGGACCAGGGAGCAGACGCGTTCAAGGACGCCCTCGCCAGCGTGAAATCGCGGGACGGCGATCGCTGGATCGGCGAGTACGAGATCATCGACGAAATCGCTCGCGGCGGAATGGGCGTGATCTATCGGGCGAGGGAACCGCATTCCGGCCGCATCGTCGCGCTCAAATGCATTCTGACGTACCAGGGCGATTCGGACCAGGCGCTGGCCCGGTTTCGGCGGGAAGCCGAGACGGCCGCGCGCCTCGATCATCCCAACATCGTTCCGATCTATCATGTCGGTGAAACGGCAGACGGCGCTCCCTTTTTCACCATGAAGTACGCCACGGGCGGCAGCCTGTTGCGAACCCACGGTTCATTGCGCCAGGAACCTCGTCAAAGTGTCCTGCTCATGGCCAAGGTCGCACGGGCCGTGCAATACGCTCATGAGCGAAGCGTTCTTCATCGCGATCTCAAACCCGGGAATATTCTGCTGGATGGCCATCGCGAACCGTTGGTGAGCGATTTCGGCCTGGCCCGGTGCGAAGAAATCGCGAGCATCACCCGCTCGCTGACGAGTTTTGGAACGCCTGGTTACATCGCTCCGGAACAGGCCGATGGCCCGGCCGCACAGCTCACGCCGGCGGCTGACATCTACAGTCTGGGCGCGATTCTCTTTGAGCTCCTGGCGGGCCGGCTGCCTTTCCTGGGGGACAGCGCGCTCGGGGTTATCAAACAGTCGGCCGAGAAAACCGCCCCGAGGTTGCGGACGCTGGCGCCTCATTTGGATCGCGACCTGGAAACAATTTGTGCGCGTTGCCTGGAGCGCGATCCGTCGGCCCGGTATCGAGCCGCGGGTAGCCTGGCCCAGGATCTCGAGAACTGGCTGGCCGACCGTCCCATTGCCGCGAGGCCAGTGGGATTGTGGTACCGCTCCCGGCGCTGGGTTCGCCGCAACCGCGCGCTCGCCGCGGTGCTGGTCGCCTTTTGTCTCATGGGCGCCGGTTCGGTGGCCTGGCAACTCCGCGCGCGAAAGATTCAAATGGCCATGCAGGAGAATGTCCTGGCGGCGCGGTCCATCGCCGTTTTGCCATTTTATGATCTCGACCTGGTGAGGGCAGACCCAGCGTTAACGAAAGCATTTGCCGAGTCGTTGCAGAATGCACTCCGGTCCTTTGGTCCAGTGCGAGTAACCACTATCGAGCCTCCTTTTCTCGTCAGCCGCGACAGGATGGGAAAACTTCTTGGGCAGGGAGAGCAGAAGCGAGCGCGCGCCATTCTCACGGGAACAATCCGAACCAGAGGAGGTCGCAAGCGCATTTCATTTCAACTAGTCGATCCAGCCAGTAAGGAGACCCTCTTGACGCGCGTTTTGGACGGGGGAGATCAGGGTGGCTGGTCCGGCGCGCTGGCGACGCAGGCGGGTCAGGAAGTTTATTCGATTTTGAGCACCAGCGATTGGTCGAGTCTGCTTTCCTCAAAACGCGATCCCGGATTGCGCAACGAGGCAGTCAGCGAAATGCTGACCGCGGGACGGTTAATCGTTCACAACACTACGGCCGATTTCGACAAGGCGATCGTTCTGTTCAGGAAGGCTATCGAGGCCGAGCCTAATTCGGCGCTCGCCCACACCTATCTGGCCATGGAGGCTTCTGGCCGCATGCACTTCAACCCGGACCGGAGCTTCCTGGACCTCGCCAATAGCGAAGCCGAAAGAGCGCTTCAACTTTCTCCGGAGTCGACTGAAGCGCATCGGGCCTTGGCCGGAGTTTATCTTCAGCAGGGAAAATTTTCCCAGGCGCTCGAGCAGAGTTTGCAAACGATGGAAATTGGCGGCTTGCAGGACCGACTGACGCTGTTTGTTGGCATGACCATGGATGCGCTGGGCCGGACGAATGAAGCGCTTAGCTGGCACCAGCTCGCTGTGCAAATGAGCTTGAATCCAGGCGAAGTGGACGCAGACATCGGCGATTGCTGGACCAGGCTCGTCGACTACAAACGAGCGGAACAGGCCTACGCCCGCGCCATCGAGTTGCGGCCCCATCGGCCACACGGAGCGGTGGGGATGGCGCGTCTTCGCTTATTGCAGGGTAATTTTGAGGCCGCGCGCGAAATTTGCCGCACCCTCCCTGGCGGAAACGAATCCGACGAGATAGCGGCGCAAATTGAATTCTTCGACCGGAAATTCGATACCGCCGTCGACCTCTATCGAGCGCTGAACAAAGCGAATCCCAACGGCGGCGGCTCTTTTTATGGCGCATTGACCTACTGCTCCGCGGGAGGCCGGGCTAAACAAGCTCTCGGAGAAACGAGCGAAGCTCAACGTATCCTGGAAGAGTGCCTCATTAAGGAGCGGGCAAACGTCGAGAGAGAACCTGAAAATCCGGAGGCGGCTTATCGCCTGGCCGCGGTAGAGGCTTCATTGGGAATGACAGAAGCTTCCCTGTCTCACTTGAAGAAATCAGTGGTCTTGGGGTGGGTGGACTATCGCTCCCTCGAACTGGATCCGCGTTTCGACCAGCTCCGCGGGCCGGAATTGCAAACACTCCTCAACGAGGTGGCCGCGAAAGTCGCGGACATGAGAACGAAAGCAAACACCCACTAATAGAAAGCAAACCATGCAGACAAAGACTTGGGAAGAACTGACCAATGACGAGAAACTAGATCGCCTAACGGTGGTGCTGACGCGAGCCGGTTCCGACAAGAATTTTCGCGATCGGTGCCTTGCGTCCCCCGAATCAGCCAGGCAAGCCGTCAGCGAAGCAGGGGCGATCGAGTTCCCTCCTGATTTTGAAATCGAGTTTCTTACCGCCGAACAGCGGCTGAAGAAGCTGGTGTTCGCCATCCCGGACTTCGTTCCGCCGGAGAGTGGGACGCCTGAAATTCGTAGCGCGGAAGATTACCAAACCTGCACCTATAATCTTTGGAGAAGCTAGCGGGATGCGCTGCGCGAGTCAGAGAGCGCGCTGCGAATGGTGCTGACAAGCTCGTTAGGGACCGGGAGATTATCAGCAGGGGGCATCTCGTTTGTCGTGCGTTCAAAGTACGGGATATCGAGTCGCTTCAGCGCCAGGATTTCTGCATCCACGACGGTTAAGGGAACATTCACCCGCGAGCAAAGACCGCGGATTAGCCGATCGCGCTCGGCTCCCGATCGCAGAACCGAAGGTTGGATTGAGGCCCGCATGATGGCTGCGTATTTTTCCGTCGGCCAGTAAATCCACCGCCGTTCTCCGGACCGGATGCGTCGGAGCCGTCTGGCAAACGC
This sequence comes from Verrucomicrobiota bacterium, assembly GCA_003218305.1. Classification (GTDB taxonomy): domain Bacteria; phylum Verrucomicrobiota; class Verrucomicrobiia; order Chthoniobacterales; family UBA10450; genus AV80. The sequence goes on from QHMY01000083.1 coordinate 8,269, forward strand.
GTGACGCCGATTAGCCGTGCCCAAAATGCAGCGCCATGCTCTGGCGAACCCGCGCGCAATCTCGCGCTGGTAATTCACAGCCCGGAGCGACTCGCCGGCCAACCGAGGCAGGTGAGTCCCGGCCCTCCCTGGTCCGAGCGCACTGCTTCGTGATTGCAAGCCGCGAGGAAAATTCGAGCCGGGAAAAAAGCCGGTGCGATGAAGGACATCAGAAAAGCTCTGAGTTTTGCTTAGCGCTGAGACATGCCACAGGGCGTCGGTATCCACCAAGACTGGGTTTTCGCCGGAAGCGATAAGGTTGTCGCGATGACAATCGACTGCTTTCACGAGGTAAGCGGCGGCGGTCAACGCGCCCATCCGTTGATAGAAGCGGCGCGCTCCTGCTTCACTCTTACAGGAAGTGGTTTCCACATATTCCATCCAACAATAATTCTTGCGCTGCAGCAGGCGCGCTATCCGGAGTCTGGGCCGGAAACGTTGCCGGTTCATCCAGTCGAGCAAGGAGAACCATTCCGATTCCCCTGTGCCTCCTCGCGGTTTGTATATGATAGAACCTGCGCCGAATTGAAGACGCGCAACCGTTCGGCCGGAGTTATGCCGATTGGACAGGCTGAGCTGTGCGTTCACGGTTTTTCCGACCGGTTTGTTGAAGAAAATTCGGGAGAGCGCCCGGCGATCTGCCGCGAAACGGAGCAGGACCTCCGTCACCTGCTCCCGCCATTGGGAGATCAACTGGCTCCAGAGCCGCGCCAGGACCGGGAAATTCTTGAACAGAGCAAAAAGCCGATGACCTGGCTTGTCGCCTAGGAACATTCGATCGACCAGTCTCGGATCGGTCGATTCTGCGAGCGTTCCCATTGAATTCAGAGCGAGGCTAAAACTTCTCCCTTCCAACTCGAAGCAAGGGCGGGTTAATTGTTCAAGATTCCGTCGCAAGTCACGCGTTAAGCTGGCCTTTGCCCTGCGCGAAACAGCCGCCAGTAAGCTTGGAGGGCCAGCCGATTCGAGGGATTGCCATCCGTAGCTTGCTCCGGTTTCACAAAGTTTTGCGAGCGGTGAAGCTCGACCCGGCCGGAACTCGACTTCGGCCAGAGCGCTTAACATCCGTCGAAGCTCAACGGTCCACGGAGGTTGCCCGGAAGAGTCGTCGCGATCGAAAGCGGCTCGTATGATCGCGCTAATTTCTGCTTTCGACAGAGTCATGGGCAAGTCCGAGGCACGAACGCGCAGAGGATGCCATCCCTCCACATTCTAGGAAGGAGAGTGAAGTAAAAAGCGGCGCCAGTGCGCCTCGCATTCCGGCAGGAGGATGTCGTCGCCCACCAACTGGATGATTCCGATCAACGAGTTGATCGGCCGCGAAGAACCACTGGGGAAACGCCAGGACGGCGGGGCCCATTTCGGTCCGGCCATGGCCATATAGCCTTCCGAATCCGCCTCGAGCGCGCCTTGGATCGCCTCAGAAACAATGTGGCTTCCGGAGGGACCCAGGGTGAGTCCCCCGGCGAGGAGCTCCGCTTCCTTGAGCAGGTAATAAAATAATGGTGTGTTCTGCTCCAGGCCAATTTCACGCAGAACGCTTCCCGAACGGTCGCAGGTGTCCTCGATTAGCTGGGAGGTAGTCAGTCGATCGCTGGCTTTGATTTTGCCCTGGGCCAGAAGGGCGTCCGCAACCTCCTGACCAGAGGGCAAACCTGCGCGCGCTCCCCGGAGAAGGGTCCGCGCCGGAAGGCTTGAGGGATCGGGTGGCTCCAGTTTGTTAGATAAGCGGACAGTTCCTGGAGAGAGGCCATGCATGGCCAGGCTGACCGAGGTATCGATAAACGAACTGGACGCCTGCGGACCAGACGTTGGCAGGCCATCAAAGAACGTTCCCCATTCAATCAGGTAATCCTCCGGGATGGGCGAAGCCTCCTGCCCGAGCGCCATGAGCTGGCCGATAACAACGCGTTTTTGGCGACAGTTCAATCGGTAGGCGTTGCGCACCATGCTGTGTCCAAAGCGGAACGCCGCCAGCGAAAACTCGACCGGCACGGCGTAGTTCTTCTCCGGTCTGGGGCGCCTGGGACTTCGTCGGTCCCGGTGGTACCAAATATCGTTGTGTAAAATCCGCGGCAGGAAATCATGACGGATAATCCACTGGTAATTCCAGCGCACGAGTCGTTGGGCCCGCTCGAATAATGTTCCGGGTCCGAGCTGGTCGGTGCCGGTTACGGCAGGAGGATGGGAGCCTAGCTGCTTGATCGCTTCATTGTGGAACTTCAAAAAAACAGCGTGGAGTTGCCGTAAGATCAGATTGTCGAGGTTGCGCTTGTCCTGCAGGTCACCGATCAGGACCACTCCGTGTTCCACGGGCAGGTCGCGCAAGTAACCGGTGGGAGTGGTTGCTCCGATCTTGAACCGTTCTTCTCCCTGTCGTCCTTCGTAAAGAAAGGGCGACTTTCCCGGGCCGCCTCCATAAACATGATCGAGATCGAAGCAGGGCGTCCGATAATTCGGAGTCAACTCTGGTTCCGGGTAGGGACCGTCCAGGGAGGTGCAGTCGAGAGTCAGATCATGACCGATAAACTGACCGAAATAAGTGTAGCCCACCCGGGGCGTAAGCGTGCCTTCGCGCTCGATCTCGTAACGCATGGCCGTTCCCAGTGCGGCCAGGTTGTTATCCTGATCCCGGGGAACCGGTCTGAGCGGCCTGGCAAAGAGGCGGCCGTAATGTCCTTTCGGTTCCGACACAGACAACGGCGCGTGAGTGCACCTGAAGCTTGGCTCTGCCTTTTGGCCGGGGGTGTTCATGCGAGGAGATGCTCTCCCGAGCATGGCTGCCCGCTTTACGATCCGGAAGCCGAAATATTTGGAACCGCCCCCGCGCCGCGCGCCCTGTTTTTCCCGAGAATCGAACGATCGCGATTTTGCGGCCGCTAGGGTTCGACGATGTGTTGACGAATGGCGTAGCGCACCACCCCGGCGACCGAACGCACACCCAATTTGTGCATGACGGTAGCGCGGTGGGTCTCCACCGTGCGAATGCTGATGCCCAGGATGCTCGCGATCTCTTTGTTACTGCTGCTTTGGGCCAGCAATCGAACGATTTCTCTTTCGCGCGGCGTCAGCTTCTTTTCCAGTTGACCATCCTTTTTCTTCGTTCCGCCGGTCAGGAATTTTTCAAACAGAATCTGGGATGCGTTGGAGGTGAAAAACGGTTTGTGCTCCGCTAACAACCGGATCGCGTTGACCAGGTCCCGGCTGGCCTCCGTTTTCTCGATGTAGCTTTTCGCGCCAGCCTCGAAAACTTCTTCGATTATGTCCTCCGAAGAGTGAGCGCTAAAGACTACCACCTCTGTATCAGGGAGAGCAGTCCTGATCTGGCGGATCGCGTCGAATCCGCTCAGTTCGGGCATGGTCATGTCGAGGACGACGACATCGGGCATTGTTTTCCGGGCGAGTTCGACTGCCTCACGCCCGGTCGTGGCGAGGCCGCACACCTCCAAATCGGGTTGGCGCTCGATTAACGCCCGGACGCCCTCGAGGACCACCTCGTGATCGTCAGCAACCAGGACGCGTATCGTTTTCATCTCGGAAACAATCCTGACGTGCTTCCCCCTTTCGCACGTCGTCGACAAATATAATCGAAGAAAAAATTAAGTGATTCATGCGGGCGCCACCGAAAAAAATGGACTGCCCGCAGCCCGTTTCTAAAAGGGTAAACATGAATCGGTTACGGCAAAGCTGGAGGCTCCCTCTTTTAGCAACTTATTTACCCTAAGGGAATTGCCTTAGCGGCGGCCGGGCGTCTATGGGGCTATGCCTGAATGATCCGCTCGCGCACGGCATAACGGACCAGCTCGGCCAGCGCGTGAATATTAAGCCGTCGCATAATGTTGGTCCGGTGGGCGTCCACCGTCTTGAAGGCGATACCGAGACGGGCGGCAATTTCCTTGCTGGTATGACCTTCCGCCAGGAGTTGCAGGATCTCTCTTTCCCGCGCGCTCAATCGTGGTTGCGCATTGCTCCCGGCAGAGCGTGGCCCGCCCGGTGTGGCAGAGCCGGGCGGACGCGTGAAATATTTTCCACCGGCTGCAACGGCTTCAATGGCCCCCACCAGTTGTCTCGGACTATCGCTCTTGAGCACGCAACCGCTTGCCCCCGCCTGGACCGCTTCCGCGCAAAGCTCATCCGAATCATGCATGGTCAGGATCAGGATTGGCGTCCCCGGAAGGCTTCGACAAATCTGGCGGGCAGCGTCCAGGCCATTCAGCTCCGGCATTGTGACATCGAGCAGAAAGATGTCGGGCCGCAGTTTGAGTCCCAGCTTCACGGCCTCGCGTCCATCCTGGGCTTCGCCGCAGACGCTCCAACCCGGCTGCGCTTCAAGAACCGATCGCAAACCCTGGCGAACCAGGGCGTGGTCGTCGGCGATGAGAATTCTAAGGTTGCTCATTTACATTTGGGCGATGCCCGGCGTGGTGGAAACACTTTTGGCGCAAAATGGCAGAACGGCGTGCACTGTCGTTCCTTGCGCGCTCGAGCTGAGATCGAGGTGTCCGTTGAGCTGGCGCATGCGTTGCCGCATCCCGGATATGCCCACGCCGATTCGGGCTTCATCAGCTGTGCCGGTCAGCAGGCCAGGCGGCAAGCCCCGGCCTTGGTCTGCAATGGTCAGCTCAATGTTATCGCCTACGCGCACCAGTTTGAGGAAGGCGCAGCTGCTGGTCGAGTGACGATGGACGTTGGCCAGGCTTTCCTGCACCACTCGAAATAGCGCCGTCTCGATTCCTTCGGAGCAGCGCTCCAGATCAGGGCCGCATTCCAGCTCGACCCGGATGCCGCTGCGCTGAGAAAATCCCTCTACGTAATGACGGAGCGCGCCAGCCAGGCCCAGCTCCTCGAGCATGGGTGGATGCAGAAGATGGGCGAGGGTTCGCAAATCGCGGTTGCCCTGGGCCAGCACCGCCAGGCTGTCGGCCAAAAGATTCTCCGCCCAGGGGTCACGGCCTTCGATCCATTCCTCGAGACGGCCCAGGTTCATGGCCACGACCGCGAGTTCCTGCGCAGTAGAATCGTGCAACTCGCGAGCGATGCGGCGCCGCTCTTCATCCTGCGCTTTGAGCAATCGTCCCGGCAGGCTTTGAATCGCCTGGTCCGCCAGCTTGCGGGTCGTGACATCTTCGATCACCGCGATGAAAGTTCGCGGGCGTCCCGCCGCGTCGCGCAAAATAGTCGAAATCGCGTGGGCCCAGAGGATGCTGCCATCTTTTCGAAGGTACCGTTTATCGGTCTCGAAGGTCGTTCGTTTGCCGGCCAGGACTTCAGCGACCAGGGTGGAAGTCGTAGCCAAATCCTCGGAATGGGTAAGCCCCTGGGCATTGAGAGTGAGTAATTCCTCAGGTGAATAGCCAAACATCTCACAGAGCCTGGGGTTGACCCTTTCGAACGCGCCCTCTGGCGAAATTTCCGCGATCCCAATGGGTGCCTGCTCGAAAGTGGCGCGAAACCTTTCCTCGCTCGCCGCCAACGCAGCTTCCGCCTCCCTTCGTTCCGTCAGGTCCCGCATCCCGCCCACCATCCGCACGGCTTTCCCCGCACTGTTGCGGATGACGTGGCCGCGATCCAGCACGTAGGCGTATCGGCCGCTTTTGCAAAGAAACCGGTATTCGTCAGACCAATCCGTTCCGCCTTCCGCAATCAAGCGGTGAATGCCGGGAATGACACGATCCCGGTCTTCGGGGTGAACTCGATTGTACCAGGAGTCGATCGACTTCTCGATTTCATCCCGTCCGAAACCGAAAAGCTTTTCGAATCCCTCGTTCCACCAGAGCTCGCTCGTTACCAAGTCCCAATCCCAAACGGCATCATTGGTGACTTCGGCGAGCAGGCGAAAACGCTCTTCGCTCGCTCGCAACGCCTCCTCGCTCTCTTTTTGCTCCGTGATGTTTGCCGCCGCCACCATCACCTCTGCCACCACGCCGTCCTTCCAGATCAGCGGGGTAGCGGTCGCCCGGTAGGTTCTTCCCGCATGCGGCGTTTCGTAGGTCACGGTCTTTCCGGCCAGGGCCAGTCGCAGGTTTGGCTCCACCACCGCGCAGGTTTCCGCCGGAGCGATCTCGGAGAGAGCCTTGCCCACAAATCCTTCCGGGGTGCCGTAGTTCTTGTTGTCCTGGCCGCCGGCAAACGTCAGGCGAAGATTTCGATCGAAAACAGTTATGTTGCCGCCCGGGAAATTCTCGATGAGCGCGCGACAACGCGCTTCGCTTTCCTTGATTGCATCGAGATACTCCGCTTCGGTCACGCGCCTATCCGCGTCGGCAGGAACCAGGGTGTTCGATCTCATCGCGTCGGTGTTCGGCATGAATGTACACCGCCTTCGTCGGAGCGACAGGAGAGGCTGCCCGATTATTGGGTCGGCTTTGGCGTCGGCGCGGATTTTTTGGTCGAAATCCACGAGGTGATGTTGCGCTCCAGGATATCCAGTGGCACCGCGCCAGAAAGCAAGACCGCGTCGTGAAATTCACGGATATCGAAATTTTCGCCCATCTCGTTTCGGGCCCGATCGCGGAGCTCCTTGATTTTCAACTCGCCGATTTTGTAGGCGAGGGCCTGGCCTGGCATCGAGATATAACGATCGATCTCGTTCACGATGTCATTCTCGGCCTTCGGCGCATTTTCCATGAAGAAATCGATCGCCCGCTTGCGATCCCATTTCATTTGATGCATGCCGGTGTCGACGACGAGCCGCACTGCGCGCCACATTTCGTAGGTGAGCTGGCCAAACTTCGAATAAGGATCGTCGTAAAGACCCATCTCTTCGCCGAGCGATTCCGCATATAGCCCCCAGCCCTCGACGAAGGCGGTGTAGCCGCCGTAGCGGCGAAACTTCGGAATGTCGCCCAGCTCCTGGGCGAGGGCGATTTGCAGGTGATGGCCCGGAACGGATTCATGCAGCGAAAGCGCCATCATCTCCCATTTTGGCCGCGTCTCCGGCTTATAGAGGTTCACGAAATAGGTTCCGGCGCGGGAACCGTCAGCCGCCGGCTGGTTGTAATAAGCCGTCGTCGTATCCGGCGCGATCTTGTCGGGAATTGGGGTCACGCCATACGGGCAGCGCGGAAGAGTCTTGAAAACTTTAACCAGGTTGGGATCTATCCGTTTCGCGAGAGCGCGGTACGCTTCCAATAACTCCTCCGGTGTTTTATAGAAAAACTGCGGATCGGTCCGCAGCTTGGTGAAGAATTCCGGCAGCGTCCCTTTGAACCCGACCTTGGTCAGGATCGCCTGCATCTCGCCGCGAATGCGGGCGACTTCACTCAAGCCTTTCTCATGAATCTGCTGCGGCGTTAGCGCGGTTGTCGTATGCCGTTGCGTAAGAAAAGCGTAGTATTCCGCGCCCTGCGGCATTTGCCAGACGCCAACCTGGTCGAAAGCCGCCGGCAGATATTCGTCGACGAAATATTTCTTCAATTTTTGGAATGAAGGGAGGACTCCTGAAGCGATCGCCTCGCTCGCCTGTTTGGTCAGGCGCTCGCGATCCGCGGCGGAAATAGCCTCGGGGAATTTCGTGAACGGTTTGAAAAAGGGGCTCTCTTCCGGCTTCGAAACCAGCTGCTTGTCGATCTGCGCAGGGACGCGCTCCAGCACGATCTTCGGCCACATCACATGGGTGCGGGCGCCTTCGCGCATCAGCGCAATATTTTGCTCCATCAAGAGCGGAAAAGAGCGGAGCCGGGCGACCCAATCCTCATAATCCTTGACCGTTTCAAACCGGAGCCGCTCTCCCAATTCGTCCAGGGTTTGGGGACCACCGCGCTGATTGATGGGCATCAGGTAAGGGCGGAACCTGGCTTCCTCGATATCGTTCTCGAGGTCCTTTTTGAAAAGGTCATAGTTGAGTTGATCTGCCGGTAAAAGTTTGGCGCGCTCGATCCTGGTCAGCCGGGCCAGCGCATCGACGGTATGTTCCTCACTCTTTCGGATTGCTTCGAGGCTTTTGTCTCCCCAACGATCGTTCCAGCGCCGGTCGCCGAGGAAAGACGCTCGAACCGGATTTTGCTCCATCTCGTAATTCCATTCCGATTCAAAGAAGTCGTTGAGTGTCTTCCCGGCATCGGAGCGGCCGTTTTTTTCCTGAGCGGGGGCGGAAGGCGGCGGTTGCAGTAAGGCAACGATAAACGTGGTGATTAAGAGTGTGGTTAGGCGCATGGAATTTTCGGGTTTTAATTGCACGCCGCGGTGGCAGCATCATTGTCTGGTAAGGCGCAGAAAGAAGAACGGCCAAGCACCATGAGCATTCAAATTGTTTCGAAGCCATCCCTTCTATGGGTTGCCATCCTCGTTTTAGCCGGTCCATGGTGCTGCGTTGCCCAGGAACCGGCCTCGTCGGCGACGCCGAGTCCGACGCCGTCACCCTATTCCGCTCAGACTCTCGAGGAACTCAAGAAACTTCAGCAAGCCGCGCTGGCGAGCGATTACGCCTACCGGCAGGTCGCGCATCTTTCGAATAATATCGGACCGCGTCTGACTGGTTCGGCCCAGGCCCAGAAGGCGGTCGAATACGTGGCCGCCGAATTGAAAGCGCTCGGCCTCGAAGTCCAACTCGAGAAAGTGACCGTGCAGCATTGGGTGCGCGGGGAGGAGACGGCCTCCCTGGTCGAATATCCGGGCATGGCCGAGAAGACTACCCAGAAGATTGTTCTCACGGCGCTGGGCGGAAGTGTCGCGACACCCGCAACTGGAATCACCGCGGAGGTGCTCGTGGTGCGGAATTTCGATGAATTACAGTCGTTAGGTCGGGAAAAGGTCGAGGGCAAGATCGTGCTGTTCGATTATCACTATGACAAGCTCATGGCTGCTCAAGGCCATGCCGGCGAGGCCTATGGGCAGGCGGTGAAATACCGCTCCGACGCTCCCAGCGCCGCGGCCAAGGTGGGGGCCGTGGCGGCGCTTATCCGCTCCGTCGGAGGAGCGGAATATCGACTGCCCCACACTGGTCAAACTGATTACGCGAAGGACGTTCCCAAGATTCCGGCTGCCGCCGTGACTGCGGAAGACGCCGATCTCTTGGCGTCCCTGGTGCCGCAGGGGCCGGTGAAGATGCGCCTCCTGCTCACCCCGCAACAGCTTCCCGACGTCGTCAGCTACAACGTCATTGGCGACCTGAAAGGCTCCGAGCATCCGGAGCAGATCGTGATCGTTTCAGGCCATTTGGATTCCTGGGATCTGGGGACGGGAGCAATTGACGACGGGGCCGGCGTCGCGGTCTCAATGGAGGCGGCGAACCTCATAAAGCAGCTTCGTTTGCGCCCCAGGCGGACGCTGCGGGTTATCGCGTGGATGAATGAAGAGAATGGACTTGCCGGTGGCAAGGCCTACGCAAAGGAGCATGAAAGCGAGATCGCCAATCACTACGCGGCGATGGAGATCGACGGCGGGGCGGGGCACCCGTTGGGAATTAGTTTTGGCCCGAAGGCCGAGGCGAGGGCGTTGCTGGAGCCGGTCGCGAAGATTTTGCAGGATTCCGGCGCGGGCATCTTGGATTTCAGCGCGCATGCCGGCGGCGCGGACATCGGCCCGCTGACAAAAAAAGGAGTGCCCGGGTTCAGCCCCATCCAGGACAACCGGACCTACTTTCATTATCATCACACAGCCGCTGACACGCTGGATAAGATCGTTCCGCGCGAATTGGCCGAAAATGCGGCGGTCGTCGCGGTAACGGCATACGCGCTGACGAATCTCGAGCAGCCGCTGCCGCGGTAGCTGTTAGGAGAGCCTGCGTTGTCCTCCTCCTGTAGCCGCCACCCTGTGGGCGGCGAGATCGAACTTGTCTTTTCGCGCCAACGGCGCTTCGCATAGCGAAGCGGCTTCAGCAGGCTGCGCAGGAGTCAGAGCTTCACTCGCGCCAACGCCACTTCGCATAGCGAAGCGGCTTCAGCAGGCTGCGCAGGAGTCAGAGCTTCACTCGCGCCAACGCCACTTCTTGCTCGTCCGCGTTGGGACCGATGTCGCCATCGGCAAAATCGACCTCGGCTTTGCGGCGTTGTTGCGCCAGGAGAATCTTGTCCTGGGCGACGCGCCGCAGGTTGCGAGTGAAACCCAGTTTCGACAGCGTCCAGATGATCCACTTCGTCGGGTCGAAGTTCCACGGCTTCACGCCATTCCGGTAATCATGCTGAAACTCGTGGTGATAGTTGTGATATCCCTCACCGAAAGTGAAGAGCGCCATGATGAAGGAATCCCGCGCGCTGCACTTTGTGGAATATGGCTGCCGGCCAAAAACGTGGCACGCGCTGTTGATGAAGAACGTGCAGTGCTGCAAAGCGACGATCCTGGCGATGCCAGCGAGAAGGAACGCGCCCAGCGCGCCAATCCATCCATCCCAGAGGAAACCCAGCAGGGGTGGGACAACAAAACTCATCACGACCGCGATCCATTGGACGTATCGGTCCTGCCAGACCACCAGGCGATCTCTCTGCAGATCCGCCACATTGTCGTAAGGCTCAGTCGGATTTAGCTTGAAAATCAGCCAGCCAATGTGGGCAAAAAAGAAACCTTTTGAGATGCTGTAAGGATCGTCGTCGTGATCGACGTGCTTGTGATGGCGGCGATGTTCGCTCGCCCACATTAGGACCGAGTTTTCAAACGCGGCCGCCCCGAAGATAAGGGTGAAAAGCCGGACCGGCCAGGCTGCCTGGAAAGTGATGTGCGAAAAGAGCCGGTGATAGCCCAGGCTGATGCTGAACCCGCAGGCGAAGAACATCAGGAAAAAGAGGGCGATCTGGAACCAATCGAGCCCGAAATACCAAAGGTAGAGTGGGACCGCGGTGAGCGTCAGCGCGAGGGTGCCGATCAGGAACGAGCTGGTCGTCCAGTTGATGCGGTGGAGTGGAAAACGAGACAGCATAAGATTGAGCGAGGCAACGAGGCGAGGCGGCCGATGGAGTAACGTGAGCGTTCTTAGCCGCGGAACAGCGATACTATAGCCGCGATCGTACCAATTTCCCAACGAAAGATTGGACGGGTCTGGAGCGATCCAAGTTGCTACGCCGCGAGAAGATCGACACCGTCAAGCGCCGCGATGATTTCACAGCCAGCCAGCAACTTTTGCAGGTTGTCGCAGTGCCGGAGTTCCTCATCGTTCAGAATGCGGATCCAAAAATCCGCGGCGGGAGCCTTCTTCTGGTCCAATTCCATGAAGCTCTCTGGAACGAGCATGCCCACTTCTTAAGCAACGCACGTGCCACGCTGCGTCCTTGCTCCCGGTCGAAAATCGAAAACCGGGGTGGCCGACGGGACTCGAACCCGCAACAGCCAGAATCACAATCTGGAGCTCTACCATTGAGCTACGGCCACCGTCGCGTTCGAACCTAGATTTTAGATTCTGGATTGCAAAGGTAAAGCGATGGAAGATGGCACGGCAGGCGCTTTACTTTTTCTCGCAATGCAGACCCGCATTGCAACTCAACCGCACATGCATATCGTCCGGCTTCTCGACTCTATGAAGAAGATCGGTCTGATTTTGCTCGCCGGTTTTTGTCTATCCCTCGCCCCCGCGCACTTAGCCGCTCAATCCAGCGACCCGAGTGAAGCCTTTCTCAAGGCCTACATGACTTCGCAGCAGGGGGAAAAACTGGAACACGACAACCAGTTCCAGCCTGCGCTCGCAAAATTCCGGTTTGCCGGAGCGCTGCTCGAAGAACTGAAAAAGACCCATGCGGATTGGCAGCCCGCGATAGTCGATTTTCGCAGCCGCAAGATCGGGGAAAGCATTCTTCGGGTGCAGGGTAAGCTTGGGACCCAAAAGGATCTGGCGGCGACTTCGGCGCCGCCGCCCGTTTCCTCGAGCGCCCCCGTCTTGCCCGAAAAGTCCGGACCGGCCGAACCGAGTGTCGAGGTCAGCGCGCCTCGGAGTAGTGAGGCGAAAGGCCCGGTCCCCGCGCCCGCCCCGCCAACGTCCGCCGCGACCGACGCCGTTATCAAGGACGCGACCAAGAAGTTGCAGGACAAGGTGGATCAGTTGCAGGTCGATCTCGACAAGACGCGGACCCAATACGACTCCGTCGCCAAGGAGAAGGAGGATCTAAACGGCCGTTTGCAGGAAACGAATTCCAAGCTGGAAAAAGCCCAAGCCGACCTTGAAAAAACGAAGGGCGCGGAAACGGAAGCCCGCAGCCAGCTCGCGCAGGCGGAGGAATCGCTCAAGAAAATCTCGGAGACTGCCGGAAGCTCGAAGGCGCAGGAAGCGCTTCGCGCGGAAATCGCGCAATTGAAGACCGCGCTCGCTTCGGCGGAGGCCGGCCGCGCGGCCGCGCAAAAGGAAAAAGAAGAGAAATTGACTGAGGCGAAAACGCAAATCGCCACCGTAACCAAGGAACGCAACGAGTTGTTGAACGAGCTCAAGAACTCCAAAAAGGCGCAGGAACGGGTCCAGGTGCTGGTCGCGGAAAATTCCGATTTGAAGCAGAAGCTGGCTACCGCGGAGAAAACCGTCCGGGAAATCAGCGAAGACAAGCCAAAGAAAGAGCAGGAAGTGGCCGACGTGAAGCGCCAGCTCGAACAATTGCGCCAGCAGCTCGCGGCCAGCCAGAAGCAAAACAAGGACTACGAGGTCACCGTGGCGGATTTGCGCTCGCAACTCGAGGAAGCAAGCTCGGCTCTGGAGAGGGCGAAACTGACCGGCGCGAACGCCGAGGAGACGATCCGCCTCACGAAGGAAAACGAGATGCTCCGTGGGATTGTGGTGCGCGAGCGGCAGGAGGAAGCCCGGCGCGAGCAGGCCAAGAAACTCATGCTGGCAGAATTCGAGAAATTGCAGATCAAGTCCGATACCTTGAATCAGCAGATCGAGCTTCTGGCCCAGCCGGTGACGAAGCTCACCTCGGCGGAACTTGCCCTGTTGCGGCAGCCAGTGGTGGCTATTTCCGATAGTCCCCCAGGCACGCTCAAAGCGAGTTTCAGCGCTCCGACAAATTCGGCGGCGGGGTCGGGGCCTTCAGTGCAAACCACAACCAACCCGGCCGTCCCGGAAGAGCTGGTCCCCATGGCGCGTCAGGCGAAAGACAATTTCGATCGCGGCAAATATCGTGCGGCGGAGAAACAGTACCAGGACATCCTGACGAAAAGCCCGAACAACCTTTATTCGCTCTCGAATCTCGGGGTGGTCTACTTCCGAACCGGTAAATTGAAAGCAGCTGAATTGACTCTGAAAAAGGCGGCGGCGCTGGCGCCAAAGGATGAGTTTGTGCACACCACGCTTGGGATTGTTTATTATCGCCAGAGCAAATATGACGATGCGGTCACGGAGTTGACCAAGGCGCTGGGAATCAATCCAAGGAGCGCGGCGGCGCATAATTATCTCGGCATTACGGCGAGCCAGAAGGGCTGGCAGGAGGCCGCCGAAAAGGAAATGCTGGACGCGATCTCGGTGAATCCCGACTACGCCGATGCGCACTTCAATCTTGCGGTGGTCTACGCCACGAACCAGCCGCCGGCCAAGGAGCAGGCCAAACTTCATTACGTGAAGGCGACTTCGTTGGGGGCCGAGCCCGATCCTGCATTGGAAAAGTTGCTGCGCTAGGGTTCAGTAACAGGGGTTGGCGGCGAAAAACCGCCCGTTCATTTGCGCTGCGTTTTCAAGAACGCCGTTCCTCAATGCTCAAACCATTTCTCACCGCGAACTGGCGTTACCTGGCGATGTTGAACTTCGTCGCCGATCCGAAACTGCTGGAACCTTTGCTCCCACGGGGCACGGAGCTCGATTTTCACGAAGGGAGAACCTTCCTGAGCGTCGTTGGATTTCTCTTCCTGGACACGCGCGTCCTCGGTCTGCCGATTCCCCTGCATCGCGATTTCGAAGAAGTGAATCTTCGTTTCTATGTGCGTCGAAGGAGCGTCGATGACTGGCGGCGCGGGGTTGCGTTTGTCCGCGAGCTCGTTCCGCGACAGGCGATCGCGGTGGTGGCTCGCACCCTTTATGGTGAACCCTATTCCGCTGTGCCGATGCGCCATCGCCTCGAGCATACGGAGGGTCGCCTGCACGCGGAATATCAATGGCGCAGGGGAGGGCGGTGGGAAACTCTCGCGATGACTGCTACGGGCGAGCCGCAAGGCTCGGTCGAGGGATCGCACGAGGAATTCATTACCGAGCACTACTGGGGCTACACCGCCCGGCGCTCCGGGCTAAGCGAGTATCGGGTGGAACATCCCCGCTGGAAAATTTGGCATGCCCAGACGACGAGATTTGAAGCGGACGTGGCGACTCTCTACGGTCCGCAGTTCGTCGAGGCGCTTTCTTCGCGGGCGGTTTCGGCCTTTATCGCGGAAGGCTCACCCGTCGAAGTGCTTCGAAGAACGCGAGAAGTGTAGGCGTGTGGGCCGAGTGCCCGACACCTTACTTTTCGACCTGAAATTCTCTCACAAGGGTCTTCCTTTTCTCATGCCGCGAGATCGCAAGGTCGACCAGCTTTGACAGAAGCTCCGGATAACCAATCCCAGTCGCTTCCCACAATTTCGGATACATGCTGATGGAGGTGAAGCCCGGGATCGTGTTCAGTTCGTTGAAGAAAAATTTTCCGCTGGTTCGATCGAGAAACAAATCGACTCGGGCCATGCCCTCGCAATCGAGCGCGGAGAAGACTTTCCTTCCGATCTCCTGCGCCCGTTTCGTCTCTTTCGGATCAAGCTTGGCCGGAATGATCAGCGCGGCTCCTTTCTCGTCGAGATACTTGGCCTCGTAAGAATAGAATTCATGCGTCGGGTCGATCTCACCGGGAAGGCTGACCAGGGGATCGGCTCCTGCGTCGGGATTTTCCAGGACCGCCAGTTCGATCTCGCGCGCATTCACGGCGGCTTCGACTACGACTTTTCCATCGTAAGTGAAGGCATCTTCGAGCGCCGCGTTGAGTCCGCCCGGTTCCTTGACCTTATGCACCCCGACGCTGGAGCAAAGGTTGGCCGGCTTGACGAAGACCGGATAGCCCAGCTGTTCCGCAATGCGGTTTGCGAATGCCTGCTTCTCTTTTTTCCAAACTTCGTGCTTCAACGAAACGTAAGGCACGATTGGAACTCCGGCGTCACGGGCGACGCGTTTGGCCATTTCCTTATCCATCGCGAGAGCCGATGCGAGGACGCCGCAGCCGACATACGGAAGATCGGCCAGCTCAAGTAACCCCTGGATCGTTCCGTCTTCACAGAGAGGTCCATGCATGACGGGAAAGACCACGTCGATTCCCTGAGTCTCTCCCTTTTCGCCGAGGCGAATCAACGCGCTGCCGCCAGCCTTGTCCGCCGGATTTGGAGGCAGCACGACTTTCGGCGCGTCTTTGAAGACGGGCAGAGATTTTTTTCCTTCCAGCAGAGAAATATCGTTGAGGTGCCAGCGTCCCCG
>QHMY01000018.1 GCA_003218305.1 Verrucomicrobiota bacterium
GAGCCGGATCGTGAACGAAAATCGCTCAGCAACGAGGAAACCTTTCCGACCGATCTCGAGACCCTGACCGAATGCGAAGAGAAACTGCCGGAGTTATTCGAGGAGTTGATGGCCGATCTGGACCAGAAGGAAGCTACCCGGGCGGTGACCAAGATTTTCGTGAAACTGAAATTTCACGATTTCACCCGGACGACGGTGGAGCGGGCAGGGCTTCCCCCGACCCTCGATCAATTCCAGCTTCTGCTCGGCGAAGCCTTCGCGCGCACCGGGAAGAGCGTGCGCCTGATAGGACTGGGAGTGCGTTTTGCGAGCATGGACGTGCCGGACGCGCAGTTGCCGCTCCTCTAAGCCAGCTTCCGAAACGAGGTTCGCACAAAGGCCACGCCGCCGGGTAATCGCAAATCTCTTTGTATCCTTAGTGGACTTTGTGCGAGATCAGTCAGGAGCAACTGCACTCCCATATGACCAAGACAAAACCGAGGAAGAGACATTGGCTGCACGAACATTCCCTGAGCATCGTGAGCGTCCTGCTTTTGCTGGCCTGGATTGTTGGTTATTCCTGCTGCTCTCCCCAGTCGCGGGTCGGCGCCTTTTTGGGAAATTCGATCGCCGACTGGAGCGGCTCCGTCGTTATCATCCTGGGAACGAAATTTCTCTACGAGATCGGTTCGGCCGAAAGCCGCCCCATCAAGCACCGGAAGAGCAATCGCTGGCTGGAAATGCTCCAGGAGCATTCGCTGCTCATTTTTCTCGGCGTTACCGGAATCGGCTGGCTGCTCTTGTATCTTCGAATGAACCCGGACGACAAGTGGGGCCAGGTCGTCGGCAACATCGTTTCCGAATGGCTGCAGATGGCGGGGCTCGTGTTCCTGACGAAAAGACTGATCGAGCGCGGATCAAAGGAGAGCCGGTGATGCACGCCACGAATCTCAGCGCGCGGTTGGCGCCGGCGGAATACCCGGTCATTCTCTTTTACAAATACATTACGATTGCGGACGCGGAGACGTTTGCTGCAGATCAGCGGGAGTTGTGCGCTGGCCTCGGCTTGAAAGGGCGGATCCTGATCGCCACCGAGGGAATTAATGGGACGCTGGCCGGCCCAGCAGAGGCGGTGGATCGATATGTGGCAACGCTTCGGGCCGACGCGCGCTTTGCGGACGTTGAGATCAAGGTCAGCGCGGGCGACGCCGGAACGTTTCCGAAATTGGTCATCAAGGTCCGCCCGGAAATCGTGACGCTTAATGCCGGGGCGATCACGCCGGATAAGGACAATCAATTGAGCCCGTCCGAGTGGAAGCGAATGATGGAAGAAAATCCCGACGCAGTGCCGCTCGATATTCGCAACCGGTTTGAATCGGAGGCCGGGAAATTTGAGAACGCGGTGGTGTGCGACATCGAACACTTCCGAGAGTTGCCTCAATACGTCGATCGTTTGCAGGGTTTGAAGGACAAAACGGTGCTGATGTATTGCACCGGCGGCATCCGCTGCGAGAAGGCGTCGGCACTTTTCCGGAGCAAGGGATTCACGAAAGTCTTTCAACTTCACGGCGGAATCGCGGCCTACCAGGAAGAGTTTGGAAACGAACACTGGCAGGGGGAATGTTTTGTCTTCGATCAACGGATGACCGTGCGGGTGGAGGAAGGGCTCGTGCCGATTGGCCGCTGCATGCATACCGGGCGCACGACGAGCCGTTTCGTAAATTGCCTGCACGACCCCTGTCACAAACTTTTCCTGTTGTCGGCCGAAGCCGAAGCCGAAAACCGCGAATATCGGCTCTGCCCGGAGTGTTTGGCGGCGGGAATTACTTTTGCGACCGCCGAGTATTGAGGAAGATCAGGCGCGGACCGGTTTTGATTCAATGGGCAAGAAATTTAAGGCACAGCGACCAGCACGACATCGCTCGAGTGGCGGTGGTAAAGAACTGAAGCCTCAGAAGAAGCAAGGCGGCGCGGGGATTGATTTTTGGTGGCTTCTGCCGGCGCTGGTGCTGGGCGTTCTCGTCTATATCAACGCGTTGGGCGGTGAATTCGTATACGACGATCTGCGCCAGATTGTCCGTAACACCCTGATTCAGGATGGCTCGCAGTTCTGGCACGCCCTGACGTCGGACGTCTGGGCGTTCAAGGGGGGCGATCAGGCGGTCAGCAACTATTGGCGGCCATCGTTTGTTTTTTGGATGATCCTCAACTTTCGGTGCTTTGGACTCGGTCCCGTGGGCTGGCACCTGACGAACATCCTGTTGCATGTTGCCGTCGTCGCACTCGGGTTTGCGCTTTTACGACGCCTGCGTGTTTCACCGCCCGTCGCCGGAGCGATTGCCTTGATCTTTGCCGTCCACCCGGCGCATAGCGAGTCGGTTGCCTGGATCTCGGGCGCGCCCGACCTGATTCTGGGAGCGGCTCTGCTCGGCTCGATCTGGTTCGTAACGCTGCTGGGCGAAAAAAAGACACCGTTTAGATGGGGACTGGCCATCGCGCTTTATCTGGTGGCGCTGGGGGCGAAGGAAGTCGCGATCCTGTACCCGGTAGTGGTAATGGCGTTGCTCCGCGAGGATGGCGAGAAAGGAGCCCCGTGGTCCAAAGCGCTCTCAATCGCGTGGCCCTTCGCGGGCACGGCAGTCGTCTACCTTTTGATCCGGCACTCGATTCTGGGGACTCTTCAGATCCGGCCAGAAGGCGGAGCGAGCCTGGGTCAGACTATTCTCAGCCTCCCGGCGGTTTTTACGTTTTACCTTCGTCAGATGGTCGTGCCGATTTGGATTGGACCGTCTTATCCGCTCCGCGCGGTAACCACGGCAAACGCAGGACTGAGCAATTGCATCGTTCCACTCGTCATTACCATTGCCGTGGCCTGGTGGGCGATATGGATGGCTCGCCGCACGAGGATCGCGAGATTTGGACTGGCCTTGTTCGTAGTTCCCCTCCTTCCGGCCATGAACATTTCGGCGTTTCAATCTGAACAGTTGGTGCACGATCGCTACCTCTACCTTCCTCTGCTCGGTTTTCTGATTCTGCTGATTCCCGCGCTCGCATCGTTGCTCCAACGCCTGGCGGGTGAGGACACGAGCCGTGGCCCCGTATTGGTTTTTGGCTTGGCAGCGATCCTCACCGTTCCTCTGGCCGCTGCCACCGTTCGATACAACCGGGCCTGGACATCAAACCTCGCGCTTTGGGAGTGGGGCGTGCAATCTGATCCGAACTCCGCTTACAACTATCAACAGTATGGGGTCCAGCTGAATGAAGCCAAGAAGCTGGACGAAGCGGTCACGGCCTTCAATCGGTCCATTGAGATTCATCCGATGCCGGCGACGTACTTATGTCGCGCCACGGCCTTGATTGATCAAAATCACTTCTTCGAGGCCGAGCGGGATTTGCAGCAGGTGATTTCGAAGAAGGTTGAAGAAGTAACGCCTTACACGATGTACCAGTCCTACGAACGCCGCGCGGTCTCGTTGACGCGGCAAAACAAACTGAATGAAGCGGCGAACTCGATCGTGGAAGCGCGCCAGCGGTTGCCGCAATACACCGCGGCCTTGACCGAAAAGCTGGCCATCGTTCTCTATCAGGGCGGGCAGAAGGACGAAGCGCTGAAGGAACTTAGCGCTGTGCGGGCACAAAGCCGAACCGAGGCGCTGCCGGAATCCCGAATGATCCTTTTCCGCCTGGGAATGCTTAACGTGGAACTGGGACATCGCCAGGACGCGGTCGATGCTTTTCGAGAGTTCCTGTCGCTGACCCAGGGAATGCTTACACCCGATATCGAACAGGCGCGCTCCCAGTCAAAAGCCGCTCTGGGCAAGCTGGGCCAATAGGATAACCGAGCGCACAATCGGCCAGAAGCATGCGCCTCTGTGCCCGTTTCTAAACGGAGCTTTGAGGCGAGAGTTACACCCAATTCGGCGGGCGTTTCTCGTTAAAGGCGGCGATGCCCTCTTTGGCTTCGGCGGATTCCCGAGCCTCGAGGTGATGCCGTAACGCGACCTCGATGTCTTCGCCCACTGACGTTGACCAAAGCTTTTCCAATAATCGTTTCGAATTCGTGATCGCACCGGGAGCGCCCTGCAAAACCGAATCGGTAATTTTCTTCGCTTCGTTTTCCAGCGCGTCGATGGGGACGACACGATTGACGAGCCCAATTTCCCGGGCCCGTTCGGCGTCAATCAGTTCGGAAGCGAGCAGTAACTCGCGGAGATCACGTTCGCGTAGTTGCCGCCGCAGGAATGTCATCACGAGCCCTGCCACTAATCCGCGCCGCACTTCCGGGTAACCGATTTTCGTGCCCTCAGCGGCGACAACGAAATCACAGGCGGACATGATCCCCGCACCGCCGGCGACCGCGGCGCCGTGAACGGTCGCGATCGTGACCAGCCGGGTTTCCGCAAGAGCGAGTAACATTCGCGCGACTGCCTCCGCCGTGTCGTGCGCCTTCGAGCTGTCCGCGGCCGCTTCCAAATCCAGCCCGGTGCAGAACGCCTTGCCGGCCCCGCGGAAAATAAGAATGCGTTGGGCAGAATCCGCTGCTGCCTCCTCCACGGCGGCGGTCAGCTCGCTCATCAGTTCAAGGGTAAGCGCATTGCGGCGCTCCGGCCGATTGAGCGTGAGTCGAGTAATTCGCGGGGTCTGTTTTTCGATGAGAATGACTGGCATGACTTAACGGTATTCTGTCAGTAACATCCTTCATGATGGAATCCGTCAAGCTCATCGAGTGCCCGCGCGACGCCTGGCAGGGGCTGCCGCACCAAATTCCCACTCAAAGGAAGGTCGAATATTTGCGTGGCCTGATGGCGGCAGGATTCAGACATATCGACGCGGTGAGCTTCGTTTCACCCAAAGCCGTGCCGCAAATGGCCGACAGCGAGGCCGTGCTGGCGCAACTCGAACCCCTGGAGGGGGTCGAGATTGTCGGCATCGTCGTCAATGAGAAGGGCGCGGAGCGCGCCATCGCAACCGAGAAGGTGACAACGCTCGGATACCCCTGCTCCATCTCCGAGACATTCCTGCGTCGGAACCAAAACCAATCGCCAGAGGAGAATCAGGCGGTGTTGAAAAGGATCAAGGAGATGGCCGACGGGACGGGACTAGGGATGGTCGCCTACATTTCGATGGCGTTCGGCAATCCGTATGATGACCCGTGGAGCGAAGAGAAGGTCGCAGAGGCGGCGCGAATGATCTTCAGCCTGGGAATAAACGCGATATCCCTGGCGGACACGGTCGGTGCCGCGGAGCCGGACCAAATTGGCCGAGTCCTCGCGACCGCATTGCGCGACGGCCCGAAATGCGAGGTGGGGATTCATATGCACAGCACACGCGCCGCGGCTAAAGCGAAGGTGCTGGCGGCCTTCGACGCTGGCTGCCGGCGCTTCGATTCGGCCGTCGGGGGACTGGGCGGGTGTCCTTTCGCCCAAGACGTGCTCGTTGGAAATACCCCGACGGAAGAAGTCGTGGCCGCGCTGGAGCAGCGTGACGTGCGGCTACCGATAGACGATTCGTTCGCTGACGTTACGGAAATGAATCGCAGAATCAGCGAGGAATTTTCGGCCGACCGCTAGTTGCGCGTCGATCGACGATCTCCCGGGGTCCTTCGACTCCGCTTCGCTTCGCTCAGGATGACCAGGGAGCCGTGCCCCGCTACGTCTGCACGACACCGGTGTGGAATCGTGCTTTCGGCATCGGACGAGAGACATAGCTAAGGAGCCGCGAGAGGACCTCGCGCGTTTCGTGCGGTTGAATGATCGCGTCCACCCAGCCGCGCGCCGCGCCATAACGAATGTCGGTTTGCTCTTCGTAACTTTGTTTTACCGTCAGCCGCAGTTTCTCTAATTCCTCCGGCGACGACTTCTTGTCTCCGCGATCCTGGGCACGCGCCAGAATGCTGAAAATGGTGTCGGAAGCCTGCGCGGCTCCCATAACGGCGTAGCGCGCATTCGGCCACGCCAAAATAAAACGCGGATCGTAGCCCTTGCCGCAAAGCGCGTAGTTGCCGGCCCCAAATGAGCCGCCCACTACGACGGTAATTTTCGGCACGGTCGAATTGCTGACGGCGTTCACCAACTTGGCGCCGCTTCGGATGATCCCGCTTTGCTCCGCGTCGCGCCCGACCATGAATCCGGTGACATCCTGGAAAAAAATAATGGGAAGGCCGGTCTGGTTGCAATCCATGATGAAGCGCGCGGCCTTGTCCGCGCTGTCGGCGTAAATGACGCCACCCATCTGAATCCCCTCTTTCTTCGTGCGGACCTGGAGGCGCTGGCTGGCGACGATTCCGACGGGGCGGTCCGCGATCCGTGCGTAGGCGGTGACGAGCGTCTTGCCGTAATCGGCCTTGTACTCATCGAGGGAATCGGCATCGATTATTGAAGCGAGAAGGTCGCGCGTGTCGTACGGCTTGTTGCCGTCGAGGCTCATCAAATTGTAAACCGCCTCCGGCTTGTTGGCCGGTGCGTAGCTCTTGCTTTTCTCCCGCCGTTTCGCCTCCTCGGATTCCGGCAGCAAAGCGACCAGGGACCGCAACCGCTTCAAGCATGACGGATCGTCCTTCTCGTAGAAATCGACGGTCCCGCTGATCTCGGCGTGCATTTTAGCGCCGCCCAGTTCTTCGGCCTCGACCACCTGCCCGATCGCGGCTTTGACCAGGGAAGGTCCCGCGAGGTAAAGGCCGCTGCCTTCGGTCATCAAAATCTTGTCACACAGCACCGGAAGGTAGGCGCCCCCGGCCACGCAATTACCCATGATGGCGGCGAATTGCGGAAGGCCTGCGGCGGAAATGACGGAGTTGTTTCGAAAGATTCGGCCAAAATCATCCTCGTCCGGAAAGATCTCGTCCTGCATCGGCAGGAAAACGCCGGCCGAATCAACCAGATAGACGAGCGGCAACGCGCATTCGAAGGCGATCCGCTGGGCGCGAATCACTTTCTTGACCGTGGCGGGAAAAAACGCGCCGGCTTTTACGGTGGCGTCGTTCGCGACGATCATGCACGGAACCCCGGCGATCTCTCCGATCCCAGTGACCGTGCCGGCGGCGGGAACGCTGCCCCATTGCTG
>QHMY01000084.1 GCA_003218305.1 Verrucomicrobiota bacterium
TCTTCAGCGAAGAAATCGAAGCCAGCGCGGCGGACCCAATCGTGCACGAGCGCGTTGGTGCGGGCGTGCCGGGCGAAGCGCGCTTCTAATCCTTCTTCGAGGATTTCGTTGAGCTTTGATTGCAAGGCGTGGATGTGCCCAATGCTCGGCGTGCTTTGCGTCATCCACTCGGCTTGCTGCCTCTTGAATTCGAGGAAATCGAAGTAATAGCCGCGGTTTGGAATTTTCTCGGCGCGGGCGAAGGCGCGCTCGGAAGCGGAGAAAAGGGAAAAGCCGGGCGGAAGGGCTAACGCCTTTTGCGCGCCGGTGAGCAGGACGTCGATGCCGAGACTGTCCATCTCAATCTTGACGCCGGAGAAGGAGGATACGGTATCGACGACCAGCGCGACATCCGGGTACTTGGCCAGAGTAGAGCAAATTTCGGCGAGGGGATTCATCACGCCGGTGGACGTCTCGCTGTGAATCAGGACAACGGTGTCGAATTTTCCAGTGGCAAGCCGGGTATCGATTTCTTTGGGATCGATATGTTTGCCCCATTCGACCTGCAATGGCTCGGCGTTTTTCCCACACCGCTTGGCGACGTCGAACCATTTATCGGAGAACGCGCCGCACATGCAGCAGAGCACGCCGCGATCGACCAGGTTGCGGATCGAAGCCTCCATCACACCCCACGCCGAGGACGTGGAGAGAAAGACCGGCTGTTTGGTCACGAACAATTTCTGAAGCTTCGGATGAACGTCCCGGTAAAGGTCCTTAAACGGCTGACCCCGGTGGCCAATCATCGGTCGTGAGAAAGCGGCCATGGTTTTCGGCGAGACTTCGACCGGGCCCGGGATGAAAAGCTTGTCGTGTTGAGGCATAGAGGGAACGTCCAACGTCCAACGTCCAACGTCCAACGCCCAATGAAGGAGAGTTCGCCCCAATGACGACCGCCGCCTGGGGTCGCCTACTGCGATTTTTTGATAAAGGAGATGTCACCACTGCGTTCGAGGCGTGCGATCTTTATATCGGAGACACCTTCGATCTGGGCGTCGAGGCGCAAATCTTCTTCCAGATCGTGATCGGAAACGAGCGCGCGTCTCATTTCGCCCCGATCGATCTCACCATTCCGAACGAGGGTAACAGGGCGGCCTTTGATGAGCTTGCCGAAGGCGTGCGATTTGCAGGCACCGAAGGCGCAGGCGCGATGAATGAGCATAAGGACAACGCCAGCGGCGATGGTGGTGACGAAGGGGGCGGTGCCGTTAATGGCGCGGGATAGGATCGAACCAATCAAGACAATGAAGATCGCGTCGAAGGCGGTCTTTTCCGACAGCGAACGCCGGTCGCCGATGCGGACGAGAGCTAGGCCTATGATGAAAATGAACAGAGCGCGAAGCGAGACCTGGAGCAAGGTCAGCTCCGCTACTTTGCCGTCGGGGCCGAGAAGGGCGAAGAGAAAATTCTGGAGCGCGTTCATGAAAACGTTTCGCCGCAACGCAACGGTGCGCGTGTATCAATGTAGTGAACAAGGGGATAAATCCGTCTCTTGCGCGAGATGCGTTTCTCCAATGAAGGAGGAAAATTAACTAAGGAGGGAAGATGCCACAGGGAGACAAATCGAGTTACACGTCCAAACAGAAACGCAAAGCGGAGCATATCGAGGAAGGCTACGAAAAACGGGGCGTCTCCAAAAAGGAGGCCGAAAAACGCGCCTGGGCCACGGTGAACAAATCGGACAAGGGCGGCAAGAAGAGCGGCTCGGGCCGGGGGAAGAAGAGCAGCAAGACCAGCGCGCGAAAGGGCGGCAAGAAGGGCGGAAAGAAATCCGGCGGGAAGAAAAAGAAATGAGATGACCGCCGGGAAAAGGCCTGGCACTCCGGCCGCGAAGAAAAATCAGGATCTTCACGGAAGCGCGCCGGACAAATGCGCCTTCGCGCTGCTCCTCATCGACGTCATTAACGACCTCGATTTTCCGGAAGCCAATCAGCTTCTGCGTTTTGCTCGGCCAATGGCGCGAAAGATTTTTCGCCTGAAGCAACGGGCAAAAAAGGCGGGCGTGCCCGTGATATACGTCAACGACAACTTTGGGCGGTGGCAGTCGGATTTTCGCCGCCAGGTTCAGCATTGCCTGCGCCCGGAATCGCGTGGCCGCGAAATCGTCAGACTGCTCCAGCCGGAGGAAGACGATTACTTTGTCCTGAAGCCGAAGCATTCTGGTTTTTTCTCAACGACGCTTGAGATTCTCCTCCGCTATCTCGGATCCGAGACGCTCATCGTGACGGGAATAGCCGGGAATTTTTGTGTCCTGTTCACCGCGAACGATGCTTACATGCGCGATTATCGTCTGATCATTCCCGCCGATTGCACGGCTTCGAATTCTGCCGCGGAAAACAGGGAGGCACTGGCGCTGATGCAAAAATTCCTCAAGGCCGACACCCGTCCCTCGGCCAGGATCAGGTTGCCCATGAGGAGGAAGAAACGCCGCTAGTGGTCGTTCTTTGCGGCCGGCGCTGTTTCAGGCCCCGGATGGCGCCTGGACCGCTTCCGTTTCTCGCCCTTGCGCAGGAAACTTTCGCGTGGCATAAGAGCAAGCCTCGCGCTCCCAGACCGGGCCGAGGCCTCGAAAAAACCGACCATGCCGACCCTTCCATCCACCGATCCAGTGCTCGAGACCCAGGTGTTTTGGGACCGCCACAAGAACAAAGTCTTCGCGGTCCTCTTTCTCGCGCTGCTTTCGGTCGCAGCCTGGGGCGGATTTCGAATGTATACCGAGCGTCGGCAGGCCGATGCAACGAGCCTGCTGGCGGCGGCTAAGAGCGCCCCTGATTTTCAAAAGGTGATCGCGCAATACCCCCGAACCCCGGCGGGCGCGTCCGCCTACCTTTTCCTCGCAGAAGAACAGAGGAAGGAAAAGAAGTTCGCCGAGGCGAATACGACTCTGCAAACCTTCCTCGACAAGAATCCAACTCATGAGCTGAGAGGAGCCGCGCGGATGGCGATGGCAGCGAATCTTGAAGCCCTCGGCAAACCCGATGAAGCGCTGACGGCCTATCAAAAGCTGGCCACGGACGACCCGCAAAGTTTCACCGCCCCGATCGCGATGATTTCGCAGGTGCACCTTCTTAAGGAGAAGAAGCAGGTCGATGAAGCGCGACGCGTTTGCGAGACGATTCTGACCAAGTACCGGGAAAGTCTTGTGGCCAACGAGGCACAACGACAGCTTCGGTTGCTGAAAGGCAGCGAACCCACGCCTGCAGCCGCGGAAACAGTTACAACCGTGCCGGCTATGAGTGTTGCGCCGGCTGCGCCTCCGGCCGCTGCTCCTGCAGCTCCCCCGGCCGCCGCTCCGGCTGCCGTGAATTCGCCCAAGCCGGCGGGTTCGCCAAAAGGATAGAAGGCCCCGGCGGCAAGGCTGCCGCCAAACATCCCCGAACGGCTCGTTCGGTGGATTTAGCTGCTCCTAGCGTTTCGAGAACTGGAAGCGCTTCCGGGCTCCGGGCTGGCCGGATTTCTTGCGCTCTTTCATTCGCGGATCGCGGCGAAGCAATCCTTCCGCTTTGAGCGTTCCCCGAAGATTTGCATCCACCTGCAGAAGAGCCCGGGAGATGGCGAGCCGTGCCGCACCGGCCTGGCCGGTGGCGCCCCCGCCAGTCGTGTTGATGGAAAGATCGTAGGAATTCGCCAGCTTCACCACTTGAAGGGGCTGAAGCACCGTGTTCTGCAGCGGGACGGTGGGAAAGTAATCTTCAAAGCTTTTGCCGTTGATGTCGATCTTGCCGCTACCCGCCGTCATCCGAATGCGGGCCACGGAGGTCTTGCGGCGGCCGGTGGCGATAAATTCCTGAGTTGATGCCATGGGAAATTCCTAGGAAGCGAATGAGACCTGAGCCGGCTGCTGCGCGGCGTGGGGATGCAAATCGCCGCGATACACTTTCAGCTTCCGGTAAACGGCGCGCCCGAGTTTGTTATGCGGAATCATTCCGCGGATGGCGCGTTCAACCAGCAATTCCGGATGACGCGCCCGGCGCGCCCGCGCGTTCTCTGACTTGTGGCCGCCGACGAAACCGGAAAAGCTCATGTAGCTCTTCTGCTCTTCTTTCTTGCCGCTCAGGCGAACTTTCTCGGCGTTAATCACGACCACGAAATCGCCGGTATCGACATGAGTGGTGTAGATGGCCTTTTCTTTTCCGCGCAGCAGATTGGCCGCTTTCACGGCAACCTGGCCGAGAATCTGATTGTTGGCGTCGATGATCCACCACTTGCGGGGGACTTCATTGGCTTTGGCAGAAAAGGTTTTCATTTCAGGGCTGAAAGGGCACGGAAATTACGAGCGTGCCCTGAAGGTGTCAACAGCTTCTTCAGATGATCTGGGGAATCATCGGAAAATTCTTCGACCGGTTGGCCGGGGCTTCGACTGGCACCGCGATTGCTTAGAAATACCATAATGCGTCCCTCTACGCTCCCGTTATTTTTCCTCGTGCTGGCCTTTCATCCCGTCTATGGCGGCGAACCACAGTCCGATGCCGGCAATACATCCTCTCGCGCCGTCGTCCGGGAAATGAACCTCGCTCGCCAAAACCCGGCCCTGTACGCCACCTTCGTCCAAGAGGTGCGCGATCGGATGAGCGGCAACGTGATGGTCTTGCCCGGCCAGACGAAAATTCGGACGAAAGAAGGGACGCGAGCGGTGGATGAAGCGATTCGCTTTTTGCGAAGTGCCCAACCGCTGGCGCCATTAACGCTCTCTCCCGGCATGAGCCGCGCCGCCGCCGACCATTGCGCCGATCAAGCCGACGGGGGATTCGGCCACGCTGGCCGGGATTCCAGCCATGCCAATGGGCGGATGGCTCGATACGGAACTTTCGGCGGCTCCTGGGGCGAGAATATCTCCTATGGCAAGGCGACGGCACGTGACGTAGTGCTTGCACTCATTATTGACGACGGCTTGTCCGGCCGAAAGCACCGTCAGAATATTTTCAACGCAAACTTCAGTTTTGCGGGGGCAGCGTTCGGCCGCCACGCGCGATTCAGAACGGTTTGCAGCATGGATTTTGCCGGCAGCTACGTCGAGCGGGGGCAATCGCCCGCAGAGGCTCTCGTCGCGCGAAATTTCTGAGGGACTAGTTGCGGTCAGAACCGACGTTCGATAGGAACGCTGTCATCCCGAGCCGCGCCAGACGGCGAGGGACCTCACCAAGGGACATTGCGCTATCAATTCTCGGGAAGGCCCACATTGCAGTCGTGGGGTCCTTCGGCGCGCTTCGCCGGCCTCAGGATGACATTCCTTGGGAAAGCGCGTGACCCTATTCTCTATCCGGCCGCTCCGGTCGCATTTTGTCGAGGATCGGCTGGATGGAAGGATCCGCCTTTAGCAGAGCGGGACGCAGGACGTCGCGGAATTCCCGGCGCGCTTGCCTGAGCCTCTCTCGCGCCGCACGGACGGCGGGATCAGCCATGGCCTTTTGATGGGCTGCTTTCAACCTCGCCCGCTCATCTTCACTCAGGCTGGCCCAGCGGTTGCGGCGCTCCATTTGAAACTGCCGGGGCTGCCTGTCGGCCGGTGGTTGCGCCAGGACCATGGGCGCGAACTGGAGGGCGGCGGTCAGGATCGAAACCAGGGCGAAACTGAATTTGGCGTTCATATTTAATTAATAAAACCCCGCGGCGTTGAAAGGTTGCGGCGGCGAATGAGAAATGGTCGCTGGTCATTTCATTTCGCCAAGCGTAATTTTGCCGCTTTCGCATGGCCAATCAAACTCCAACCGCCAAAACCGCGATCACCCCGCGACGTGACGAGGATTTTCCCGAGTGGTATCAACAGGTGATCCGTTCGGCCGAGATGGCGGAATCGTCCGAGGTGCGGGGCTGCATGGTAATTCGTCCGTGGGGCTACGGGATCTGGGAAAACATGCAGGGTCAGCTCGATGTCATGTTCAAGGCAACCGGGCATCGGAATGCCTACTTCCCGCTTTTCATTCCGCTCAGCTATTTCGAGCGGGAGGCAGCCCATGTAGAGGGTTTCGCAAAGGAATGCGCGGTCGTTACTCATACCCGCCTGGAGATCAACGCCGACGGAAAATTGGTTCCGGGCAGTCCGCTCGCCGAGCCGTTGGTGGTTCGGCCGACCTCCGAGACCATTATCGGCGCGAGCTACGCGAAGTGGGTCCAGAGCTATCGCGACCTGCCCATTCTCATTAATCAGTGGGCGAATGTCGTGCGCTGGGAGATGCGGCCCCGCATTTTTCTCCGCACCACCGAATTTCTTTGGCAGGAAGGTCACACCGTGCACGAAACCGAAGCCGAAGCGCGCGCCGAGACCAGACAGATGCTCGACGTGTATGAGACTTTTGTGCGCGATCACCTCGCGATTCCGGTTTTCAGCGGCGAGAAATCCGAGAGCGAACGCTTTCCCGGCGCGGTCCAGACGCTTTGCCTCGAAGCCATGGTTCAGGATCGGAAGGCGATCCAGGCTGGTACCTCCCATTTCCTCGGCCAGAATTTTTCGCGCGCGAGCGGAATCCAGTTCCAAACGCGGACGGGGACACAGGAATTCGGCTGGACCACCAGCTGGGGTATGAGCACCCGGCTCATCGGCACCGTCATCATGGCGCATGCCGACGATGACGGCCTCGTCCTCCCTCCGCGGATTGCGCCGATTCATATCGTCATTTTGCCAATCACGACGAAAGAAGAGACCCGCGCCCGCGTGTTGGAAGCCGCGGAGAAACTCGCGGGCGAACTGCGCGCGCTAACGTATTTTGGCGCCCCGCTCAGGGCGGAGGTCGATCAACGTGATCTTGGCGGTGGGGTCAAGAATTGGGAATGGATCAAGAAAGGGGTACCGCTTCGGGTCGAACTGGGTCCGCGCGATCTGGAGTCGGGCACCGTCGCGGTAAGCCGGCGAGATCAGCCTCTGAAAACGAAAGAGTTCCTTCCGATCGCAGAACTCGTTGCGCGCGCCGTTGGGCTGCTGGAGTCCATCCACCAGAATCTTTTCGATCGCGCCAGGCAGTTTCGCGATGCCCACACCCGCATGATCGATTCGAAGGAGGAGTTTTACGATTTCTTCACGCCGAAGAATCTCTCCAAGCCCGAGATTCACGGAGGCTTTGCCCTCGCCCATTGGAACGGCTCGCGGGCGGTGGAAGAGCAAATCAAGAACGACCTGAAAGTGACCATCCGCTGTATTCCGTTGGACGATCCAGCTAGCCCGCCTGAAGCCGGGACTTGTCCGTTTAGCGGGGAGCCGAGTGTGCGGCGCGTCGTCTGGGCGAAATCGTATTAAACTGTTGCGGGCCGAAACGGAATCAGCCGGTGCGGTTGACGGCACGGGATGGGCTTGTTTATTCCCCTCGTGGCGACCGAACTCACCCTCTACAGCCGTGCCATGTGCTCATGGTGCATGGACGCAAAGGACTACCTGTCTGAGCGCGGTTACCAGTTTACGGTGATCGACGTCGGCCGGGATCGCGATGCGTTTGTGGAAATGGCCGAGCTGTCCGATCAAACCTATGTGCCGACGCTCGTAGCCGGCGACGAGGTTCTGGCTAATTTTGATACCGACCAGCTGGAGAAATTTCTGAGCGAGCACGGAATCGAGCCTTAATGCTCTTTGGTCTCTTCCTTACGCTGGGCGTTGCTGTTCTCAGCGTCGCCTTACGAAGCTACCAAACGTCGTTCGCGCAAAAGACAGGCGCGATCGGCATTCTCGTTTCCACCTTCCTCGCGGTTTACTTTGTCAGCGACAGCTGGGGGCTGGGTCTAATGGCCGCGTTGGCCTGGTTCTTCCTTCCCTGGCTGGAAATCCTGACCCGCATTCGGGCGTTGCGTTTGCCAAAGGAGAAGGCGCTTCGCCCAAAGCGTCCGCCTTCCGAGGATATTTTTCCGACCCTCGACGAGATCACGCGCGAAATTGAGAACGAAGGATTCGCTCATATCAATGACGCGGGGTGGGATTGGGAGGATTATCGGCAGTTTTTCCGGCTCTTTTACAAGGAAGAAGATCGCGCGCAGGCGACGATCTGCCTGAACGAACAGGACGATCTTTCATTTTACTATCTGCGTATTTCCTCGCGCGCGAATGACGGAATCATTTGGACCACCTGGAACTATCCGCTCTCCTACGGACTGAAATTGACTCCCCATTTCAGGATCAACCGGCAGCGGCCGGATCAATCGTTTTGGCAGCTTTATCAAAGCCACCGCGAGTTCCTGCGGCTCCACCAGGTCGAGATTAGTGTGATCTACCCGATGGATGAAGAGCGCATCCAGCTCGAGGTCGAGAATGATTTACGCGACCAGATCGCGCACAATATCCAGAAAGGCGTCCTGAAATCGACGTCCGACGGCGAGGTCAAGTATTCCTGGCGCGGAATGGTTTATCTCTGGTGCCAGTTTCTGCTGGATTTGGTTCGCCTGTAGAACACGCATTGTTTGTGCGCCGCCCGGGTGTCATCCCGGGCCGCGCAGACGGCGAGGGACCTCGCAGCTGCAGTGCGGGCTTGCTTGCGCCGCGCCGAGTCGAAGGCATGGGCGATTGGCAAGTCGCGGAAGCGGCGGGCGAGCGGTTGCGAGATCCCTCGCCGTCTCTGCGGCTCAGGAAGACGGCGATGACGCTTCCTTCAAGCGCCCGCTAGATCTTCATGACCTCGGCTTCTTTTCGCTCGAGGTGTTCATCGATCTCTTTGACCGATTTGTCGGTCAGCTTTTGCACGTCGGTTTCCAGATCGCGCAAACCGTCCTCGGTCAGTCCGCCGGACTTCTCCATCTTTCTCGCGTCATCCACCGCGGTGCGCCGATTCGCCCGGACCCGGACGCGCGCTTCTTCCGCCATCTGACGCAACGACTTTACCAGATCCTTCCGGCGTTCCTCGGAAAGCTCCGGAATCGGCAGTCGAATGACTTTCCCATCCACCAGCGGCATGATGCCGATCTTCGATTCCTTCAGGGCCTTCTCGATGTCTTTTACAGTTGCCGCATCGAACGGCTGAACCACCAGAAGCCGGGGCTCCGGAGTCGTGATCAGCGCCAGCTGCTTCAACTTCATGGCGGAGCCGTAGGCTTCCACGTCCACGTTTTCCACCAGAGCGGGCGAGGCCTTGCCGGTCCGCACGCTGGAAAATTCGTGCACCATGTAGTCGACGCTCTTCTCCATGGAGACTTCGGCATCAAACAAAATTTCTTCGGCGGTCATGTTGGAAGGTAGTTTACGGCGAGCAATAGAAGCCTGCTGGGACAATAATCGCAATCACGAAATCACGATGGATCCGGCTCGATCCCACCTTTCCCGGATGTTACTCGGAAACAATCGTTCCCACTTTCTTGCCGAGCACGATGTCGGTGAAATTGCTGGGAGTGTTCATATCGAAAACGACGATCGGGATCTTGTTGTCCATGCAAAGGCTGAAGGCCGTCGAATCCATCACTTTGAGCCGCTGGGTCAGGGCCTCGGAGAATGTCAGGCGTTCAAAGCGCCGGGCGCTCGGATCCACCTTCGGGTCCCGGTCATAAACGCCGTCGACCTTCGTTGCTTTCAGGATGACGTCGGCCCGAATTTCACTCGCGCGCAACGCTGCGGTCGTATCGGTGGAAAAGTAGGGATTGCCTGTGCCGGCGACGAAAATGACGACACGCCCCAGCTCCAGATGGCGGACCGCGCGTCCGAGAATGAACGGCTCGGCCACGTTCTTCATTTCAATTGCCGTTTGCACGCGCGTTTCGATGCCGGCCTCCACCAGGGCGCTCTTCAGCGCGAGGCCGTTGATCACGGTCGCCAGCATGCCCATGTAATCCGCCGTGGTGCGATCCATCCCGCGGTGGCTGGCGGAAGCGCCGCGCCAGATATTTCCACCGCCGATGACGACAGAAGTCTGCACGCCAAGATCCTTCACTTCCTTGATGCGCTGGGCGATCTCGCGCACGATCTGCGGCGAAATATTTTCGCGCGCGCCGGGTTCGCGGAGCGCTTCACCGCTCAGTTTGAGGACGATGCGCTTATAGGCGGGCGCGGAAGATTCGCTCTGCATGGGCGGCAATAATCATCAGAACGTAGGCGCGTTGGGAAGCAAAATGCGAGCGGGGTAGGTGGGTTTGTATAAACGGGTGTCATCCCGAGTCGCGCAGACGGTGAGGGACCTCACACCTGGAATAGCAGCTCCCTATCAAGAGGATGGCGGCGAGCAACGGAGACGCGTCACGTAACGCGGAAGCGTCAGGGCGCTTGCGGGGTCCCTCGCCGTCTGCGCGGCTCGGGATGACAAGCACTAGGCCAGGGTTAATGGCCCGGCGTACCCCCGCAGAAACTCCGCCGCGGTCATCCGGCGTTTTCCTTCGAGCTGAACTTCCCCCAACGCCAGGGAGCCACCCTTTGCCGCGACCACCAGCGAGCCATTGGAGCGAAGAATCTCACCCGGCGCTCCCTCCGCAGATTCGGTTAATTTCGCGCGGTAGATCTTCAACTTGCGTGGGGTCCCCGCCTCGTTCCGCAAGAGCGTAAATGCCCCCGGCCACGGGTCGAAAGCGCGAACCTTCCGCTCGATCAACGCCGCCGATTCCGTCCAATCGATCCGGCCGTCGTCCCGCTGAAGCTTGGGGGCGTAGGTGGCCAGGGACGAATCCTGTGGCATTCGTGCGGCGTTTCCCTGCTGAAGAGATGTGAGCGCTTTCTCCAGTGTCGCCGGCGCGATTTGGGCAAGCCGGTCGTGGAGTGATCCGCCGGTCTCGTCCCTGGCAATCTCCAGGGCTGATTGCAACAGAATGTCGCCAGTGTCCAGACCCTCGTCCATGTACATGACGGTTATGCCCGACTCGCGATCACCGGCCACGATCGACGCCTGAATCGGCGCCGCGCCGCGATGCATTCAGGCATGCCACTGGAGGAATCTCCAGCACAGTCCGCGGGAGAATTTGCCCATAAGCAATCACCACGATCACATCCGGCGCCAGCGCCCGAATTTCCGCCACCGCTTCTTCGTGTTTGACCCGGGCTGGTTGCAGAATCGGGACGTCGCTGCCGGCCAGCGCCACCTTGATCGGGGGCGCTTCGATCCGTTGGTCTCGCCCCGCTGGCTTGTCCGGCTGAGTAATCACTCCAACCAACTGATGTTCGGGCGAACTCTGGAGCCAGCGCAAGACCGGCACGCCGATTTCGCCCGTCCCGATGAAGACGATGCGCATTGCGCGCTAGAGCTGCAGGCGTTGCGCGGGAGCCCGCCGCCGGGGACGGCGCGCGACCGTCCGCTGCGCCATCATTTTCTCACCCGCGGTGACTTCGCGCTGGCCCACTGACGAAGCGCAGCCGGTGCAGAGGTAATCGAAAATTTCCTTGTCCGGCAGAATCAGCAAAAGCCGCTCGCGCACCGGCATCGCGGTTTTGCACTTCTCGCAATACAGGCTGGAGGCGGTGAAATTCTCAAACTGCTGCTGGCTCATTCGCCCCATTCACTCCGTTTATGCTCTCGAGAATGTGGAGCAAAACCTTCGCGGGCGGCTCCGTGGCGTCGATGCAGGTGATCCGGTCTTGTCCGTAGTAGCCCAGCACGGGTTTCGATTCCGTTTCGTAGGTGGCCAACCGGCGATTGATCACCTCTTCGTTCGCGTCATCGAGGCGATTGTCCTTCAGGGCCCGCTTTTTGAGCCGTTCGAAGAGGGACGCCCGGTTGGGGCAGGAAAGGTGAAAAACCCGGCGGACGTCGATCAGTTCGTCCATGATTTTGGCCTGCCCGACATTTCGCGGAATGCCGTCGAGCACGAGAATATCGATGTCGGGTTTGAAGGTGTGGGCATTGACCGCCGCGTCGATTTGCGCCCGCCAGAGCTCTACCGTGATCTCATCCGGGACGAGCTGGCCCCTGCTCGAGTACTCAAGAAAAGCGCGGCCTACTTTTGTGCGCGTATCAATCGAGCGAAAGACGTCTCCGCAGGCGCAATGGAAAAAGCGTGGGATGCTGCCGAGGGTCCTGCCCTGGGTGCCTTTGCCGCTCCCGGGCGCGCCGAAGAGGATGTAGGTCTGGTATTTCATGGGAGCTTTCAGTTATAGAACAAAAAAGCAGCCGGGCACAACCATTCAAATGGATCGGTTCTGCCCGCGCGGAAACGCTTCGGGAGCGCAACCAGATTTCCGCCTACTTGGTGGCCGCAGGCTCGACGTTCACCCGGCGTCCTGACCGATCGAAACGCACCTGTCCATCGACCAGCGCAAAAATCGTGTAATCCCGTCCGAGCCCGACATTCCTGCCGGGCAAAAATTTCGTTCCACGCTGGCGGATGATGATATTGCCAGCCACGACTGCTTCACTGCCAAATTTTTTCACGCCCAGCCGTTTGCTGACGCTATCCCGGCCGTTCTTAACGCTGCCTTGTCCCTTTTTATGTGCCATTGCGAGAAGTTGAGAGTTGAGAGTTGATGGTCGAGAGACCGAGCTATTCGGCCGTCTCCTTTTCCTCGGCCTTCGTTTTCTTGGCCTTGGAGGTTTTCCCGCCGAGGCTTATGCCGGTAATCTTGATTCGAGTCAGCTTGCGCCGATGGCCGACGGTTCGGTGATAACCTTTCCGGCGTCGATACTTGAACGCGATGACTTTCTTGTCCTTCCGTTGCTCGACGACCTCGCCTGTGACGGTGGCCCCTTCGATCAGCGGACTGCCGTGAGTAAGATTCTCCCCGTCGCCATGGAACAGGACGTCGCCAAAAGTGGTTTTGTTGCCCGCCTCGCCCTCGAGGAGGTCGACATCGATAATGTCGCCTTCGGCGACGCGATGTTGTCTGCCGCCTGTCTTGATAATTGCGTAAGCCATAGCTGTGGAAATTTGCTGGGGAAAAGCCGCGCAAAGTCACACAGATGCGCCGGTTTGACAAGGGGAAACGTTGACCTGCTGGAAGCCCGTGTAGAGCCGCTTGGGCCAAGCGCTTGGCCAGGCCGACGGGAGCGTGGCACCAGCGCCTCTACACGGGCTTTATTCCCTCCCGCTGATCACCACCGTGATTTCTCCTTTTGCCGGGTGCGTCTCGTAATGCGCCAGGAGCTCCGCGGCCGTTCCGCGCCGGAATTCCTCGAACTTTTTGGTTAATTCGCGCGCGACGCAAAGTTGCCGGTCCGGCATCCTTTCAGCGCAAACTGCCAGCGTTTTCAGGATCCGGTAGGGCGATTCAAAGAAAATCGACGTTTCCTCGCGTTCTGCCGCTGTCCGAAGCTCGCGTTCCCGCTGGCCGCTCTTCACCGGCAGGAACCCGCGGAAGCAGAACTGCTCCATGGAAATCCCCGAACCAACCAAGGCGGTTAATATTGCGGAAACACCGGGCACGATCGTGTAGGGCAGATCGCGCTCGATGCATTTCCGGATCAGGCGCGCCCCTGGGTCCGAAAGCCCCGGCATGCCGGCATCGGTAATGAGCGCCACATTTTCACCCGCGGCCAATCGCTCCGCGAGCTGATCGGCGCGCATGGCCTCGTTATGCTCGTGATAGCTGAGAAGCGGTTTCCGAATTTCGAAGTGCCGCAAGAGGTTGCCGGAGTGCCTGGTGTCCTCCGCCGCAATTACATCCGCCGATTTTAGAGCCTCGAGCGCGCGCAACGTGATGTCGTTGAGATTTCCGATCGGCGTGGCGATCACGTAGAGCATGGCGATTCCATCATCCTGCAGAAAACTGCCGCGCGCTACGGGTTCCGGCGCCGGGGCAAAATGGCGTCAGGCGAGCAGATCGTAGCCCCGGCTGCCGGTGATGCGGCGCCGAATAAACTCACCCACCGCGGCGGGTTGCGAGAGAATCACGCGCGCGTCCACGTCGGGCGCGTCCGCCTCGGTGCGGGCCACCAGCGGTTGATCCACCAGCAAACGCAGCTCGCGGCCTACTTTTTCTTCCGCCATCTCGCGGGCAATCCGCTGTTGCACGGTCATGGCGCGACGGAAGCGCTGGTTCTTGATCCGTCCCGACAGCTGCTCCGGCATTTTCGCCGCCCGTGACCCGTCTTCCTGCGAATATTTGAAGACGCCCAGCCGTTCGAAACGTGTTCGCTCGATGAACTCCAGCAGCGATTCGAAGGCTTCCTCGGTTTCGCCCGGAAATCCGACGATGAAAGTCGTGCGCAATGCGAGTCCCGGAATTCCCGCGCGCAGTTCGTCGATCAAATCTTCGATGTGGGCGCGGCTCGTTTCGCGGCGCATCCGGCCGAGCATCGTCTCATCGATGTGCTGCAAGGGCATGTCGATGTAGCGCGCGACCTTGTCGCATTCGGCGATCGTTTCGATCAATTCCGAGCTCCAATGCGCTGGATGCGTGTAGAGCAGACGCACCCAAAAATCGCCGTCGATCTCCTGGATCTCGCGCAACAATGCAGCCAGCGTCGGCCCTCGTGAAGAATCGACCGGCTGGCGCGGCCCTGCCTTCGCGGCCCACAGATCCATTCCATAATAGGTCGTGTCCTGGCTGATCAGATTGATCTCCTTCACGCCTTCCGCCACCAACGCGCGAATCTCGGAAAGAACCGATTCCGGCGGCCGGCTGCGATGGCGGCCACGCATCTGCGGAATAACGCAAAAACTGCACGGATGATTACATCCCTCGGCGATCTTCAGGTAGGCGCTATGCGCGGGGGTCAGGCGGAACCGGGGCGTGTCGTAATTGGGAATATAGGTCGGACGGTCGGTGACAAAGTTGGAGCCGGGCAGGCTCTCCGTGCTCAGGACCCCACGCACGATCGCTCCCATTTCCGCGACCTGGTCCAAACCGACGAAGGCATCCACTTCCGGGAGCGATTCGCGCATCTCCCGCGAGAAACGCTGCGACATGCACCCGCTCACAATTAATTTTTGACCAGGCTTCTTCCCCAGCCCGCGTTGCAGGTGCGCGTCCAAGATGGCGTCGATCGATTCTTCCTTGGCCGAATCGATGAAGGCGCACGTATTAACCACAAGCACGTCGGCTTCCTCCGAGTCGGAGGTAATCTCCATGCCGTGTTGCAAAACGCTGCCGAGCATGATCTCGGCGTCGACGAGATTCTTCGCGCAACCGAGGCTGATCATGCCGACCTTCGGCTTGCCTGCTACCAAGGAGGGACCTGTCGCGTGGACGTTCACAACTATCTCGGAGGAGGTCGCGGAGTGGGAACGACGCGCGGTCCGAGATTTGTCCCGGGAGGGCGAGGCGGCGGCGATTTTCGCATCACGGGTGAGGCAATCGGCTTCGGCTTGGGCGCTTCCTGCGGATGGACCGGTTCGGCTCGGCGCACTTCTGGTTCTGCACCGCCCGGCGCCGGAATGGAGGCAGGGGCGGAAACGGTGGGCTGGGGAGCAACGGTGGATGCAGCCGTTTCGGCGGGTTGTGCCGGTGGCACTTCGGCGACGGCCGGAGTTGGACTCGTGCTCTCTTCCGCGGGCACGGCCCGCGGCGCGACGACTTTTTCCGTCGCGGTAATCGGGGTGGGAGATGCTCCCACCATCGGGTGAGAAGTTGGCTTTAGGCGCTGGAGTTCGAGAATCCATTTCATGGCCAGAAACCCGATGACCAGGACGACGACTCCGATGACGAACGGAAGGAACGAGCCGCGGCCGCCGCCTCCACTGCGCGGCCGGACAACGGCGGTGCGGCTGGGTTTGGGCGCGGGATTGTCCTGGAGATAGGCATAGCCGTCCACGGTCACGCTTTCGGACGACTCAAAAGCCTCGAGGTAAGGCGCCACGTCCACGTCCAGGAATTTTCCGTAGATGAGCAGAAACCCCTTGGCGTAGGCCAGGCTCGCGAACTCGGAGAAATCCTCGTTTTCGATTTCCTGGAGACGGCCCGGGCGGATCTTGGTCATGCGGGCGGCCTCCTCGAGCGTGAGGTTCCGCGCGAGGCGTGCTTCTTTTAGTTTATTACCGAGGCCTTCCATGGATTTTCGTGCGGCGCCCGGGTTACACCGTGGCGTCGAGGTCGACGAGAATCTCGCGCGGCTTCGCGCCTTCGCCGGGTCCCAATATGCCGCGCTGCTCCAGAATATCAACGACCCGTGCGGCCCGCGTGTAACCGAGGCGCAGCCGGCGTTGCAACAGCGAAGTCGACGCCCGCTTTTCCTGCCGGATAATCTCGAGGCATTTCTCGACCAACTCCTCGTCCTCGTCGGTCACGTCGTCGTCCGCCGAGCTGCTCGACGATTGCAGTTTGTCCTGCATCGCGAGATCGAAGGAGGGCGGGCTTTGCGCGGAAACAAATTCGACCAGCCGATGAATTTCCTCGTCGGTTACGAGCACGCCCTGCGCGCGGATGAGCCGGGATGTGCTTGGCGGCAGGTAGAGCATGTCGCCCTGGCCGAGCAGGCGGTCGGCGCCGTTCTCATCAAGGATGACGCGGCTGTCGATTTTCGATGCGACTTGAAACGCGATCCGGCTCGGGATGTTGGCTTTGATTACACCGGTCACGACATCTGCCCGCGGAGTCTGGGTGGCGACGATGAGATGAATTCCGGCCGCGCGCGCCATCTGCGTTATGCGCGCAATGGCGCTTTCCACGTCGGCCGGCGCGGTCTGCATCAAATCCGCCAGCTCGTCGATGATAATGACGATGTAGGGCATGCGCTCAGGAATAATCAGATCGTCATCGCGCGGCACGGTAATCGGTGTAGGGGCGGGTGTAACGGCCGCACTCCGGGCGTTCGCGGGCGGCACGCCCGCTTCTGCCGCGGCCTCGTCTAATTCCTTCTGCGTTTTCTTCTTCGGGCGTCCGTTGAAGCTGGTGATGTTGCGCACACCCGCGGAGGCAAAAATCTTGTAACGCTTTTCCATCTCATCAATCACCCAGCGCAACGCGAGAAGCACCTTTTTCGGATCGGTTACGACCGGGATGACGAGGTGCGGCAGTGAATTATAGACCTGCATCTCGACCACCTTGGGATCGATCATGATGAACCGCAGTTCCTCCGGCGTGAACCGGAAGATCATGCTGGCGACGAGCGCATTGATGCACACGCTTTTCCCGCTGCCCGTTGTCCCGGCGACCAGCAAATGCGGCATCTGCGCGAGATCGGCGATGATCGTCTTTCCGTAAACATCCTTGCCGAGGGCGAGGGGAAGCTTCGATTTTGTTTTCGCCTCCTCCCAGTCCTGCGATTGCAGCAACTCGCGCAGTGTCACTTTGACTTTTCGCGTATTCGCCAGTTCGATGCCGACGGTGTCCTTGCCGGGAATCGGCGCGAGAATATTGATCCGTTCCGCGCTGGTCGCCCGGGCCAGGTCGCGCTCGAGGGCAACGATCCGGTCCACGCGCACGCCCTTCGAAGGATAGACTTCGTAGCGGGTGATGGTGGGGCCTTTGGTGATGTCGCCCGCGGCCACGACAATGCCAAACTGACCCAGCGTGTCGATCAAGGTTCGCTGGATCTGCTCGAGTTCCGCCGGGTCGGCGGCAGTGCGACCCTCGGTGTCGTGGGCATCGAGTAAATCGAAACCGGGCAGCGTATAGTTCTCCGCGTCCCAAGTCTTACTCGTCAGGCCGGGGGCAGCCTTCGCTTTCTTCTCAGCGCCACGCAACTCCGCGAGAGACGGTTTCTTGCGGGGGGGTTCGTCGGGCAGCGCCGTAGTATCGACCACTTTCGGCTTCGGCCGGTTGACCAATTCTTCGTCCAGGACGGAAGCAGTGGCCGTGGTGGCAGCGGGAACGGGCGCGCCTAATTTCTTAAGCTGCTTCACAACCTGCCGCTGTTCCCGTTCCTTTTCTTTTTTCTCCAGCTCAAGGCGCGTTCTCCAGTCAGCCTTGCGCAAACGGCGATCGCGTTGCCACTCGCCGAATTTTTGCATCGATGCGCGCACCCCCGAGACCGTTTGTCGCACCAGATGGATCGGGCGTAGCCCCGTCATCAAGATGAGACTGCTCAGGTAGACTCCGGCGAGAAGAATGACGGAGCCGACACCGCCCATCCACGTTTGAAGGAGTTTCTTGCCCAGGGCGTAGCCGATCCAGCCCCCGGGTCCCGGAATATTGAAGGCGGTGCGCCAGCCCTGAAGGTGCTGCGTTTGCAATTGGAGCAGGCAGGCGCCTGAGACGATGAAAAGGACGATCCAGACCACCCGAGGCGTCACGCGCAGGCTCGAGTTGAATAATTTCGCTCCCCCAAATCCCAGCAGGACCACGGCCAGCAGGTAGGAGGCGGCTCCGATCATCAAATAAGAAAAGCCTGCGATGATGGCTCCGAAGGGGCCGATGAAATTTTGGGCCGGTCGGTTCGGTGGGGAGATATGGCTAAAGGGGACCCAGGAAGGCAGGTCCTTCGGAGCGTAGGAGATCAGCGCGAGAAAAAGCAGC
Source organism: Verrucomicrobiota bacterium (assembly GCA_003218305.1). Lineage (GTDB taxonomy): Bacteria > Verrucomicrobiota > Verrucomicrobiia > Chthoniobacterales > UBA10450 > AV80. Next base: position 18,254 of record QHMY01000084.1, read on the forward strand.
GCGCCGACTCCGATGAGAACGAGAGCGAAGACTTCATTCCACGCGGTGTGTTTGATAGTTCGAGCCACTGCGGCTCACAGTAATGCGACGGAGAGCCCTTTCAATTTCATTCCGAGAAACAAGGGGCGGCGGTTTACAAACCGCCGTGAGAAGGCGGGCGGTAGGGAGAGCGCCCCTTCTTGGTGAGGCGCCTCACCGGGGGGCTCGACAGTTTACAGCGGCATCCTGGCGCCTTTCTTCCCCAGCTTTCCTTCTTGCGCCCTCCAAGGCTCGGCGCTTACTGTCCGACGCGTTATGCGAATTCTTCTTCGCCGAGTCAGTCTCACGCTGGCCGCCGGCTTACTGATCTTCTGCAGCTCCTGCGAGCGTCATCATGTCGGTGAACTTCCGGCCGAGCACCAATCCAAGAGTGGTGAAACGGATGCGGCCAACTCTCACGCTGTTGCATCTCCCGAGCCGCGATCGAGTCCCGCGAATTTTTTCCCGGATAAGCCGAAGCCGTAGGAAGACGGGCAGACGCATGGCTAAGTACGCGACGTCGCCGCCGAACATCACCGGGATGCCGCCCGGCGTTCCCTACATCATCGGCAACGAAGGTGCGGAACGGTTCAGCTTCTACGGGATGCGGACGATCCTCATCGGGTTCATGACGCAATTTCTCGTGAACAAATCCGGTGTGCTCGAAGGAATGCCCGAGAACGAAGCCCAGGGTTGGTTCCACCAATTCGTTTCGTCGGTTTACTGGATGCCGTTAATCGGCGCGATTATCTCCGATGGTTGGCTTGGCAAATATCGGACCATTTTTTATCTCTCCATTGTTTATTGCTTCGGCCATTTCACCCTGGCGTTCATGGACACCTCGTTCGCCATCGCTTTCGGCCAAAAATGGGTCCTGGCTATTGGGTTGATTCTAATCGCCGCCGGAGCAGGTGGCATTAAACCGTGCGTCTCGGCAAACGTCGGTGACCAGTTTGGCGAGTCGAACCGGCATCTGCTTGAGCGCGTCTTCGGCTGGTTTTATTTTTCCATTAATCTCGGTTCGTCATTCTCGATCTGGCTCTGCCCGGTTCTGCTGCGCAGTCCGAATTGGGGTCCAAAATATGCCTTCGGCTTACCGGGCGTTCTGATGTTCATCGCGACGGTTATCTTTTGGATGGGTCGCAAGAAGATGGTCCACGTTCCGCCGGGTGGACTCGGATTCCTGAAGGACCTGAAGAGCAAGGAAGGTCGCAGTATCATCTTTCGCGTTTGGATCATCTTCGCCTTCACGATGATTTTCTGGGCGCTCTGGGACCAGAGCAGCGGTGGCGAATGGACGATCCAATGCCAGAAAATGGACCTGCATTTCCTGGGCCTCAATCTTCTTCCCGAGCAGGTCAACGTCGTGAACGGCGTTTTCATCCTCGCGATGATCCCCTTGTTCAACTACTGGCTCTATCCCGCGATTAGCTCGGTCTTCCCGCTCACGCCGATTCGCAAGATCGGCATCGGCTTGTTCCTCACCGCTCTCTCGTTCGTCGTGATCTGGATGATTCAGCTCAACATCGATCACGGCGGCCGCCCCTGGGTCGGCTGGCAATTCCTCGCCTACATCATTCTTTCCGCGGGCGAAGTGATGGTGTCGATTACAGGGCTCGAGTTTGCCTACACCCAGGCGCCGAACCGAATGAAGAGCCTGCTTATGGCCATGTGGCTGCTGTCGATCTCCCTCGGGAATCAGATCCCGTCGATCATCAGCTTCCTCATTCCGAAACTCAAAGCGATGGGGATGAATCTGGAAGGCGCGAACTACTTCCGATTCTTCACCTATCTAATGCTCGCCACCTCGATCATCTACGTTTACGTCTCGCGCCACTACAAGGAGCGGACGTATTTGCAATCTCAGGAGGCGCACCCGGAAGAGCCTATCCTCGCCGCCGGCGCGCCGACCTAACCAATCTATGAAACCAGTTGCCTGTTCTCTCGCCGTTGCATTGTCGTTCTTCGCCACCAATTTGGTCGCCACGCCGGAAGACGATCGCTTCCAAAAACTGGCGAAGGATTACATCGAGGGCTTGCTCCAGGTGAGCCCCGAATTCGCCACCAGCCTGGGAGATCACCGCTTCGACGACAAAGTGAGCGATTATTCGGACGAGGCGGAGGCGAAGGAACTCAAACGCGCGATGGATTTTCGCCAGCAGCTCGAACAGTTCAGCGATCTAACGAAACTAACCGGGCCGAACCGGGTCGATGTCCGCCTCTTGAAGGACAACATCGACAACGAAATTTTCGGCATCGAAGAGCTGAAGGAGCGCACCTGGAACCCGCTCCTGTATAACGAAAGCCTTGCGAACAGTCTCTATCTCCTCGTTGCGCGCGATTTCGCGCCGGCGGAGAAGCGCGCCGCCAGCATCAAGGCGCGAATGGAAAAAATCCCGACTGTCATCGCCCAGGCGAAGGCGAACCTGAAAAATCCGCCTCAGGTTTATACCGAGACCGCCATCGACCAGACGACGGGCGCAATTTCGCTGATCAAGGAAGGTCTGAACGAAACGCTCAACAAAGCACCCGACGCCAAGGCCGCGCTGGCGCCGTTGCAGGAGAAAACGATGGCGGCGCTCGAGGAATACAAAACCTGGCTCAAGAATGATCTCCTCCCGCGTTCGACAGGCGATTTCCGGATCGGCGCGGATAAGTTCCGGAAAAAGCTCCGGTTCGCCCTCGCTTCGGACATGTCGATGGAAGATTTGATGAAAGCAGCACGGACTGATCTCGAGCAGACCCAGAAAGCGATCTATGAAACCGCGTTACCCCTTTACAAGAAGCAGAATCCGAACGCGGACGAGGCGACGTTGAGCGATCGCAAGAAAGTCACGGCCGCTGTGCTGGACAAGTTGGCCGAGCAACGCCCGGACGACAAAACGATTGTTGATTATTCCAAGACGGTCCTGAAGGAGGCGACCGATTTTGTGAAAGCGAAGAACCTGATCAAGGTTCCCACGACACCAGTGGACATCATCGTCATGCCGGAATTCAAGCGCGGGCAGTCGATCGCCTATTGCGATTCGCCCGGAGCGCTGGAGAAAAACGGCAAGACTTTCTTTGCCGTCGCGCCCACGCCTGACGATTGGAATCAGCAGCGGAAAGATTCATTTTTTCGCGAGTACAACAACTACATGATACGGAACCTGACGGTGCATGAAGCCATGCCGGGCCATTACCTGCAGCTCGCGCATTCGAACGAGTTCAAGGCGCCGACTCTCGTCCGCGCCATTTTTCAGAGCGGTACCTTCATCGAAGGCTGGGCGGTCTACACCGAACAGTTGATGGCGGAGGCGGGGTATGGCGGGCCGGAAGTCAAGATGCAGCAGTTGAAAATGCGTTTACGGGTGATCTGCAACGCCATCCTGGACCAAAGCATTCACACCGCGAACATGAGCGAGCAGGAAGCACTCGACCTGATGATGAAGGAAGGTTTCCAGCAGGAAGGCGAAGCCGTCGCGAAATGGAAACGCGCCCGGCTCAGCTCGACTCAACTTTCGACCTACTTCATCGGGGCGACGGAACATCTCGAACTTCGCGAGCGCGCCAAGGCGGAGGCCGGTGCCTCGTTCGATCTCAGGAAATACAACGACACCGTGCTTTCCTTTGGAAGTCCGCCAGCGAAATACGTTCGCGAGCTCATGGGGCTGTAAACAGCCTTCCGTCATCCGAGCGAAGCCGAGGGACACCGTCTTGAGTCGAACGACGTTCCTCGGGGTTCTTCGACTCCGCTACGCTTCGCTTAGAACGACAGGCGCGATCTCGCTTCGCTCGGAGAGACGCCGGCCGGCGTGTTTTTTCTTCGCGGCCATCAATTTCGCGAGGTAGTCGAGATTGAAGATGTGGCGCGCGCCAGTTTTTGGTTCGCGAAAAATCACCTCGTACCAACCGCGCATTCGTTCCGCCCGATAGCGCTTTCCGTTGATCCAGATCGACTCGTGCGAGATTACCCGATGAATCACGTTCTCGTAGGCGGAGCGTGGCCACCGGCGTAATCGCCGCCGGTTCCAGTCCATGTCCCGGCCGGCGTCATCGTAAGATTTTGGCCGATCCGGGAAATCGAGGAGCGAGCGAGCATCCGCCGCGAGGACTCCTTCAATGTGCTCGAGCGTTTCTTCGTCCCCCAATTGGCGGATCTTTTTTCGGAACGGTGCGAGCGTTTCCGTTGCGATGGCGCGCAAGCTCAACACCCGGCCGTCCCGAAGTCTCCAGATCGGCTCATTCACGTCGCAAGTAAATGGATTGTGGGCCAGCGATGGCGCCAGCACGCGCCACCCACGCCGCGAGGAATGTTTCTTTAGTTGGAAAGGCGTCAGGCGCGGAATCTCATGAGCGTCGATCTGGGCAAGTTCGTAGCTCGGCCATAATCTCATTGTCTCAACTGCTCCGACGATAAACGCACAGCTGGCCAGCATGAGCGCCGCGTCGGGGGTAAAGTCCGCTGTCACTTCAATCCGCTCGGGACGAGGCCGAATGCCCACAGCGGTACTTTTGCGGTTCGCCGCCAGCAAAATGATCGGCGCCGCGAGCACATGGGCAAGAAGATGAGAGAGTCGGGTTACGTTCCGGCGCGAATCGCCCGAACTGCGGAAGGATAGATTGTAGTGGGTACTGAAGCCTTGGAGTCGGGCGCGGCAACCATTCCGCTCGCTCCAGGCATCGAGCTCTCGCCGCAAGTATTGGATTTGTTCCCAGAGCAGCCGGGTCGCTCTGTAACAGCAGCCAGGTTCCAATTCGACGATTGGTGTCGCGACTTCAATGACTCCAGTGTCGAAGTAGATTGCGCCTCCAGCCGGAAGCTGGAAAGAGCGGCCGGTCCGAGGAATCATCCGGCGTCGGACTAGATTTTGAGGCGTCCCGAAAATCGTTTCTGGTCGTCGGTGCACGTCATCAATGAAAAGCGAGAATTCCGCTTCCAGACCGATGACCGGACGCGGCGGCGGGAGGTACGCGCGCGATCCTCTCTTGGCTGGATCTTTCAGTCTTCGCTGCATTCTCGTGGCACCCATGTGAGATAACCGAGATCCACCTGAAGGTGATCGTCCCCAGGCTGGTAGGATCGGACGAAAACCTCCGCACCCAGCGACGCCGCGATGTTTCCGTAGCGGGTAATGGACTTCTCGTCGTCCAGATAAACATCGCCGATTCGATAAATATCCGCGGCGGTTCCCCAACTGTGGAGGCAGGGAGCTTTGTTGGAACGATGCGCGGGTGAGCGGTAGCCGCCGTTCGCGCTGACAAACACCGGGGCGTCGACTTCACGCCGCAGGTCCTCGAGGTAACGCGCCAGTGCCAGGATTGCGCACGGCACATAATGGGGAAATGTGCGCAAGAGCAGCTCCGCTTCGCGCGAATCGACAGTAGTCAATTCCGAGAGAGCAAAGTGAGTCGCAACGCGCAACGAGTGTGCCTCCTCCCAACTCGGCACTTCAAAAAAGAATCGGGGGAAGTGATGGACGGTCCCGTTTTCATCCGTAACGGCTTCGCCCGGGCGCAAAGCCGAGCGGTATTCAGGGGACAGCGTTAAGCCGTCCACTGGGCGTAACTCAGCTGGACTCATCATGATTTCGCCTCCAGTCCGGTTAGACACCGAAAAACGGCCTCGGAAATTTTCGCGATCGATTCGCGGCGGCCGTTGCTTTCCGCCATGACTTCTGTGAGGACAACGAGAATGTAAGGCTCGCGTTCCGGGAGATAGACGATTCCAGCGTCGTGGCAGGCCGTGGAGATTTCGCCCGTCTTGTGGGCAACGCTCGCGTGCGGAGGGAGCGGGGCGGGGATCATGGAGTTAAAACGTTGCTGCAAGAGAATGTTGATCACGAAATCGCGGCCCGTTTTCGACAAGAAATCGCCCCGCAACGTACTGAAAAGTTTCAGCAATCCCTCCCCGGTTGTTTCGTTGTTGAAATTATTGGCGTGCGCCTTCGTGTCATCGACCCCCCGCCGAAGATTGATACCGCTCACTTCGGCATCGCGCAGAACCCGCAGAGCATATTCAATCGTGACGTAGTCCAGGAGAAGATTCGTCGCGAGGTTACTGCTCGAAACGATCATCCATTCCGCCAGATCCGAAATTTTTGCCGTCCGTCCGACCATCCGATGGAGCGGCGGATAGCCATCCGCTTCCGCGTCGACGCGAAAAGGCGTGCGATCGATCGCGCTCAGGAAGCGGTTCCGGATATGCAAGGTGTCGTCAGGGCGAATCCGGCCTTCATCAAAGGCCTTGGCCACGGCGAGAAGGATAGCCACCTTGATCGTGCTGGCGGCGTGGAAAGGGCGATCAGCGTCGATCGTGAACCGGAATCCGTCTTCATAATCGAGCAGCGCCACTGCATAGGCCATGGCCTTGCTTTCGCTCATGATCCGCTGGCAATTCTGCTGCAGCGTCTCCTTTTTTTCCGGCTCTTCCATGATGGGCGGGACTGCTATTTACAACGGAGATGAAGGGTCGCAAAGTCGGCCATGCCTAATGTGGCCACATGGATTCGTCCCAAGGACGTGAAGTGGTTCCGTCGCGCTTTCGCGAAACACCCGGAGGTGCGCCTCTGGAACGCGGCGGTCGAGGAGGTGCCGATGGAGAAAATGGATGGGCTACTTCTGAGCGGCGGGCCGGATATAGCGCCGGAATTTCTTCGCCAGCCCATCCCCGACCCTTCGGTCCTCGACAAGGATGTCGATCCGAAACGCGATCGCTGGGAATTTGACGCGACCAGGGCCGCGCTCGAACGACGCCTGCCGATTTTCGCGATCTGCAAGGGCATGCAGCTGTTTAATGTCGCGCTCGGAGGAACACTGCATCTCGATATCCCGGGACATGGCGCTCCGGAGATGCGCGACCATGATGTGCAACCCCTGCGCACGGAAAGCACGGCGACGCATCGTTTGGAGAAAGTGAACAGCTCGCATCACCAGGCCGTCGATCGCCTCGGCGAGGGCCTCGAGGTCGAGGCGCGCTGCGCCACCGATGGCGTCATCGAGCAAATGCGGTTGCGCGATTATCCCTTCGCTCTCGCGGTGCAATATCATCCCGAGCGTGGCGAAGGTTATGCACCGCTCTTTGCCGATTTCGTTTCGCGTTTGGGCAAGGCCGATTCAGCTCAACCCTGATTTCCCTGTAGCAGCCGCCCTGTGGGCGGCTCGCTGTGTAGCATTGCGACCGTTTGCGCGGCCCACAGGGCCGCGGCTACAGGACGCTCATTCGCCGCGGTAAACGCACCGCGCGGTAGGCGTTTCGTGCACAACGATTTCGCAAAGACCGGGACAAAGCGGCTGAAGTTTCTGCCAGAACCACGCGGCCATGTTTTCGATCGTCGGGTTCTCGAGTCCCGCGATTTCGTTGAGATAGGCGTGATCGAGCTGTTGCACGAGGGGTTTCATGGCCGCGCCGATTTTGGCATGATCGTAAAACCAGCCGGTGGTCGGATCGACCTCGCCTTCCACGGAGATTTCGACTTTGAAACTATGGCCGTGCATCCGGCGGCACTTATGGCCTTCTGGCGCTTTCGGTAGGGTTTGCGCAGCTTCGAACGTGAAGTCTTTGGTCAGGCGAACGCGCATTGCCGCATAATCGCACTGCACCTGTTGGATGTCATCTTGGCCAATGTGGGAGGGGCCTTTGTGCCCCGATCCGATTCACGGCAGCAGTCGGGGCACAAAGCCCCTCCCACATTCGTCAAACCCCCTTCTGCGTGGGCGCCCAGATGAACTTGTGCATCTGGAGTTGAAAACGCACCGGCAACTTGTCCGCGAGAATCCAATCCACGATCTCGCGCGGATCGATCCGGCCGAAGATCGGCGAAAATAAAACCGCGCGGCAGCGCTGCGCCAGGCCATGGCGCTCTACCTGTTCACGCGACCATTCGTAGTCCTCACGAGAACCGATGACGAACTTCACCTCATCGCGCTGCGTCAGGTGCTCGATGTTCGAGAAAAGGTTGCGGGCAACTTCACCGCTCCCTGGCGTTTTTAGATCCATGATCCGATGAACGCGTGCGTCGACTCGCGAGATGTCGTGCGCGCCGCTTGTTTCCAGCAAGACAGTGTGCCCTGCGTCGGCCAGCATCGTCATGAGCGACAGTACATTTTTTTGGAGAAGCGGCTCGCCCCCGGTGATTTCGACCAGCGGACATTGAAACGCGGCCACGGCCGCCGCGATCGCGTTGAGTGTTTGTTTCTTTCCCTCGTAAAAGGCGTATTCCGTGTCGCAATAATTGCAGCGCAAATCACAGAAGGTAAGCCGGACGAATACGCACGGTTCTCCCGCCCAGGTGCTCTCTCCCTGGATCGAGTGATAGATTTCGTTAATCGTCAGCGTTTTTTCGGCTTCGCTCATTCCGTTGTGGACAGGAACGTAAGCCGTCCGCCGGCTAAATTGAACCAGCGTTTTTTTGTGGTCGGGCGAGGCTCCGCCGCGTCGCTAGGTTTGCCTGGGCGAGCAACTCGGCTCAGTTGGGGTTGCGCTGGCTTTCTGTTTTCCTGCTCTTGATCATGACCCTATTCCTGATCCGAGCGCTCTTCGGAAAGATCATGAGCACGATCGGGATCATGAGCAGGACCGATCAGCGGGTCTGCCACTGATCAAACGGCGCACTTGGCCCGGGCCTCGTCGTAACTCGTGCGGGCGCTGAGCAAACTCGCGAGATATTTGTCGACGGCCGGAGCGGCCAAGCCGCGTGAGAGATTCTCGGGCGCATCGAGACGCGAGAAAATGGCGTGGACGATCTTGCTTCGCGGCACGCTCTTTTCGCCGTAGCCCGTGGGAATGTTGCTCGACCAATAGCGCACGTAATCGAGACCAAGCTTCTTCTCCGTGCCCAGGTAAATAACCGAATGTCCGTGTTCGGCGCGGCCCACCTCGGGCGACCAGAAAATTTTCATGAAATCGCCCGGCTGGGCTTCCTCGAAGCTGTCGAAGTTCTGGCCGAGATCGAATTCGTGGAAGAGGCGTGCCGTTCCCGGGCCGTTAGCGTTCCAGCGCCCCCAGATGCCTTCTCCATCGCGCTGGCCGCGAATCATCAGGCTTTCGAGCGTCGCGTAGTCGAGTTGGAGCGATCCACGCGCGCGCAGGGCCTCGATCGTTTTCATGAAAACGAGGTAGGTCGCTCCCGAGCAATAGCTCGGTGACGCGGCGTCGGGCAGGACAAAGAATTTTCCGGATTCAAAATGGGCCGCCGATTGCAACCGAATCGTTGCGACGCGCGAGGCCGAATAACGTCCGCCCTCCGGCATTTGCCGGATCTGTTCCAGGATGATGCCGTTGAATCGGCCCGGAGCGATCTGGGCGACGCTGAACTCGCTTGCGCCAACAAGCAGGGCGACAGCGGCGACAATTTTCGCGAGATTATTTTTCAAAATGACGCGACACAGATAAAGCGCGAATCTTGGTGCGGCAACCAGGGAGAGGGGATTTTCAATCGCCGTCTTTCTTCGATCTGGCGGTTCAAACCGCCGCTCCTTGTTGGCTTTCAGGGGAGACTGTGGTACAAACGCCCCATGCTGCGTTTCATGAAGATGAACGGCGCGGGGAACGATTTTGTCATGATCGACAATCGCGCTGGCGACCTCCAGTTGGCTGCGGAGCAGATTTCGAAGATCTGTGACCGGCATCGGGGAGTAGGCGCCGACGGAGTCCTGGTGTTGGAGCGACCGACAAACGGCGCGAACTTTCGCATGCGCTATTACAACGCGGACGGCGGCGAAGCGGAGATGTGTGGCAATGGAGCGCGCTGTTTCGCGCGCTACGCAAGCCATGTGGCCGGGCCGGTCGAGAAGCTTTCGTTCGAGACGCCGGCCGGCGTGATCGGTGCCGATCTTCAGGGCGAGCTCGTCCGCCTGCAAATGAGTGAGCCCAAGGATCTGCGGCTGAATCTCGGGATTCCCCTGGGAGATCGCACCCTGGATGGACATTTCGTGAATAGCGGAGTGCCTCACGTGGTGATTCCCGTGGATGACCTGAAGCAAGCGGACGTGCGCGGAATCGGCTCCGCTGTGAGGCACCACGAGCTGTTTGCGCCCGCGGGCGCCAATGCAAATTTTCTCAAGCGCAGAGGCGACCGGCAAATTTCTATCCGTACGTACGAACGCGGAGTCGAGGACGAAACGCTGGCTTGCGGGACTGGGGTCGTGGCGAGCGCGCTCATTTTTGCCACAATCGAGAAGATCGACGGCCCGATCGGAGTTCTCGTCCGTGGCGGGGATGAATTGCAGGTGGGATTTGCCCGAGCCGGCGATCAATTCACGAATGTCACCTTAACCGGCCCGGCGGAGTTCGTTTTCGAAGGCACCATCGAGCCGTGAGTCACCGGATTTGTCGCCACAGATTGACCCGGATTAACATGGATGTAGCAGCAGGCCGCCCGTCGTATTCGATCCGTGTTTCATCCGTGTAAATCCGTGGCCCGAAATCATTCCAATGTTTAAAGGAACCTACACCGCGCTGGTCACGCCCTTCCATGAGGGCGAACTCGATCTGTCGGCTCTTGAACGGTTGATCGAGGAGCAGATCGCCGCCGGAATCACCGGTCTTGTCGCCGTGGGCACGACGGGAGAATCGCCCACGCTTTCGCATGAAGAGAAAGAGCAGGTAATTCGGAGCACTCTTGAGATCGCAAAAGGGCGCTGCCAGGTCCTCGCGGGGACTGGATCGAACTCGACCTCTGCCGCCGTCCTGGCGACCGAGGCGGCGGAGAAAATGGGCGTCGATGGAATGCTCGTCGTAGCTCCCTATTACAACAAGCCGAGCCAGGAAGGTTTGTTCCGGCATTTTCGGGCGATCGCGCAGGCCACCTCGAAGCCGCTCATGCTCTACAATATTCCCGGGCGCTGCGGGGTAGATATTGCTCCTGAAACAGTTGAACGACTCGCGGTCGGCTGCCGGAATATTGTCTCGATCAAGGAAGCAAGCGGCAGCGTGGAGCGGGTCAGCGACCTCCGCGCGCGGTTGCCGGAAGCGTTTACCGTCCTCAGCGGCGATGATTCTCTCACGCTGCCTTTCCTGGCCGTTGGAGCCGTGGGCTTGGTCAGCGTGGCATCGAATCTCTTTCCCGCGGAGGTTTGCGCGCTGGTGCAAGCCTTCCGAACCGGCGATGCGAAAACCGCGCGCGACATGCATCTCAAGATGTTGCCTGTCTTCAAGGATCTATTCATCGAACCGAACCCGGTCCCGGTGAAAACGGCTCTGGCCTGGCGCGGGATGATGTCGGCGGAGTGCCGGTTGCCGCTGTGCGAGATGACGGCCGCGAACGCGGCTCGCCTGCGCACGACCCTCGACGCCTTCGAGGGAACGGGCTAGTCATGAAGCCGGTGCGCGTTCTCCTCGTCGGTGCAAAAGGCCGCATGGGCCAGGCCATCGCCGCCGCAGCGGGAGCAGCGGACGCCGTTGTCGCAGCGGGGCTAGATCAAGGCGATGACCTGAGTCCGCAAATCGGCGGCTGCGATGTCGTTATCGATTTCAGTCATCCCAGTGCCGCCGCCGATGTTTGCCGCGCGTGCCTGGAGGCCGGAAAGCCGCTGGTGGTCGGTACGACAGGCCACTCCGAGAAGGAGCGGGCGTTGGTTGAAAAGGCAGCAAAGTCGCTGCCGATCGTTTTCTCCCCGAATTTCAGCATTGGAGTCAACGCGCTTTTCTGGCTGACGCGAAAGGCTGCCGGGATGTTGGGCCCGGATTTCGATCTCGAAATCGTCGAGGCGCATCATCGTTTGAAGAAAGACGCACCGAGCGGCACGGCCAGGAAGCTGGCCGAGATCCTTTGCGAGGCGCGCCAGCTCGACTACACGAAGAATGTTGCGCACGGCCGTGAAGGCTTGCCCGGCGAGCGTCCGTCGGCGGAGATCGGGATGCACTCGATTCGGGGCGGCGATGTCGTCGGCGATCACACGGTGACGTTCGCCGGCCGGGGCGAGCGCCTCGAGCTCACCCACAAGGCCTCGAGCCGGGAAACGTTCGCTGCGGGTGCCTTGCGCGCCGCGAAATGGGTGGTCGGGCGTCCTCCCGGCCTGTACAGCATGGAAGATGTGCTCGGACTGTAGCTGGGGTCGCGGACCCGGGCCTCGTTGCTTTATCTTGGAGCGCGGTCAGCGACCGCAGCTACCACATTTATGAGAGCTGGCGTGGCCCTTGGTTCCAATCTTGGAGAGCGCTTGGCGAACCTGCGCAATGCGCGCAGAGACATCACGGGACTTAGGAACGTTCTTCCGCCCCTGCGCGCTTCGGCTGTTTACGAGACGGAGCCGGTGGGGTGCGAAAAAGGCGCGGCAAAATTCCTGAATGCCGCAATCGAATTCGACTACGCGGGCGAGGCGCAGGACCTTTTGCGCGAGCTTGCCTCCATCGAGAAAATGCTTGGTCGGCCGGCTGACCATGCCCGCAATATTTCCCGCACGATCGATCTCGATCTCCTTTATATCGGCGAACTCGAGATCGAGACTGCCGAACTGCAATTGCCCCATCCGCGCATCGCCGACCGCGAGTTTGTGTTGCGGCCGCTGGCGGACATCAGCCCGGATTTGATTCTCCCGGGACAAACGGAGCCGGTTGCCAGCTTGCTTCTCCAGCTTACCAGCACCGGAGCAGTGGTGCAGGTCGAGGCGGAGTGGTAGAGTCGGGCTGATGCAGCAGGAGTTTCGCGACAAAAAATTGCGGGGCGAGCGGATTACGCTCACCCACAAGGCCTCGAGCCGGGAAACGTTCGCTGCGGGTGCCTTGCGCGCCGCGAAATGGGTGGTCGGGCGTCCTCCCGGCCTATACAGCATGGAAGATGTGCGCGGACTGTAGCTGGGGTCGCGGACCCGGGCCTCGTTGCTTTATCTTGGAGCGCGGTCAGCGACCGCAGCTACCACATTTATGAGAGCTGGCGTGGCCCTTGGTTCCAATCTTGGAGAGCGCTTGGCGAACCTGCGCAATGCGCGCAGAGACATCACGGGACTTAGGAACGTTCTTCCGCCCCTGCGCGCTTCGGCTGTTTACGAGACGGAGCCGGTGGGGTGCGAAAAAGGCGCGGCAAAATTCCTGAATGCCGCAATCGAATTCGACTACGCGGGCGAGGCGCAGGACCTTTTGCGCGAGCTTGCCTCCATCGAGAAAATGCTTGGTCGGCCGGCTGACCATGCCCGCAATATTTCCCGCACGATCGATCTCGATCTCCTTTATATCGGCGAACTCGAGATCGAGACTGCCGAACTGCAATTGCCCCATCCGCGCATCGCCGACCGCGAGTTTGTGTTGCGGCCGCTGGCGGACATCAGCCCGGATTTGATTCTCCCGGGACAAACGGAGCCGGTTGCCAGCTTGCTTCTCCAGCTTACCAGCACCGGAGCAGTGGTGCAGGTCGAGGCGGAGTGGTAGAGTCGGGCTGATGCAGCAGGAGTTTCGCGACAAAAAATTGCGGGGCGAGCGGATTACGGCGTTGACCGCCTACGATTACCCGACGGCCCGTTTGCTCGACGAAAGCGGGATCGACCTCATCCTGGTGGGCGACTCAGTTGGCATGGTCGTGCTCGGTTACGAGGACACCACCCAGGTCACGCTCGCGGAAATGGTCCATCACACCCGCGCCGCTGCGCGCGGGGTCAAGAGCGCCCTCCTCGTCGCTGATCTTCCCATCCATACTTACGATGACCCCACGCAAGCCGTCTCAAGTGCGCGCGCCCTCGTCGAGGCTGGCGCGCAAGCGGTGAAACTGGAAGGCGGTGTCAGTCACCTCCCGCAGATTGAAGCGATTATCGCCGAAGACATCCCCGTGATGGGACACATCGGAATGCTTCCTCAAAGTGTCCGCGAAGAAGGTGGCTACAAGGTAAAGGGCCGGACCCAGGCGGAAGCCGAAGCGCTAGTCCGCGATGGGCTGGCGGTGGAAAAGGCAGGCGTCTTTTCCATTGTCTTGGAGATCGTGAACCCGGAGGCTGCGCGCCAGATCACGAGCGCGCTAACCATTCCCACAATCGGCATCGGCTCCGGCGTCCAATGCGACGGCCAGATTTTGGTCACCCATGACCTGATCGGTTTGTTTCCGTGGTTCACACCGAAGTTTGTTTCACCCGAAGCGCGGGTCGCCGAAGAAATCCGAAAAGCTGTGCAGATTTTTATCGGACGGACGAAAGCTGGAGAATGAAGTCACTGATATCGCTTTTGACCCTGTTTTCCCTGATCGCGACCGCCTTCGCGACGGACCCGAAAGATACCATGTGCGTGAAGCTGAAGAACGGGATGTACAGGTGCAAGGCGAGCGGAAAGATTGAGAAAGAGCCTTGCTGCGCTACGCCGAGCAACGAGCCGACCCCGAAGCCCAAAAAGAAGCACCGGTCAAACTGAGCCACCCTTTTGGTGCGTTGACCACCGTCCGCTTTGAACGGTACGAGGACAAACCCGTCTAAGTTGACAATGGCTTCTGAGTGCCCCTTTGTTCCCCTGGCTAGATGAGAACCGACTTTGCCGAGTTCGATGAGGCGCTCTTGGAAAGCAGCAAGGACCGCAACTGGCTACTCGTGGGCCTGATGATTTCCCTGGCCATCCACGGCGCCCTCTGCGGCTACTTTTATAAGGCCAGTTTCCTGCCGCCCCGGAACGCCCTCGAGGAACGCGTCCAGACACCCACGTTCAAGGTGACCAAAGTGGACATGAACGCTCTCGACAAGGCGAGCCAGGATCAATTGAACCCGGCGGCCAAGCCGGAGGCGGACAAGACCGACGTGCAGCTTCCGGACGACCAGAAATCCTTCGATCAGCTTTTAGAGGACGTCCACGCCAGCGCCACATTGCCGGACGACACCCAAAACGTGCTCCCCGACAAACCGCAGGTCGATTCCAACGCCAACTCGGTAATGAAGGAGATCGAGGCCACCACCGCGCAAACTCTTTCCAAAAGTCCGAACGCGACCCGCGAGCAAAATCTCCTGACCGATTCCGCCACGTCGGGCCGGCCCTTACCGGCGTTGACCGGGACCGAGCTGGCTACGAGCACCACGATCAAGAAACCGAACGCCTTCAACAGCAAGATACCCGGCGACAGCGCCGGACCCACCAACCGCAAATCACCTGGATTCAGCGATCTGGATTCGTTGCTTTCGCAAAAAGGTCCGCTCGGCTCGGGCACCCAAATGCGGATGCCGGACGATCAGCTTTTTGGTTACGACAGCGCCGATTTGCAGCCGAGCGCGATGAGCCAGTTGCAGAAGCTCGGCATCCTGATCAAGCGCAATCCGAAGGCAACATTCGCGATCGAAGGGTATACCGATTCTCTCGGTTCATCCGAGTACAACCTGGATTTGAGCTACCGCCGCGCCGACAGCGTGAAGGCGTATTTGGTGGAAGCGTTGGGGATCAATTCCGCGCAGATCACGGCGCGCGGATATGGCGCCAGTAAATTCCTGGTGGCGCCGCGATCAGGCCCAATCGCCTTCAACAGCCCCGAAGAACAGGCGGAGATTGAGCGGCAGCGACCCAACCGCCGCGTGGTGATCGTCGTGCATACCGACGCGCGGTAAGCGCAGGCGGACGACAAATTCGAGCGACGGCGCAGCGCGCCATCCTACCAGTTCTTGATCCATTTCGGCTGATCGGCACCTGACACTCTCCCCGCGGTGCTCCAGAGGTCATACGTCGGGTTGTAACCCTTGGACGAGTCAGCTCTATTCGCGGTCGAATAACCGTAGCTGTAGCCGAACGGGTCTACGATCGCGCTGACCGCTTGCGTCTGGTCCTTCGGCAAAAGCAGGTTCGGTTTGAAAGAGAAATACACGTTCCCTGTCGGTATGCGATTTCCAACCGGGTCGCCACTCAGTTCCCGGTACAAAAAAAGAGTGGCGGCCGCGTATTGAGGCGCAGTCGGGTTGAACATGATCCGGGCGTCCAAAGTGGCGGTAATGCCGTTCGCGGTATCCGTCGGATACGCTCCGTTATCCGCTTTGTAGTTTTCCAAGGCCACGGAGAGCGCGGCGATTTCGGTTTCCGCGCGTGTGCGTTTGCTTTTCTCCTGGACGTATCCGGACGTGGCGAGGATCAATCCCGCCAGGATAAGGAGGATGGTCATCACGACCAGCAGCTCGATGATGGTGAACGCGTGCGCTGCCCGGGCGTTCGAAGCGCTCTCTTTCACAAGTCGATTACCCCTGCTGCTGCAAACCGCTGATGATGCTGACCAACGGCATGAAGAGCGCGATGACGATCGTCCCGACAATCAACGCGAGCAGAACAATCATGATTGGCTCGAGCAGGGAGGTGAGGGCGGCGACGGAGTTGTCGATCTCGTCATCATAGACCTCGGCAATTTTCAGAAGCATCTCCGGCAACTGTCCGGTCTCTTCCCCCACGTCGATCATGCTGACTACCATGGGAGGAAATACGCGGCTCGCCTCCAGCGGCTGCGTAATTGTTTCCCCCTCTTTCACGCTGTCATGGACTTGGCAAATAGCGCGCGCGACGATTGTGTTGCCTGCCGTTTGGCGGGTGATGTCGAGCGCTTGCAGGATTGGCACGCCGCTCGTGACCAGCGTTCCGAGCGTGCGCGAAAATCTGGAGATCGAGGTTTTACGAATCAAGTCGCCGAAAATCGGCGCGTGCAACGTGGCCTGATCAATTACGCCACGTCCCTTCCGGGTGCGCGCGGCAATTTTGCTAAGGGTGATCCCCCCGACGAATGCCCCCAGCAATAAGGCCCAGTGCTCTTGGGTGAAATTGCTGACGCCGATGACGAAGAGCGTGATCATGGGCAACGGTTTGTCGCCCAGCATCTCGTGGAAGATCGTTTCAAATCTCGGGACGATGAAGATCAGCAAAAAGATCATGATTCCCAAGGCAAGAAGAAGCACGATGGTGGGGTAGACCATGGCGGCCACGACCTTGTTCTTGACCTTCTGCGCCTTCTCCTGGAACTCCGCCAATCGGACCAGGACCAGCTCGAGCACGCCGCCGACTTCGCCGGCTCGGACCATGTTGACATAAAGATCGTTGAACAGGCGCGGGTGCTGCGCGAGCCCTTCGGAAAACGTGCTGCCCTCCTGCACGGAGTCAGCCACTTTGGCGATCGCGTTTTTCAGAACGGCGTCGCGCTCCTGTTTGGCGAGAACGCCAAGACCCCGCAGAAGTGGGAGTCCGGCATCGATCAACGTCGCGAGCTGCCGGGTGAAGATCATGAGCGTCTTCGGCTTAATCGATTTCCGTTGGAGGAGGACGATGTTCTTCCTCAAGAGAGCTCGCTTGTCGCTCTGGCCCTTGTGCAGGCGCGGCGGCGATTTCGTTGCCGTGGCGATCGCCCCTGCTTCGCTGACGCTCGTGGGGAAATAGCCTCCCTGCCGGAGCTGGCCGATCACTTCGTTCGTCGACGAGGCCTCGACCAGTCCGGTGGATTCCTGGCCGCGGGAATCAAGGGCTACGTAGGAATATCGCGGCATGGGGGGAGGGAGGTAAATGACGAAGGACGAAAGACGAATGTCGAATGAGACTCCTGTGGTGTTCGTCATTCGGCATTGGGTAATTCGTCATTTTCTTCACGTGTATTTCAAGACTTCTTCGACCGTCGTGTCGCCGGCGAAAATGCTGCGCAAACCATCCTGTCGCAGCGTGATCATACCGAGTTCGATCGCCTTTTCCTTCAGCGTCACTGTGGGGGCGCGGTCGTTGATCAATTCGCGCAGCTGGTCGGTGATCTTCAGCAGTTCATAGATGCCCTTGCGCCCTTTGTAGCCAGTCTGGTTGCAGGCGGGGCAGCCCTTGCCGAAATAAAATTTCCTTTCGCCGATGTCGCGGCGCGAAAGGCCAAGTTGAGCGAGCAGTGTTTCGCCGGGCTCATAGGTCGCGCGGCATGCCGGACAAATGCTGCGAAGCAGACGCTGTCCCAAGACCGCCTCGAGAGTGGATGAGATGAGGAATGGCTCGACCCCCATATCGATCAGACGTGTGATTGCGCCCGCCGCGTCGGTCGTGTGCAGCGTGGTGAAGACCAGGTGGCCGGTCAGCGCCGCCTGAATGGAGATTTGCGCCGTCTCCAAGTCGCGGGTTTCGCCAACCATGATGCGGTCCGGATCCTGTCGCAAGAACGCGCGCAGCGTCCGCGCGAAAGTCAGGCCGATCGCTTCATTGACGGGGACCTGCACGATGCCTTCGAGATCGTATTCCACCGGCTCCTCCGCCGTGAGCAGCTTCGAGTCGATCGCATTGACCTTCTTCAGGCAGGAATAAAGCGTCGTTGTTTTACCCGAGCCGGTCGGGCCCGTGACGATGAAGATACCGTTCGGGCGATGGATGATCTCGACCACATGATCGCGGATGCAATCGGGCAGGCCGAGTGCTTCGAGGTCCAGGTTGACCGTCGTGCGGTCCAGCACCCGCAAGACGACGCTCTCGCCGAACTGCGTCGGCAAGGTGGAGACGCGCAGATCGACCGTCCGGCCAGCGATCTCTTTTTGAATGCGGCCATCCTGCGGAAGGCGGCGCTCCGCGATGTTCATGTTTGCCATCACCTTCACACGTGAGATCACCGGCAGCGCGAGGTGTCTCGGAGGCGGCGCCATTTCATAGAGCGCGCCATCCACGCGATAGCGAAGTTTGAATTCGTTTTCGAAAGGTTCGAGGTGAATGTCGCTCGCGCGGTCCTGGATCGCCTGGAGCAGGATTAAATCGACGAAACGAATGATCGGTGTCGCGTTTGCTTCCGCCTCAACGGTTAAAACGCTGTCGTCGTCACCCTGGGGCGAGAGCGGTTCGCCAGGTGCGTCGAGTTGCTTGAGGACATCCACCAGACTCGAGCTGTCGCTGCCGTAGTAGCGCTTGATCCGTTCTTCCACCTGCCCGGTTGGTGCGACTACGGCGCGCACGTCCCTGCCCAGCGCGAACCGAAGGTCTTCCACGGCGCGCAAATCCAGCGGATCTAGCAAGACGACGCTGATTGTGTTGCCGTGCAGAGCGACCGGCAGCGCTTGATGAAGCCGGGCGAGCCCCGCCGGAATCAGGCGCAGGATGTCTGGCTCTATTTCGTCGTCGGCCAGATCGATGAAATCGGTGCCCAGAGCGTCGGCGATCACCTGATAGAATCCGCTCTGAGCGACGAAGCCGTGATCGACCAGAACGCGTTCGATGTTCGTGCCGTTCACCGCCGCCTCCTTCAGAACGTCATCCGCTTGCGATGACTGGAGCACCCGCTGTTCGACGAAAAGCTCGATGATCTGTTTCGCGTTCATATTAGCTCGCATCGCCCAGGGTGACGGAGATGACTTCCTCCGCGGAGGTGAGACCGGCGAGCACCTTGCGGGCGCCGTCTTCGCGCAGCGTGCGCATTCCGAGCTCCCGCGCCCGTTGGCGCAGGAGCAGCGTGGATTGGCGGTTATTGATCATGCGCCTGACTCCGTCGTCGATCGCGAAAATTTCGAAGATCCCGATGCGGCCCTTGTAGCCGCTGTGGCGGCACTGCTCACAGCCCACCGGTTTCATTACGGACGCCTGGTTCAGGTTCGATGATTCGATATTCAAGGCGCGAAGCTCGGGATCTGTCAGCCCTCCGGGCTCCTGGCAATTGGAGCAAAGGCGCCTGACGAGTCGCTGAGCCATGATCGCGCGCACCGAGGAGGCGACGAGAAAGGGCTGCACTCCGAGATCGATCAGACGCGCCACGGCGGAGGGAGCGTCATTGGTGTGGAGGGTGCTGAAGACGAGATGGCCAGTCAGGCTCGCGTTTGTCGCGATCGTTGCCGTCTCTAGATCGCGAATCTCGCCGATCATGATGATGTTCGGCGCCTGGCGCAGAATGGAACGCAACGCCACTGGGAAAGTCATCCCGACCTCGGCGTTGACCGGCACCTGATTGATGCCGGTCATCTGGTATTCGATCGGCTCTTCGACGGTGATGATCTTGCGGTCGGGCTTGTTGATGAAATTGAGGCACGAATAAAGGGTGCTCGTTTTGCCGGAGCCCGTCGGGCCGGTCACGAGCAGGATCCCGTCAGGCGAAGAAAGCAAGCGTTCGAACGTCTTCTGGTCGTCGCTCAGAAATCCGAGCTCGGGGAGGCCAAGCATCAGGGTCGATTTGTCGAGGACGCGCATCACGATGCTTTCCCCGTGGTTGGTGGGAATCGTCGAGACGCGGAGGTCGATCGGCTTTTGCGCGATCTTGACCTGGATGCGCCCGTCCTGCGGAAGGCGCTTCTCCGCGATGCTCATCGAGCCGGTCATGATCTTCAGGCGGCTGATGATCGCCGACTGCAATCCCTTCGGTCGCGCCTGCACTTCCTGAAGTACCCCGTCGATCCGGAATCGGACACGAAACTTCGTTTCCAGCGGCTCGAGATGAATATCGCTGGCGCCCAGCTGATGCGCTTCGATCAGGAGTTGGGAAACCAAACGAATGATGGGCGCATCCGCTTCGTCAGTCGCGCCGAGGCCACCGCCTTCCCCTATCTCGAGGCCGAGATTCGGCTCTTTTTCTTTCGGGATATCGCCTGCATAGTGGTCTGCGCCATAATATCGGCTCAACGCCTTCTGGATTTTCTCTGGGCTAGCGCAGACCAGCTCGATTTCGCGCCGCAACAAGAAGCTCAGGCTGTCGATTGTATCGACATCGAACGGATCGCCCACAGCGACGATCAGGCCGGTATTGCCGATTCCGACTGGGACGACTTTGAACCGCCGCGCATCTTCCGCTCGAATTTGGCTGATGATTTCCGGTGGAATGGTCTCCGCGGAAAGATCTATCCACTCCAGGTCCGCCTGCGCGGCGAGAGTGCGCGAGACGTCGACTTCTGGAATGTAATCTTCTTTCGCTTGCACTGGGGGGCGCTTGACGAGTGAAGGTTATGGATTGCCTGGGAATGTGTCAACGCCCGAGACACGACCAGACTCGGCTTAACGCCTTGACTGCTAGGCTTCCGTTCGTCGACTACTCGACGGTGACGCTCTTCGCGAGGTTGCGCGGTTTGTCCACGTCGCGGCCGAGCTCGACGGCGAGGTGGTAGGCGAGGAGCTGCAGGGGGATGACGGTCAGGATCGGGCTGACGTAATCGGGCGCCGTCGGAATCGTGATGATGTCGTCGGCGATCTTGGCGAGGCGGTCGGCGCCGGCGCCGGAGGTGACGGCGATGACAGGGCCTTTGCGGGCGCGGACCTGTTCGATGTTGTTGAGGTTTTTCGAAAAGACCGCGTCGTCCGGCGCGATGAAAACCGACGGTAGCTCCGGCCGAACGAGCGCGATGATGCCGTGCTTGAGCTCGGCGCTCGGATGGCCTTCGGCGAAAAGATAAGTGATTTCCTTCATCTTGAGCGCCGCCTCGAGCGCGATGGGAAAATGGAATTGGCGTCCGAAGAAGAGCATGCCCGGAGCGTTCGCGTATTTCTTGGCGATCGCCTTGATCTCGTCGCTCAGTTTAAGCACTTCCTCGATCTGGGTCGGCAAAGCATTGAGCGCATCGATGATCCGGGTGCCTTCGGACGTGGAGAGATGCCGCATCCGCCCGAGAAGCAGCCCGATCGCGGTCATGATGGTGACCTGGGCCGTGAACGATTTCGTCGCTGCAACACCGATCTCCGGGCCGGCGTGCATGTAAACGCCGCCGTCGCTCTCCCGCGCGATCGTGCTGGCGACGTTGTTGCAAATGCCGAGCGTCCGATAGCCTTTGCGGCGGCTTTCGCGCAAGGCGCCCAGGGTGTCCGCAGTCTCGCCGCTCTGGCTGATCGCGAAGACGAGGGTGTCCCGCGTCATCGGCGTATTGCGGTGGCGAAATTCGCTGGCGAATTCGACTTCGGTCGGAATCTGGGCGAGCGCCTCGATCAAATATTCGCCGACCATTGCGGCATGCAGCGCCGTTCCGCAGCCGGTCAGAACAACCCGGCCGACATCGCGCAGTTGTGCCGGCGACATGTTCAATCCGCCCAGCTTCGCCGTGCATTCCTCCGAGCTCAGCCGGCCGCGCATGGCATCGCGCACGGAGCCGGGCTGCTCGAAGATCTCCTTGAGCATGTAGTGTGGATAATCGCCTTTCTTGATATCGGCGTCGCTGAACTCGACTTTGCTCAGCTGGTAACTGCCGGCTTCGCCCGCGACCGAGCTGATCTCGAATTTGTCGCGCTCGACGGCCACCACGTCGAAGTCGTTCAAGTAAACCGCATCGCGGGTGTAGGCGACGATGGCGCTAACGTCGCTGGCGAGGAAATTTTCCTCCTTGCCGACGCCGAGGACGAGTGGGCTGCCGCGCCGGGCGCCGACCAGGAAATCCGGAACGTCGCTATGGACGAGCGCGATTCCATAGGTTCCGATGACCTGTCGCAAGGCGGCGCGAACGGCATCGACGAGCAATCCTCTCTGGTTGAGCGGCGGTGCGTTGGTGGCGTTGCCATTGGAATCCTGCGCGGTGGCTTCCGCGATCGAGTCGTCATAAAGTTTGCCGATCAAGTGCGCGAGGACCTCGGTGTCGGTCTCAGAAGAAAATTTGCGGTCACCGTCCCGCATCAGCTGATCTTTCAGCGCCTGGTAATTCTCGATAACGCCGTTGTGCACCAGCGCCAGTTTCCCGGACGCATCGAAGTGGGGGTGGGCGTTCTGATCGGTCGGCTTCCCATGGGTGGCCCAGCGGGTGTGGCTGATTCCGAAGGTTCCCGAGGGCGGCTTCTCGGCCATGAGTTTACCAAGGGCGGCAATTCGTCCGGCGCATTTGCGCGTTTCGACCTTATCGCCATCCACGATCGCGACTCCGGCGGAGTCGTAGCCGCGATATTCAAGGCGCCGCAGACCATCGAGGAGGATGGGAGCTGCTTCAGAGCGTCCGACGTATCCGACAATGCCACACATGCAGGGGCGGAGCCTGCCATCAAGGCGTGGGGGGCGCAACCAGCTGGGAAAGGGGTTGAGGTCTCGGGGTTTGGGGTCAGGAATGCGCAAAAAGGTTGATGGGGGCGGGGACAATCTGCGTTAATTTGATTTGGTGGAAACGAAAAGCCGGGCGACACGCCAAACATCTGCAGCGGACTCGGCGGGCCCGATGTCGACGCCCGCGCTCCCGCCCGGCACGACGCAGCGGACCCTGGCCATCATTATGGGTGGCGGGGCGGGGACACGCCTGTTTCCATTGACCAAAGACCGCTCCAAGCCGGCGGTACCGATCGGTGGCAAGTATCGGATCGTCGACATCCCGATCAGCAACTGCCTGAACTCGGGACTGCGCTCGATCTATATCCTGACGCAGTTTAACAGCATGTCGCTGCATCGCCATATTCAGGCGAGCTACAAATTCGACCATTTTTCGCGCAGTTTTGTGGACATTCTGGCGGCCCAGCAAACTCCGGAAGGGTCGGAGTGGTATCAGGGGACGGCGGACGCGGTGCGCCAGAACCTGCGCTATTTCCTGGAGCAGCCGGTCGATTATTACATCATCCTCAGCGGCGATCAGCTTTACCGGATGGATTTCCGCAGTTTGCTCCACCAGCACATTCGCTCCGGCGCCGACATCACGCTCGCCGTCAAGCCGGTGGCACGAGAGCAGGCTTCCGAGTTCGGCATCATGCAAAGCGACGCCAACCGCCGGGTCACGCATTTCGTGGAGAAGCCCAAGGATCCGAGCGTCCTGAATGCATTCAGGATGAGCCCGGAGTTGCTGGCCTCGGCTGGCTCGGCTCCGGACGCGGAATTATATCAGGCTTCGATGGGCATTTACGTTTTCAATCGCGACGTTCTGGTGAAATGCCTCGAGAACGATCTGGTCGATTTCGGGAAGCATGTCATTCCCCAGGCAATCCAGGAGCGGCAGGTGAGCGGGTATCTTTTCGACGGGTACTGGGAAGACATCGGAACGATCCGGGCATTTTACGAGGCTAATCTGGACCTGACCGATCTTCTTCCGAAATACAGCTTCTTCGAGGGCTCGGCACCTATTTACACGCACCCGCGTTTCCTGCCGGGCAGCAAGATTAACGGCGCAACCTTGCGCCAGGCGATCATCGCCGATGGCTGCATTATCTCGGACGCGCATCTGGAACGCTCCGTCATCGGCGTCCGCAGCATCATCCAAACGGGGGCCACCATTCGGAACAGCATTGTGATGGGGGCCGACTATTATGAGAAGATTCCAGCGAACTCGGAGCGGGGGTTGCCGCCGATTGGGATCGGACGCAATTGCGTGATCGACCGCGCTATTATCGACAAGAACGCGCGGATCGCAGATGGAGTGGTGATTACGCCGGAGGGAAAACCCGCCGACCTGGACGCAGGCAACTATTTTATCCGCGACGGCATCGTAGTGGTCCCGAAAAACGCGGTGATCCCGCCTGGATTCTGGATCTAGCTCGGATCTAAGCCGCGCGAAGGCTTACCGTCGTCCGGCGGTATTGAGCCCGGCCGCGGAACCGTCTCTCTCCCATTTCGTCTGTTCGTTCCAGGGAAGTGCGCTGTCATGGGCGGCATTAGGGTCCGCAATGAGCGGCGTCTCTTTGGACGCGCAGGAGGCGAGTGCAATCATCGCACAGAATAGCAAGGCGACTCTGGTGAGATTCGCCCAAGTAACATCAGGAATTCGTGCCAGCATAGATGACAATATCTCCGGTTTGCACCTGAACCCCCCGGGCCAGGCTGCTTGTGATGATATCGCCGATGGAAGTCGCGGGTTCAACCGATGAAATCCGGATTTTTCCTATGAAGGAGCCGCCGCGTAGGACCAGCATCTCGCTGTTCGGCTCGATCCCCTGGCGTGCCCCGAGATTCAGAACGACGAAGTTATAGGCGCGGTTAACGGCGAGGACCCGCCCGCGAATTCCAGGGTCTTTGGCTGGGATCGGTTTTTTCTTTTCTGTCTCCAACTGGTCGGGTCGATCCTGGGACGCTCGGACCTTGTCGGATAGCAAAGCCTTCTCGCGTTCAGCGGTAGCCAGCTGCTTTTTTACAGCTTCCAGCTGTGCTTGCAGATCAGCGGTTGAGGCATTAGGAGGATTGGCGGCCGCGGCCCGAATTTCTTCGGGTTCCGCGACACGCTTCCGAAGTTGGGTGATCTCGTTTTCGTTTTCGCGGATTTGGTTTTGAAGGTCCGCTTTCTCTTCTTGCGCCTTGGTCAGCTCGGCTTCGATCGCGGCAATTTTCGTTTGCGCCGTACTAAATTGAGCGTTCGTTGCGGCGCCAGCAGCCTCGCGCTCCTTTAACTCCTTTTCTTGTCTGCTCCTGAGCCGATCTCCCGCATCTCGCGCCGATTCGACTTTCATCATCTGAGCGCGCAGTCCGCGCGTTTTTCTGTTGTTTAGGAGGCCCAGTCCCGCAGACAGCGTAAGCAGTAAGACGGAAACACCGACTAGTGTCCTGGGAATGTTCACGAATGGGGGGCAAAGGATCAAACCTCTGGTAACGTCCTTTCTATTCAATCGGAGCCGGCAGTGCAATACGATTCACGTTCCAGCTTCCTTTTCGCCTTGGGTCGGGTTCTTTCGCGTTGCGTCGATCCGCCTTCCGCCCTATAGAACGATTAATGGGCCAGCAACATCGGGTTAAAGTAAAACGGCGACGGCGCCTCGCTTATTTGGATCGCAAGAAAGCGGCGGCGAAGGTCGCACCGGTTAGGCGGGAAGCACCGAAGCCTAAAGCCAAACCAAAAAAGCAGGCTGCTTCCACGGAAGCGTAGAGATTCTTCCGTCGGCCCCGGAAGCTGGCCGACGCGGGGAAATTGCATCCCTGGCAAAGTGCGCGCGGAATATCTCGTCGTCGATGGTCACAGCGTGATCTTTGCCTGGCCGGAACTGCGTCGCCTGCACGCCCGTCGCACCTCGCTGGCGCGGGACGCCCTTGTAAAGAAGTTGCGAGACTACCAGGATTGGACAGGCGTCCGGGTCGCGGTGGTTTTCGACGGCAAGGGACCGGTGGTTAGCGTGAATTCAGACCCGGGTGAGATTCAGATCTTTTACTCGCGCGAGGGTCAGACAGCAGATTCCATCATCGAGCGGCTGGCGAGCAAATACGCCTCGCGCTTTAAGCTGCTGGTGGCCACGGGCGATGTGATGGAGCAGGAAACTGCAAGCGCGTGCGGAGCGGAATGTATCTCTCCCGAAGCGTTGCGCTGGCTTCTGGAGGAAGCGTCGTCCCCTTAACTCGACGAAACGTTGCCGTCAGGCGGCCCCGGCCAGGACGGGCCGCCGCCGCATCGAGGCCTCTCGGCGGGCGCGTTGCTGGCAGGTGGCGAGAACGCGCGACAAGACGCAGTAGAGCTGCTCAATCGGCAGACTCTTGCTGACGTAGCCATTGGCGCCGGCGCGCAGAGCAGCGTGCATCCGCTCTTCGTCATAACCAACGCCGGTAAAGACGATGATGGGCAAGCTCGCGTTTATCTCCCGGATAAAAGTGATCAGAGAGATTCCGTCCACCTTGGGCATGTTGAGATCGACGACGACAACATCGCAATCATGGTGCTCGAGCCAGGCTGCGGTCTGAAACCCCTCGGTGAGATAGGCGCAGGTGTGGCCTTTCTGCTTGAGATAGGTCAGGAGAAATTTCGTGATGGCAGGGTCGTCATCGATGAGAAGGAATTCGGTGGAGTCCCGAGGCAATATTTTCATGGGTAGAGTTATAATTACTATAATCTCTATAGCACTAACCTTGCCAAGTGCATTCCTCCCTCACCGAGGGAATTTTAGAACGCTAGTCCCGGCGTCGTTCGACGCCGGAACGAAACGGCCCCAGCCAACAGAACCTCGATTAGGCCTTCAGGCTTGCCCGCACTGCATCGAGCTGTCCGGCCGAACCAAGCTTTCCGTTTTTGTGCGCGATGAACTTCGAGTATTCCTCCACGAAAATCTTGCCGGGTGGACGAAAATCAAACTCGGCCGGGTGATCGCGGAAATATTCCCGGTGAACCCGGGTCCAGACCAGGCGGCCGTCGGTGTCGATATTTACCTTGGTCACACCAAGTTTGGCGGCGGGAAGATATTCCTCCTCGTTCACGCCGCGGGCCGAGGGGTCGAGCTTGCCGCCCGCCGCGTTAATGCGCTGCACCTCGGAGACCGGCACACTGGAGCTTCCATGCATCACGATGGGCAGGCCCGGAATCAGCTTCTTGATGTCTTCAATAACGTCGAAGTGAAGACTTTGCTGGCCTTTGAATTTGTACGCGCCGTGGCTGGTACCAATCGCGGCGGCGAGTGAATCGCACCCGGTCCGCTTGACGAATTCGACGGCCTCCTTGGGATTGGTGAGTGAGGCGTGGCCCTCGTCCACCTTAATGTCCTCTTCCACACCGCCCAGCTGCCCCAGCTCGGCTTCGACGCTGATGCCTTTTTCGTGCGCGCGATCGACCACCCGCTTCGTGATGGCAATGTTCTCCTCGAATGATTCGTGGCTCGCGTCGATCATAACCGAGCTGTAAAATCCGGAAGCGATGCAGTCGTAACAGGTTTCCTCATCTCCATGATCGAGATGCACGGCGAAAATTACATCGGGGAACATTTCCTTGGCTGTGCGAATCATTGCCTCGAGCATTCTCTTATCGGCATATTTTCGCGCGCCTTTTGAAAGTTGAATAATAAACGGCGCCTGGCTTTGCTCGCAGCCGCGAAACAACCCGAGGAGCTGTTCCATGTTGTTGATGTTGTAGGCACCAACGGCAAACTTTCCGTAGGCGACTTTGTAAAGTTGAGCGGTGGTTACGATCATAAGGCTATTTCAGAAGTTGAAGATTGACGATTTCAGATTGGCTTGGCGGACGGGCCGCGTCGGAAGGACTGCACCTTAAATCTGAAATCTGAAATCTGCAGTCTGAAATTCTAATGTCCGTTCGGATTGGCGGGGAGCATGATGCTCACTGAGGTGCCGCTGGGATTCGAATCGATATCGACCCGTCCATTATGATCGAAAATCGTCCGTTTCACGATGGGAAGTCCCAACCCCATGCCGCGGGCTTTAGTCGTGCAAAAAGGCGAAAATATTTTTTCCTTCAGATCGGCTGAGATTCCCTTGCCGTTGTCCTTCACGGTCACGATCACTCCGCTAGCGTGCTTGCCTTCGCGGATTTGCTTGGCGGCCAGGGTGATGTGCGGTTTGGTCCTGCCCGAGGTGGCTTCCGCGGCATTGGCAACGAGGTGGGCGAACGCCTCCGTCAGCGCGATCTCGTCACCCAACACCTTGGGGAGGTCGTTCGGCAGCGTTGTATCGATGGATACGACGCCGTTTTTCTTCATGCGCGTGCGGGCCAGCTCGATCGCTTTTTTGACCGATGACCGGACGTCGATCGGTTTCATCACCAGTTCGGACGGATGGGCGAAATTGTTGATTTGCGTGATGATTTTGTCCAGCCGGTCGATCTCCTGCACCACGATTTCGTTAAAGTCCTTCCGGAAATCTGCGTCATCGAAGCGTTCAGGCAGGAGCTGGGCAAAGGTCTTAATTGCCACCAGCGGATTTCGAATTTCGTGTGACATGCTTGCGGCGAGGTCGGTCCAGAAGGCGGCGCGATCCACCAGATCCTGTTTCTGGCGCAGGCTGTCTTCGGCGGTCAGGTCGTGGACAACTGCAACAGCTCCGAGGGGCGTTTTCTTGTCCACCAGGCGCCGGGTTTCCACGACGAGCGATCGCCGGGTGTTTGGATCGATCCAGTGTTGCGCCGGAAGGTTTTCCTGTGACTCGAGGGTCTCGCGCAAAAAGGTCGCTAGGCGGCTGCCGGCTGCCTCGATCGGTTGATTCAAAGCATCGGCGGCGGTGATGCCGAGAATCCGTTCGGCGGTGGGATTAAACCAGCGAACCATCGCCTCTTCGTCGGTCGCTACGATTCCTGGCGGGATCGACGTGAGCAAAGTCTCCGCCAGAGTTTTCTGGACGGTCACTTCTTCATAAAGCAACGCGTTTTCCAGGATGGTCGAGACGTTTTCCGCCAGGAGCATGAGCCCCTCCAGGTCGCTGTAGTCGAAGCGCTGTCCGGTGATCCGATGGCCAAAGAAAAGCCAGCCGATGATATTCCCGCGCGTATGCAGTGGCACGATGACTTCGGCCCCGAAGGTATCGAGCGCCCGCCGCATCAGAGTGCGATGCTTCTGATCGAGCGTCTGGGTCAGGGTGCTTCGGGAAATGAGGTGCGCGTGCAATTCGAACCAGCGGACCAACGGATCACGCTCGCTGTATTCGATCTCAGAAGTCTCGGGAAGACAGCGCAGGCCGGCCCGGAGCCGGTAACGGTCGCCTTGCCGGATCTTGGAAAAAATACCCACCCGGCCGATCCCGCTGGCATCGGCCACGCCCTCGACGACACTCGCGAGCAAGGCCTCGACGTTGTCGAAGCGGCGAAAAACTCTGGGGAAACGGAGCAGCGGGATCGACGACTCACGTCGGTCCGCCAGCGCGTGAACTTGCGGCGGCTCCAGCAGAGCGGGCGACATGGATTGCTCGCGCAACTCACGATTTTCTTGCAAGACCCGCAGATATTCGAATCCGCGCGAAACCAGAGCCTGCAAGCTGCGGCGATCCACTTGCAGATCCTCGGCTGCGTAAATATCGGACTGTTCGGCCTCGCGCAACGGCTCGGAACGCGGCGTCCCAAGAGCTATGATCAATATCTCTGGCCAGCCGTTCTGAATTTGTTCGAGAAGTTCGCGGGCCTCTTTCGCGCGCAAATCCAAAAGGAGAATCGCGGGGCCACTTTGCTGCAGCACCGCGTCCAAGCGATTCGCCACGCTGACGTGGCGGATTTGCGCTAGCGCGCTGAGAAAAGCCTTGATCCGGCGGACAAGGTCCGCGTCCTGCGAATAGAGGAGGCAGGAAAGTGTGTGGCTCACGCGGCAGCGATCTCCTGTTTAAAACGAACTAACGGCAGCAGAATGTGAAACGACGTGCCCTTCGAGATTTCGCTCTCCACTTCGATTTGTCCGGAGTGTTCCTGAATGATTCCATGCACGACGGAGAGGCCGAGGCCTGTGCCATAATCCTTGGTCGTGAAAAAGGGGTCGAAGACATGGGGGATATCTTCGGTGCGAATGCCCTCGCCGTTATCGCGAATCGTAATACGCAAAATTTCATTCAAGTCGCCATTCGTACCAGTTACGGTCGCGACCCATTCTTCGGCCTGACGGATCTCCGTCGAAACCACCATCTCGCCGCCGCGCTTCATTGCGTCCATGGCGTTGAGGAAAAAGTTAAGGAAGACCTGTTCGAGCTGGTCGGCATCCGCGCGAATTGTATCAACATCCGCCTGCCAGGAACGAGTTAATTTGATTTCTTTTTGATAGAGACGATGCCCGACGAGCTGGAGCGATTTTTCGAGGACGGTGTGGACGTGCAGCGGCTTCAGGAGAGGCTTGGCCGGCCGGGCGAAGCGCAGGAGCTGGTTCACCAGGGAATCGATTCGATCGATTTCGTGCCCAATCAGGTTGGAGAAAGTTTCGCGGAAATCGGAGTCCTGATAACGCTCCGGCAGCAGCTGGGCGAACGTCTTGATCGAAACGAGCGGATTCTTGATCTCGTGCGCCATTCCGGCCGAGAGCGTCCCGAGGCTCGCAAGCCGGTCACTACGCCTAATCTGGAGCTCGAGGCGTTTCAACGCCGTGATATCGGTCAGAACCACGAGGACGCCGAGCATCTCTCCCTGTTGCCCATGAAAGATTGAGCTGCTCGCGCGAAGCACCACGCCGCCTTCGGCCGATTCCAAAATAAGCTCGCGGTTTTCCGGCCGCTCCTGGGATTGAAGCGTTTCCTGCACCAGCTCGCGGATCGATTCGGGTAAATCCTCGATCGAATGATCGAGCAAATTCTTGGATTTCGAACCGGTGATTTGCTCCGCCTCGCCATTGAAGACAGTGATGCGGCCGTCCGCGTCCGCCGCGATCACGCCAGTAGTTAGATTTTGCAGAAGAATCTCGTTATAAATCTTGGCGTTTTGGACCTCGGTGAAGAGCTGGGCGTTGTCGATGGCGATGGCGAGTTGTCCGCAGAGGACCCGGAGCGCATTCTGTTCGACACTGCCATAAATCCGTCCTGAAAGGCGGGGTCCCAGCAGCATCACTCCGGCGAGATGTTCCCGGGCAAAAATACCTATCGCCACCGCCACTTCGAGCGACCCCATTTGGTGTTCGACGGCCTCCAGTTCCGGCGTCTGCCTCATCCGGTGTAGCTCATCGAGGACGAGGGTTTCCTGATGAGTTTCTAGATAACGGATAATTGCGTCGTCTCTGCTTAGCACCAACTCAACAGGAGCATGTTCGGCCGTGGGGAGTGGGTAATGTTGAGCAAAGGCGTTGTGGTGCGGCAGCAGGATAAATACGCTGTCCGTCGCGACCGCGCCGGCGATAGTCTTCGCGAAACGCTCGAGCAGGTCCTGCAAAGTGGTGACCGATTTCAGGATGGCTGCGGCTTCGTTCATGGTCGATCGAAAGTCGAGTCGCCGCGTGCCAAGGAAGAGTTTGTCGGCCAGACTCTGCGAAACGCCACGGGCCGGAGCCATGGCGAAGGCCACCGCTACGGCGGCCACGACATGGGCGAGCGATTTTGCCTCGTTCGGTAATTGCGGGTCGAAAACAACGAAAACCAGCCACCAAACCAAACCGTAGAGCGCCAGGAGATAGCAGGTGAGAAGGGAGAAGGAGATTCCACGCCGAAAAAACAAACCGACCTCCATGATCTTTCGTGTCGCGATGCCATAGGCCACGACCAAGCTGAAAAAGATTACCCGAAAGGGGGCGAACCATAGCAACCGGTTTGCTTCAATGAAGGGTTCCAGAGCGAAGGCTAGGAGCAGCGCGAAAATCAAGGCGGTAAGCCCGCCAATTAGAATGAAGGATAGTTCCGCGTGCTCTCCACCCGATGTGCTTCGTAGGTCACGCCAAGTCGAAATAACAAGCGCAATGATCGCGACGACAAAAAAGGCCGCGTAGAGGAAAATTCCCGGTCCGTAAACTGGTATTGGCGAAGCCACGCCGGCAGGATTCGGAAATCTGGCCTCTTCTAAAAAGAAGCGGGTCTGGCAAAGGATCACTATCCCGATGGTCCCGCTCAGCCACAGGCGGGAACCTCGGAGAATTGCGCCCCAACTCTGACCTCCATGCAAGAGGGCAAGGCGCAACAGATTAAACATCGCCAGACATACCGCCCCGGCGACTGAAGCCTGCCGGATGGAAAACTCCGCCATCGCCGCGCTTCTTGCCGTGGAAGCGAAATGAAGCGAAGCAAGCCATGCAACGATAACTAACGAAAGTAGCAAAAAAGCCTGGTTGAGCCGTCGCTTGGGGTTGGCTTGGAAGACAGCCAGCCCAAGGATCAACTGAAGCGCTATCGCTCCAATGGTTGGAACCGTGGCGACACTCATTTACGCAGCCAGGCGGCTTAGAACCATCGTGCTCGCACTGCCTCCCAATCCCCGAACATTGACCAGAGCGGAATTCAATTTCGCCTTGCGGGCCCGGTTCGGGAC
>QHMY01000019.1:0-7315 GCA_003218305.1 Verrucomicrobiota bacterium
TTCGTCGAGATTAACGCCGCCTCGGCGTCAGCGCCGCCCGCTCGCGAAAATCTTTCGTAGTCGTCTTAGCCGCCGTGGAGACCTTCCCAAACTCGTCACATGTCACTGATCACTGATCACTGGTCACTGGTCACTGCCCTCCTCGCGATGATCGCGTCAGTCTGCTGTTATTCGCTCTCGCGGTAGAGAGCGGGCGGCTTGGCGGCACGTGCGAGACCGTTGATGAACTCGGCAAACTCGCGGCTGAACCAGTGCGAGCGCGAACGCCACCATGCCTGGGCCCCCGGATAAGCGATGATGTCCCGCATCGGTGCTTCAAAGCCGAACCAGACTCGCGGATCGAGATGACCTTCGAGCTTCTGGAAATACATGTCCTCGTAAATCCGAAAGAGAGAGTCCATCAACGCACTGAAGCGCGGCAGATCCGGCCCTTCGATCGCCCCGAAATCGCGCATTCCGCGATAATAGAGGTCGCCGATCTGGGGATTACCTGCCAGTCCGTAGAGCCACTCATTGAACGCCTCCGACAGCGTTCGCATGGATGCCAGGCGCGTCTGCCGCGCACTGCTGCGCACCTGTTGCGCGAGATAAATCACCGATACGATGACGCCGAAGGCGCCGACGATTTGGCCAATGGCGCTAATCGCATCCCAGTTCATGCCTTGCAATAATGCATTGTCGAACAGCCTTGCAAGGCAACGGTTGATTCTGATGAAGCCCCGGTCATTCGGTCGAGTAAAATGCCGGGACGGGACTTTCAGGTAGTGGGGCAGAGGGCTACATTCTAAGACTGACCCCTGATCAGTTCCCCTCCCCTGCGGAACAAAAGAATCTCTTCCGTCCCAGGTGAGACTCGTCGATTGTGGATTTCCCGCAGTCACGCGGGATTTTCATCCCTTCCTGCCCACAAGCGGGCATCCCAACGCGTTACACGTCACAGGTCACGCGTCACTTTAGTATGAGGGCTTTTGCCGGGGCAACCGCAACGTCCGGGACGATGATGGCCGTCATCGTCTACGGCATTTCCTGAACGATCCAAGTTCCAACGCGAAGTGCGTTTGCGACCACCGTCATCATTGGATTGAGCCCAAACCCGGTCGGGAAAACACTCGAATCAACTACGAACAGGTTTTCGATTTCGTGCACGCGACAGTAACGATCTACCACCGACGTTTCCGGATCGTCGCCCATGCGGCACGTCCCCAGCTGATGATCTCCTATCAGGTCGACAATTCCTCCCGTGACTTTTGGATTATCCTTATTGGCAAGGATAACGCCTGAATCGACGTACGGTTGGAGAATTGCCCGAAGCGAGGCGTCCGCTACTTTCGCTGCCCATTTCTCGTGTTCGCCAAAGTCACGTGTGATGCGAGCTACGGGTAGTCCGTATTCATCCACCCACGTAGGATCAAGATCGACACGATTTTGTGGCATTGGCAAATCATCGCCCGTAAGACGAACTTCAGCCGTTCGAGTGTACGCACCGAGCTTCTCCATGAGCGGTACACCGGCTTGCCCACTCCGTTGAGCGAGCCCAAAAGCCCCTTCAAGGGGATTCTTCTTTGCGGCACTCCCCAGGGTGCCCCCTTTGCACCACTTCTCCCGGAGCTCTGGCGGTGCGTCAGGTCGGTTGTCTTGCATGAAATACAGATCGAAAGCAGTTACGTTTCCGGTGTGCCCAAATTCGGAGTGAAGGAGTCCTTGAAATTCAGAACGAAGCGATCCTTTAATGCCCCATCCAAATGCGTGAAACATCGCATTGCGTCCCAACTGATCGTAGGCGTTGCCCAAGCCTTCGCGAGGGCCAGACATCCGCAGTAGACGAGCGCTTTGTACGGCCCCACACGATACTATTACGTTCTTCGCGTGGACTGTTTCCACCCGCGGATGGTCTGGATCCCGAATGTCCAAATAACGCACTCCCGTAGCCCTGCGCAGTCGCGAATCGTACAAGACCTCGTAGGCGACGGAAGACGTTCTGATCTCCGCGTTTGGTATATCGCGCAATTCAGCAATTGTGGTGGCGTATGTTCCAGATTTAGGACTCCGTCCACCCCAGCAAAGGTACTCTCCGCAATAGCCACAGAGATTACAGGCATCACGTTCTCGCTCAGACCACAGGCTTTCAATATCTTGATCCCAAAGTCCCTTCTTTACTGAAGCAGGCAGTCCACTCAGCGTCTCCTTTAGCCGGTCACGTGTTCGGTACGCGTTGCTACCTGGAGAAATCAAGGCATTAGGAAGGATTACCGGATGATTTCCTGAACGGCGGATGCCTTCACTCACAAAGTGCCCGACCGGAGTTAATGGATACTCGGGCCCAAGAAACTTAAAGCTCGGGTTCCAATTTCCGTAGTTCTTGAATTCTGGACGTGCTGAAAACGTCTTAAACCAGTCCGTAACCGTCACGGCTTTGTTAAATGCGGGACGGTTTCCACAAACTGCAAACAGAGTCTCAGTCACATTGTAGAACGGCTCCAATTCAGCGTAACTGATTGGCCAGTTTGCGACTGAATATCCCCAATTCAAAAGCATTTGTTCTTGTCCAAGAGCCCGAAAATGGCTGAGAAGATTAAGATCGACAGGAAGCGCACGAAACGACCACGTCCCCCATAGCATCGAGCCTCCACCTAAGACTGAACCGGTCCATCCTCCCATATCCCGCATCGGTTCCGCGGCAGTGGCGGAGGTCGTCCGAAACGTATTGTAGTTACCTCGCGGACGCCTCTTTGGATCTGGTCTCTCCAGTCGAAAACGATACTCGTCGTGTAGCGAGGCATTGAACTGGGGAGGCTCGGGTGGATCACTAGGCATTGCCCCGATATGTTCACTGGCTTGTGCCGCAAAGTCCTGTCCCTGCTCAAGAAGCAGAACGCGAAGTCCCGCGCGGGCAAGCACCCAGGCAATGGTGCCGCCGCCGCCGCCACTGCCAACAATAACAAAATCGTATGCTGCCATGATATATTCTTATGGAACCGACTTCCATTGAGTCGCGTGGCTAACCGCGTCCGACTGTTCGCTGGATTCAACGTCGACAGTCGAGAAAGCACCACCACCTAAAGCGGCCTTGAAAGTCTCAAGCGCCGTTTCTACGTCTGAGCGCAAATAGGCGTTGCCCGGACGCCGGTATTCCCCGAGCTCGATTAGTACGGCATATCTCCATGGAGAAGCGACATCTAGCCATCCGTTCAAGAGTGACGTTAGAACGTCGCGAAGGAACTGCTCTGTCAATAGGGTAGATTGAGGCGCTCCGGCTACTGCGCGCCATTCGGGACAGTTGCCTTGATGAAGCTCTGTGGCCAAAGCCGTCCAGGTTGGCGGTTCTTCGCGCCTTTGCGCTTGTTTAGCGGCAGCGACTAGGAGAGGAATGCACTGATCATACAGATATCGACGGGACATTTGGCGACCACTCGCGTCGGCTAGCGCGTTTCCCGCTTCGACTGTGGCGAAACGCGGTGCCTGCGAAAGTCCGCGCCCCTCACGAAATGCCCTCGGAGTTTCAAGGGGACAGTATGCCAAGGGATCCTGCCTTAGATGCTCCCACCGAGCGAGGAGCAAATCATCAGCGTCAGAAGCAGCCACCAGCCATTCCACGTAGCTGATCGTCCGTAATCGTTCATGAGTCAGCACCTCGCCGGTGCGCCACGGGAGATCCTTAGCATCCGGTGGAATGTATGTGTGTGTTGGACTGGTTATCCAATCCTGTAAGGGCAAAAGGCCCTCCGCGAGTCCCGTCAGAGCCGCTCGAGCCTCTGCGCTAAAAGGCATGGAATCGCCCTCGCTGATGATGCGAATCTAACGAAAGGTTCATATGGGGGATTTCATTAGGGGAAATCGTGCAGTTGGGGTTTGCGGGCGAACATTTGGATTTTGAATATTGGTGTGCGTCTGTCAATGAATTTTCGATCAGTTCGCCAATCAACAACTCTGCGCAAGCCTTTCATCAATTCGTTCCAAGTCGGGCGCTCGAGGTCCCGCTCGGGACATGACAGAAAGACTTTCAGGTAGTGGAGCAGAGGGCTACATTCTAGGGCTGACCCTTAACGGTCCCGAGTCATTCCTGGGTGGAAACGGTTAGCGAAAGGCGGGATTATCGATTCGACGATGCAACGATTCATCAGGTTCCTGCTGATGCGGTGGTCGGCGTTTCTCGACCGGCTCCTGGTCCGCCGGCGCGCGGGTAGCGTTTTCTTCGGGCCGGTCCTGATCGATCGCGGGCGCGGGTTGCTTTACGATGTCGAGCGCGATCTGACCTGGCTCCAGGATACCAATCACGCGAAGACCACCGGCCGCACCGCCGATGGACAGATGAGCTGGGACAATGCGAGGATGTGGGTCGCGCGGTTGAACTATCAGGGCATAACTAACTGGCGGCTGCCGACCGCGCGCAATCTCGATGGGAGCGGTCCCTGCATCGGCGATAATTGTCGGGAGAGCGAACTGGGCCATTTGGTTTTCACCGCGTTCGCGCGATCGTCGCCGGGGACGAAGCTGCTGAACTGGCAGCCGTTCAGCATTTATTGGAGCTCTCCGGAAGCATCGGCGACGGAAGCCTTCGCGTTCAAGATGACGGGGCTCAAACAAGGACGTCTCGCGAAAGACCCGTGGGCGCCAGACCCAGCCTTGGGCGGCCCCATCCCACTTGCCGATGTGGTGCTGACATGGCCGGTCCATGACGGCGATGTCGCGGCGGGATTCCTCCGTCGCTTACTCGAGGCGGTCATGCAATTTATGTGGTCGGCTAATCGGAGAGTCGAAATTGAAAAGTAGGAATGGTCGAGGCGCTGACGGAGGACGGATATAGGAGTCGGTGACCGTCCAGCGAGCAAAGGCTCCGGGCGAGGATTGAGTTCAAGGTGACGCTGCCGCAATGACCCGCGAAGAACTGACCGAGCCGGCGGGGTAGCGCTTTCGCCGGAGCAAACCGCAACGTCCGGATACCACTCGAACAGGAGGCAGCAGAGGTTGCGGAGAACGATGTTTTGCGGCTCTCAACTCTCAACTACCGACTCTCAACTCTCCTCGACGTCACACGTCACTTTTCGATGCCTTCCCTCCCTGTCAGGGCCCTAGCATCAGGAAAGCGCCGAAGGTTTCGTCGGCGCGGTCTTGGTTCGCTGCGACAAAATCGGCGTTGGCCTTTACGGTTTTGTGCTCGGACTTGGCCAACTCGTCGATCTTGTCCACGGCCATGATCGCAAATATCCCCCGGGCGAATTCATCCGGGGTCAAGCCGGAGGCCTTGAAGAAGGCAACGGCCTTGGGGCATTTGGCGGCGATGGCGCTGCCCCAGGTCTCAAGCGCAAAAAAGGAGGGATTTTTGGCCACCGCGACAAACTCGGCTTTCGCCGCATCGTCGGTGCCCAGGTCCTTGAGGAACTTGTCCATTTTGTCCAGGAGCTCGGTGGTGAGCGGAATGGCGCCGGCGGCTCTTATCTGGTCTGGCGGAGTTTCGGCGCGAAGGTCCGGAGCGGCGACGAGGCCGAGCCCAGTAATGGTGAGTGCGCCGGCAATCAAGGCGATCGTCAGGCGAGAGATGAAGGTGGAGGTGGTGTTAGCTAACGATGCTGCCTTCATGCATCGACGGTAGAATGAGGGTCCGGTCGGTCAATGCAAATTGCCGGTCGGGAGGGTCCGGCAAACGAATGAGTTAAAGGTGACTCTGCCGCCATCACTTACGAAGGACTGACCGAGCCAGCCGGATAGGTCGACAGCGGGTTGACCGTGCGGAATTTCGCTGTACCGTGGGATACTCATCCCCGACGAGCATTTGGCGCGGGGCGAAGAGGTTCTTTCTCAAACCAGTCGGCGTGGGCGCCGACGCGCAACGTAAATGCGATAGTCCATTCCGGACGCGAGAATCCGAAAGGAGATACCATGGAAACATTGTACCTCACGGAATCTAAACCGGCCAAACGGGCCACTCTGTAAAGAGAGACCCGAATGGCCGCCAAAGATTCACCAGGTATTGGTAAAATCTTTGGTGGCGTGAATCAAGGACAACCCCCGTTGTCCCGCCATCGCTCAGCAGATCAAAAGGGATGCAAATCGAGGAAAGGCGCTGAGTATCCCGCGCTGAAAAAGATAGCGCAGTTTTTGCAGCAGCTTAGCGAAGTCTTCGTCGAGCTTGCGAAAACCATTAGCAGTTTCAACAAAATACTTGTGAGCCTTATTGGCGTTGCCTTATTGGTGGCAATATTCGCCGTCATCATCAAGGCGATCTGGGCAGGACACCCACTGCCTATTGAATCGATCATCATACCAATCGTGCGAGTCTGTATTTCGCAGATCGGGAAAAAATAAAATCAGTCCCTCGTGGTGAGTGCACTCGCCACGAGGGTTTTTATTGTACGATATCCCGAGATAAACATGAAGAGAAACCGGGCAGTCCGTAGAGCTTGTTGCGGGTAATGTCATTCTATCCAAAACCCACTCTTTCCCACCCCCTTGCAGCGAACACCGCACGTCCTCATTCGCTGACTCACAACTAACACTCCAGGTCGCGCATGCGCGCCGTTAAATCCTTGCTAGAGTACTGCATGAAAACTGTGCCCTCGAGCACCGGAATGGACGGATCTCGCATCCGCTCCTTGCTAAACAGCGATGTTTCAGCGCTCTTAAAAACCTATCGCCAATTTGAGAAACTTGTACCTCATAAAACAAGGTCGGGATCGGCACACACCGGAGAAGATGGTCGCTATGTCGAGGCTCTTGTCCGCAGCTATTTACGGAAATTCCTGCCGCTAAATCTCGAGGCACTAACGGGATTCATCGTTCGCCCAGCAGTCAAGACGGGAGTCGACGGACGTGAGAGGAAGGGACAGGCGGATGTACAGTCCACGCAGCTCGACATCATCGTCTACGATTCGGCAAACTACCCAATCTATCAAAGGCTTGGTGATGACGTTGTTGTTCCTCCCGAGGGGGTTGTCGCGGTGTGTTCAATCAAGAAGCACCTCCGACGAGGCGAGATAGCGAAAGAAGCGGACCGTTTGAAAGAGGTGGGTTCACTCTGCGCTTGCCTAACCACCAATGGGGGTCCGCGGCGTGGGCCTTTCTTGAGCATCGTCACCATGGACGTTGCGAAAGATTGGAAACCGACTCCCTCCCACGATCACCTCTGGAAAGAGCTGAAAAACTGCGCAGCTCGAGGACCCGTGTCTTTCGACGAGTTAGTCGGATATATCGGTATCCTCGGTAACGGAAGCATTTTCAAGAAACGGCCGACGCCACTCCAGACACCTAAAGGAGCGACTTACGTTTGGATACAACATAAGCCAGACGAACTGTATTTTGGGCTGCAGTTCTTACTGAC
>QHMY01000019.1:7349-7837 GCA_003218305.1 Verrucomicrobiota bacterium
GCACGAAAAAAAGCTCGGTGATATCGCGGTATCAGGCCTATTACCGGGTTCTCCTTGAGCCTGACCTTCGCCAGCCCGAAAGAGGTCGGTCGCGCCGAGTATTGATCTTTCAGGGACATTGAGTTTCTGCTCAGCCGAAGACAAATAGAGAGGTCCGAGCTTACTTTCGTCACAAACTGTCAATGGTAAGCTCCGCGCCCCCCGGCGAGCGTACGGCACTCATCGCGGATGCCCGTCAGCGCAGCGGCCCGCGTCGTGTAATTACAATGATGGCGATCAGCTCGTGACTACCTCCATTCCCGAGAGTGCTAGGCAAATTGCGGCTCCATCTCGAACGACGCGTTGGCGCACCTTTTGGTCCTTGTTGGCGCCTCTTCCTGCTTTAATGCGAACGAATGAGTCCGGCCGATGCATAGTGCAAGAGTTTATCTTAATCGATACGCCTTACACCATTGAGGTTATCGCAATGCTCAATATCATTATCGTGT
>QHMY01000019.1:7854-11994 GCA_003218305.1 Verrucomicrobiota bacterium
TGTGTCTAAGGTCACCATTGAGAATATCGAACGGCTCGCTCACGCTCTTGCGCGGCCGGGCGGCGATCTCCGTCTTGCCCCCCCCGCTAACTACATCTTTTGGCTTGGTGCTGGCTTTTCGAAAACTGCGGGTATTCCATTAGCCGAAGAAGTTGTTGATAGGCTTCTCGACAAACGTTGGCGTCCGACGGTGGACGGCGGCGCCAAATTGCAGCCCTTTTCCCAGCTTTCGGAGAAAGATAAATCCTCTCGACAAACGGCAGTGCGTGATTGGGCAATTCAGCAACAGGTGCTCGGATCCAACTTAATCACAGATTGGGCCGCCACTTACGGAGAATGCCTTCGACTGCTACCCGGGGAGGTAGATCGACAAGAATTCATAATCGACTGCATTCAGGAAGGCCGCGGCCGCTTGAACATGGCCCATCTACTATTGGGCCAATTGCTCAAGAATAGTTTTATCAATACCGTGTTGACGACGAATTTCGACGACTTGGTTCTTCGCGCACTACAGTTGTATTTTGTTGTGCCGGCTGCGCTCGACCCGGATTCGACCAACACTCTGTTAACAAATTCAAAATTCGTTCAGGTCGCGTACCTACACGGCCGACTTGCATCGTACCGGCAACGTCACACTTTATCAGAAGTCCAAGGTTCAATCCCTGGTTTCGAAAACTATTTAACGCAGGCACTTCAGGACCACGGACTTGTGATTATCGGTTATCGCGGCGGCGATGAAACTCCAATCCACCTGCTGCACAAAGTACTACTTGAGCGCGGCACCGGACCAGGGCGTGGGCTGTTCTGGATCACACGAACGGATGCCGTGGAATCTCTGCCGCAAAAAGTGAGGGAAATCCTCAACCTTAAAGATTGCTATTGGGTGCCCGGATGGGACGCCGACGAATTCATGCGCAAACTTTGCGCTTGGCCCGGAATTGGCCTCGGAATCCCAAATCCGTCTGAGTGGATCAAGGGAATGGAAGAGATTTTACCCGATGAGGCTCGCAAGCTACTAAATAATGATGCGGCCGGCGAAAAAACGATCGAACTTCGTACAGACGGTGACGCTGGTGCGAGGCCGCGAACAAAAGTTGATTCTTCTGCGCCCCAGTGGATAAAAAAGGCGGAGAGGCTTGTTGCCGAAGGACACGGTGATCAAGCGTTGAAAGTCCTGCGCGGCGCCAAGCCGCGCAGTGAACAGAGTCCTAAAGGTCTGTCCTTGTGGACGCGGGCATTCCACCTCGCCGGAAAACACGAAGAAGCGCTTACGGCTGCACAGAAGTTCGTCAAACTTGCCCCTGCCGATCCGTACGGACATCTGCTCTTAGGCCATGCACTAGGAGCGGAGCGGCGCCATGAAGAGGCGACAAGCGCGTATCGTCGAGCAATCGAATTGGGCGCGACAGGGGTTCAGCCTTACGTCGGACTCGGCATGAGCTTGAATTTTCTTCATCGGCCGGAAGACTCGTTGAAAGTTTTTGAACAAGGCGCGGAGAACGCCGCTGACGACGAGGATCGGTCAATTGCTCTTTCTTGGCTTGCAATAAGTCTGAATGATCTCGGCAAGCATGAAGAAGCCATCGAGAGATTTAACGAAGCTGCCAAGTTTGCGCCCCTCGACGGAGCTTCGCACTTTTTCTGGAGCAAGTCACTAGAAGCCCTCGGTCGTGGCGACGAAGCGGCGGAAAAATTCAAACGGTATCAGGAGCTTACCAATACTACCGAAAAGGTTCGGTAAAAGTGTCACGGTCCCGTTCCATCCCGCTTCCTTTCCGGGATTCGATCTGCAGCAGCGCATCCTGTTCGTGGTTTTGCTCCTCATCCCGGTGGCGGTGGTGCGAAGGGGCGACGGGACGCACGCGATAGAAGTGACGTGTGACGAGATGCCGAAGTTCAATTGCTCGCCGGCAACAGCCCCGCTCTTGCCGTTGACGTAAGACAGGAAGAGCTGCGTAAAAGGCTTCGCCTCTCGCCACGGCGAGTCCGTCCAGCGGCGGACACGCGGCTTCGGTATCGGTGGCGTAAAAACGCTTCGCGTTACGCGGCTGGCGCGGTAAAACCAATGGGACGATGAAGATCAGCAGCGTAAAAGGCTTCGCCTCACGCGGCTCTATTAGCCGCCGATCCTTTCTCAAAGCTGCAGCGGCCATGGGTGCTTCGCTTGCATGGGTCGGACCGGCCCACGGTTCGAGTGTCAAATGGCATGAGCGGCGTGATCTTTACCCTCAAGGGGTAGCCTCGGGCGATCCCGACCCGCACAGCGTCATCCTGTGGACGAGGCGTCCGTTCACCGAGGGCAAACGCGAAGTCCTGACCGTTGAGGTAGCCGAGGATGAGGCATTCGGCCGAGTCATTGCGCACGCAAGGGCACCGGTCTCGAGCGCCGCGGATTGGACTGCGCGCATTCTGGTTGGCGGACTCAAGCCGGCGCACATCTACTGGTATCGCTTTACCGACACCGACGGAAACGGGAGCCGGGTTGGCCGCACGATCACCGCGCCGTCGCCAAACGATCCGCGCCCGGTGAACTTCGCCTTTGTGAGCTGTCAGGATGTCAATGAGGGCTCGCTCAACGCCTATCGGCGGATGATTTACGAAGATGAACGCGCTCCCGCCGCCGAACAGCTCGGTTTCGTTCTGCACCTCGGCGATTTCATCTATGAGGTCGTCGAATATCCCGACGAAGTGAAAACGCGCTACGACCGCACGATCTATGAGGTCGCGCGCATTCCAGACGGCGGGAAGGTCGGCAACTTTCATTTCCCGCTGACGATTGAAGGCTATCGCGCTATCTACAAAGGCTACCTGGCCGATCCCGATTTGCAGGACGCGCGCGCACGCTGGCCGTTCGTGGCCATGTGGGATAATCACGAATTCTCATGGCAGGGATGGCAGAGCATCCAGCAAGCGGGCGGCAAGTCGCGGCCAGGCCAAACCATCAAGGTGGCGGCCAACCAAGCCTGGTTCGAATATTTGCCATCTCGCTGCAAGAAGGTCAGCGGACCATCGCTCGAAAGCTTCGATCCGCCCGCCGTGAAAGATGTCGCAATTGAGAAGTGGGACAAGAACG
Source organism: Verrucomicrobiota bacterium (assembly GCA_003218305.1). Classification (GTDB taxonomy): domain Bacteria; phylum Verrucomicrobiota; class Verrucomicrobiia; order Chthoniobacterales; family UBA10450; genus AV80. Next base: position 10,928 of record QHMY01000019.1, read on the forward strand.
GCCTCGGCGACGAGCCGAACAACCTCGCCGCAATCAACAGCCTGATCGGCTACCGCACCTTTCGCTATGGCAAGCACCTCGACGTCATCATCACCGACCAGCACAGCTATCGCAGCGCCGATCCATTCAGCGATCCGTCGCTCGGGAAGCTCGGCGGTGACGAGTTCACGGCGATGGCGCCGGAAACGTTGATGCAGGTGCTCGACGGCGGCCGCGCGTTCAACGGCGGCAATCCGCCGGCAGAAGTCAGCTTTGGCGATGCGCATGTCCCAAACCCGCAGAAGCATAAGCCTCCGCAGACCATTCTCGGCGCAACGCAAAAAGCGTGGTTCAAGGATCAGCTGCGCAAGTCGACCGCCACATGGAAGATCTGGGGCAATTCGGAAGGCGCGCTCGATGGGCGAAGCGATCCGCAGAACCTGCCCCCTGGATTGACCAGGGAAACCTGGCCTAAGGACACTTATGCAGCCATGAGCCCCCCCGATTACGGAATGGCCTATACCGAGCGCGCCGAGATCTACGACCTCATCCGGGATGCGAAGATCACCGGCTTCGCCATCGTCTCGGGAGACCGCCACAGCTTCTGGGCCGGTTACGCGACTTCGCAATTGCCGCCAGGCAAGTTCGAGCCGATCGGCTTGAGCTTCGTCGGCGCATCGCTTTCGAGCGCCGGAACCATGGAAGCCCTGGAGCACGGTTTCAAAAAGCCCGATCCGCTGCGCCCGCTCTTTCTCGTCGATCGCCCGGGCGCAGCCAAGCCTGATTGGACGCACAACATGCTGCTGAGGCACGGCGTCCGTTCGTGCCTCGAATATGCGAAGAGCTTCGACCTGAAGAGCGCATTAGCTCTCTCCAACCCGGATCTGGCTCCGCACCTCGAGTTCGTCGATCTGGGAGGACACGGATATGCGAAGGTCCGATTGTCGGCAGACGAGATGCGGACCGAGTTTGTCTGCATCCCGCGCCCGATTGCGCGGAGCGAAGGATCGGACGGCGGGCCAATCAGGTATCGGGTGTTACTCACGGCTGCCCTGTGGAAGAGCGGGGAGCGCCCGCAGCTAAAGACA
>QHMY01000085.1 GCA_003218305.1 Verrucomicrobiota bacterium
CTTCGTGAGCTGGGTCTTACTTAGAGTGTGGTTAAGATATGTTGGCCCTCGCGAAAGTTAATCCCCTCCCCGCGCTGAGTTCGCTCTTCTACCCGGCGATCTGCGTGGTCTGTTCACGCGATATCGAGCGGCCCGAATATCTTTGCGACAGTTGCCGCGGCAAGGCGCCCCGCATTTCATCGCCTTTCTGCGCGAAATGTTCGGAGCCATTCTCGGGAGCGATCGGGCAAACGTTCCGCTGCGCGAACTGCGAGCACCGCACTTTGCATTTCGATTCTGCGGTGGCCGCCTACCGCAGCCGTGGGCTGGTCCGCAACCTCGTCCACGCCTTCAAGTACGGGCATCAACGCCACCTGCGGCATCCCCTCGCCCAATGGCTGGGCGAAAACATGAGCGATACGCGGCTGCGCGGCCGGCATTTCGACCTGATCGTTCCGGTGCCGTTGCATCCGGCCCGGGAACGCGAACGCGGGTTCAATCAAGCCGCGCTCCTGGCGGAACTCCTGTCCCGTCAGGTCGCGGTCCCGCTTAGACCGGTGCTCGAGCGAGTCCGTTATACCACCACCCAGACCGCCTACGATCGCGCCGAACGGATGGAAAATTTGCACAATGCGTTTCGTTTACGAAAAAAGGCGAACGTGCGAGAGTTGCACGTGCTTTTGATCGACGATGTCCTGACCACCGGCTCGACGCTGAGCGAATGCGCTCGCGTCCTGAGGGAAGCCGGCGCAATTTCCGTTTACGCGGCGACCGCGGCCCGCGCCTAGCCATGGCTATTTTCAAGAGACCAGCGCTCAAAGCGCAAAGCGGGAAAAGACGCGAGATGCCGCAGGGCCTCTGGCAGAAATGCCCGGGCTGCAAGGAGGTCGTGCACGAGATCGAGCTGGCGCAGAATCAGCGGGTTTGTCCACGTTGCGATTATCATTTTCCGCAATCGGCCAAGGAGCGCATCGAAAACCTCCTCGATCCGGAAAGCTTCGTCGAGCGCGACGGCGATCTGCGGTCGGTCGACACGCTGCGTTTCCAGGGGATGGCCAGTTATGAAGATCGCTTGCGCAAATACGAGGAAAGCTCAGGCCTGCACGATACGGTGGTCAGTGGTCACGGGATGCTCGACGGCTTCAAAGTTTCGCTCGCGGTAATGGATTTCGCATTTCTCGGCGGCACCATGGGTTCGGTCGCGGGCGAACGGATCACTCGCACCATCGAGTATGGTACGGCGAACCGTTGCGCGGTCGTTATTGTTTCCGCTTCGGGCGGCGCCCGGATGTACGAAGGCATGCTGAGCCTGATGCAGATGGCGAAGACGAGCGGCGCCCTGGCGCGGCATGCCTGCGAACGGCTGCCTTATATCTCCGTCCTCACTAATCCCACCCTCGCCGGCGTTATGGCCAGCTTCGCCTCGTTAGGCGATGTGATCCTGGCTGAACCTGGCGCGATGGTCGGCTTCGCGGGACAGCGCGTGATCAAGGAAACGACCCACCAGGATTTGCCGGAAGGCTTTCAAACTGCGGAGTTCCTGGAAGAACACGGGTTGATCGATCGGATCGTGCACCGCAAGAAATTGCGCGGAGAGATCAGCCAGTTTCTCAGTTGTTTTTCGACCGCGCAGTGAACTATCAGGAGGCGCTCGGCTGGCTTTACCGAACGCAACGCTTCGGGATCAAGCTTGGATTGGAGAACATCCAGCGTCTCCTGCGCGAACTTGGGCTTCCCGCGGAAGGACAACGCTTCGTCCACGTCGCCGGCACGAATGGCAAAGGCTCAGTCTGCGCGATGATCGCGGCCATCAGCCGCGCCCAAGGTTATCGCACCGGCCTTTTCATCTCCCCTCACCTGGTCACCTTTCGCGAGCGCATTCGGGTCGATGGCGAAATGATCACCGAAGAAGAAGTGGCGGAAGGCTTGACGGCGATTCGGCAGCATGTCGCGGCCTGGGATCCGCACCCGACATTTTTTGAAATCACAACCGCGCTGGCGTTGATCCACTTCAACAAATACGCCTGTGAAGTGATCGCGTTCGAGACCGGTTTGGGCGGCCGCCTTGACGCCACCAACGCCATCGAGCCGGTCGTCGCAGTAATCACACCGATTGGTTACGATCACCAGGAATGGCTTGGCAATACCCTCGAAGAAATTGCCGGCGAGAAAGCGGGCATCATCAAAGCCCGCATTCCCGTCGTCTCCGCCGCGCAGGAACCGGCGGCGGAGAAAGTGTTACGCGCGCGCGCGGCCGAGGGCGATGCGCCCTTGGAATTCGTCAGCGAACCGTATGAAACGAGTCCCGTCTCCCTGGCTGGAGCTCACCAAAAACAGAATGCGGCTCTGGCCATCGCGGCCCTGCGCGCGGGTGGGATCGACATTGGCGCACAAGCGATCGCCAGCGGATTGGCCAGCGTCGATTGGCCCGCGCGCTTCCAACGCTGGGACGAACGCACTATCATCGACGGTGCTCACAATCCCGCAGGCGCAAAAATTCTCGCGCAAACCTGGCGGGAGACTTTTGGCCTGCAGCGCGCGACCCTGATTCTGGCCGTGCTCGACGATAAAGATGTGTCCGGGATCTGCCAGGCACTCGCGCCGATCAGCGCTTCCGCCATTCTCCCGTTGATCCGGAGCGGGCGCGCCCTTCCGCCCGAAGAACTGGGCAAGACCTTGTCTGCCGTTGCGCCATCACTCCATTACTCCATCACTTCCTCACTGGGCGACGCCTTGGATCAGGCGCGTCAGGGATCGAATCTGATCCTCATTACCGGCTCGCTCCATTTTGCCGGCGAAGCTCTCGCGACGCTCGCCGGTAAGCCGGCCGCTTTTGAAGAGTGCGCCCAATGAGCACTGCCGCTCCGCGGATCGGGCTGATCGGCGACTACGAGAAAACCGAGACCATTCGCTTCTCCGCGGGTTCAATCGTGGCTGAGGGCTTATAGCATCAGCTAACGGCGCGACCGCTCCATGGCAAACTCAGATCGAAAGAACCATCTCGAAGAAGATATCTGCAGTCATATCTTCACCGTCTCCTCCGCGATGGTTGGTGTCTGTTTGACGGTCATCGGGCTCATCCGGGTCGTCATCACCTTCGGGAAGATCGACACATTGGCGGACGACCTTCTGGCCGCGGACGCCTTTTTGTTTCTGGTCGCCTGCGTGCTTTCCTATTGGGCATTGCGCACCCGCAGCATTGGCCGGATGCATCGAGTGGAGCGCATTGCCGACGCCATCTTCATTTTCGCCATGATCGTGATGACCGGCGTTTGTGCCCTGATCACCTACGCAATCTCGGCCTCCGTCAAATAGCGGCGGCAGACTCCAGCACGACCATCGCCGTCGCATGATGCTCGGTGTGGCTCAGAGTGAGCCAGACGGCAGCGACACCGCGCTCTTCGCCTAATTTCTTCGCGCCGCCTTCGAGGATCACGAACGGCTCTCCACTTGGTTTGCGGTGCACGTCGATGTCTTTCCATCCCATGGCGTGGCCTATGCCTGTGCCGAATGCTTTTGAAACGGCTTCCTTGGCCGCAAAACGCGCCGCCAGATGACGCGCCGGGTATTTCATCGATTGGCAATACTCGATCTCACCCGCCGTAAAAATCCGATGGAGGAAGCGGTCGCCGAAGCGATCAAGCGAATGCTGGATGCGCGCGTTCTCGACCAGGTCCACCCCGATCCCGAGCACGCTCACGGGGAAGCTCCAAATTTTAAGATGCCGTGCACGGTCTGATGTTCGTGCTTCGTCATTAATTCGTCATTCGTCATTCGGATTTCGTCATTCGGTTCATCCGCGATACTTTGCCATCAGCGCGAGCATTTCCCGCACGGCCGCTTCGAACCCGGTCAGAATTGCGCGCGCCACGATCGAGTGGCCGATATTCAGCTCGGTGAGATGCGGAATCTTGTGGATGAGAGTGATGTTTCGGTAGTTGATGCCGTGGCCTGCGTTCACCTGAAGGTTGAAATTCGCGGCCCGGGTCGCCGCTTCGCGCAGCCGCTCCAATTCCTGTTGCTCGATCTTTTCCGTGTAAGCGTTGGCCAGTTTTCCAGTATGCAGTTCAATAATGTCGGCTCCGAGTTCCACGGCGGCGTCCACTTGTTCCCGCGCCGGATCGATGAACATGCTGACCCGAACACCCGCGGAGTGCAGTCGCTTGATGGTTCCGGCCAGTTCCTTCTTGTTGGCCACGAGATCGAGACCGCCTTCGGTCGTGACTTCCTGGCGGTTTTCCGGAACCAGGCAAACTTCATCGGGCACGAGGCGTAAGGCGAAATCGACGATCTCCGGCGTATTTCCCATTTCCAGATTCAGCTTCGTCACGATGTTTTCGCGCAAGCGTTCGAGATCGCGGTCCTGAATATGCCGGCGGTCGGCGCGCAGATGAGCTGTGATGCTGTTGGCGCCGGCCCGCTCGCAGATTCCCGCAATGGCGATCGGATCGGGCTCCGCGTTTTTCGATTCCGGCATCGTCGAATAGCGCGCCTGCCGCAAGGTCGCGACGTGATCAATATTTACCCCGAGCCGCAGAGTGTTCACCAGATGTTCAATAGGTTCCAGACGGCCGCGTGGAGCAAGCGCGAAAGATCGCTTCCACTCGCCTCCCCCGCGCGGTCGCCCCCTGTCAGCCCCAGCAACTTAATGAATTCCGCGCAACCTCCAGAGCGGTCTACAACGATTAGCTTTGATACCATGAGCATCATCAACGCCGAATCCGAAGTTCGTAAGCGCTACGCGGCTAGCGCACAGATCGCTGAAGCCAGGCTTTGTTGTCCGGTGGAATACGACGCCGAGTATCTGAAGGTCATCCCGCAGGAAGTTATCGAGCGCGACTACGGCTGCGGCGATCCCAGCAAGTACCTCCGGAAGGGCGAAACCGTCCTCGACCTCGGGAGTGGCACCGGCAAGATCTGCTTTATCGCCGCCCAGGTGGTGGGCGCGGCCGGTAAAGTCATTGGCGTGGACATGACTGATGAAATGCTGGCCGTTGCCCGAACCAATGCGCCAATCGTGGCGGAACGGATTGGTTATTCGAACGTGGAATTCCGCAAAGGCAGGATTCAGGACCTCGGCCTCGATCTCGATCTGCTTGAGGCGGAGCTGAAAAAGCGTCCAATCACCGATGCGGCGTCCTTTCTCGCCGCGGACGAGCTCGCCCGGGAACTCCGCCTGAAAAGTCCGCTTATCGCCAGCGACTCGATTGACACGGTCGTTTCAAGTTGCGTCCTCAATCTCGTGGAAGCGCATTCCAAACGGCAGCTCTTCGAAGAAATCTTCCGGGTCCTCCGCCTCGGCGGCCGTGCGGTCATCTCCGATATCGTGAGTGACGAAGTGATTCCTGAGCGGTTGCAAAATGACCCGGACCTTTGGAGTGGCTGCATTTCCGGGGCACTGACCGAGGAGGGTTTTCTCGCGGCGTTTGCCGAGGCCGGTTTCTACGGTATCCAGATTCTGCGCCGCGACAAACAACCCTGGCGGACCGTCGAGGGAATCGAATTCCGTTCGATGACGATAGAAGCTTTCAAAGGAAAACAAGGGCCATGTGTAGAGCGAAACCAGGCCGTCATATACAAAGGCCCATTCAAGGAGGTTCTGGACGACGATAACCACCGGATGGAGCGTGGCCGGCGTTACGCTGTTTGCGACAAGACCTACAACATCTATCGCCAAGCGCCGTACTCCGGCTCTTTCGAATTTGTTGAGCCGTTCAAGCCCATCCCGTTCGAAGAAGCCGGGCCGTTTGATTGTTCGCGCGCTTCCCTGCGCCATCCCAGGGAAACAAAGGGACAGGAATACAATATCACCACTGAGGCCTCGCAATGTTGCAACGGCGGGACTTGCGGCTAGAGCGTCCCCAGGATTTCGGGCGCCAGAGAGATTATAACAACCGCTTCGGCGCTCGCTTGCGCCAGGCGATTTCCATGACGCGCCGCAGCGTCGATTCATCCACCGCCTTGAGACGAACCGAAGTGCTCCCGCGCTTCCCCCACGCCCCCTTGGCCGGCGCAAAGGCCTTTGCCTTGGCGCGCACGAACCTGATTTGCTCCTCGGGCGGAAGAATGACCATGCCATGATCGTCGTCAGGATATCCCAGGGTCGCGAAGATCTTGCCGCCCACCCGGAAATCCGGGTGCGCCATATGTTCGCTTTCAACCGCTTCGGGCAGGCTGAGCGCGATCCGGCGAAAGTCGGCAATGGTCATCGCTTAGGCCACTCTCGGGAAAGGGACGAATCGTAATCCCCGTGGTCGATCTGGTTCACGAGGACGGCAAACGCCTCATGCTGCAAAATGCAGCCGCGCATTGTCTCCACGCTGGCGTCACCGTGGCCGTATTTCGGCAAAGCCCGCTGGTAAGCGGCGCGATCGCGCGCCCGCAGGCCGAGTAAGGCGTAGAGCTGGCCGGCCGGAGTAGCCTGCGGCAACATCTTTTCCAATCGAGCCACGGCGTCGGATTTCTTGAGAATCTCTCTCAGCGCTCCCTCACCTTGTGACATCGTCCCAGCCACGCCGACGCCTCCCAGGGCGAAGCTGCCGGCCTTTCGCAAGGTCGAATCCGCATCGAATGGCTCCGCGGCATCAAGCACCGCACCAGGCGGCACTTGCAAAATAACAATAGAGGCAATGAGCGAAAGGGTTCTCCAATTCATAAGCGACGTTTGTAAACCTAACCTCCGAGTAGTCTGGCGAAGTAAGGCCAGAAGATAATCACGCCAATCACTGCGGCGGCGACCGCGGTAACCAGAACGGCACCCGCAGCCACATCCTTGGCGTCGCGCACGAGTGGATGAAAATCAGGCGAGGCGGCATCGGCCAGGAATTCGAAGGCCGTGTTGAGGGCTTCCGCGGTCCAGACAGTCGAGATGGCGAGCACGATCCAACACCAGTCGGCCGAGGAAACGTGGAAGAGAAAACCCGCGGTCAGGACACAGAGAGTGGCGGCCGCATGGATCCACGCATTATGCTGGCATTGAATCATGCGCCAGATCCCCATGAACGCGTGGCGGAAACTTCGGATACGCCCGGTAAATTGAAACGGTTTGGTGTCGTTGGATGGCACGGCCGTGCCGGCTGGAGGCACCTGCTTCAAGGACATACGATCTATCGGTGGAGGTGCAGCCATCGGGCTGTGTAGAATAACAATCCTTTCCAGCGAAGAACGAGAGATTTCTCGACTGCTCCCGAATCCGTTCGCAACGTTCTTCCCTTTTGGGAGCAACCGTCTAGGCTCGCCCGATCATGAAGTCTTTCATCGCTGTTTTCGCGGTTGCGGTATCGCTTTTCCTGGGCATTTGCGCTGAGGTCCGCGCACAGGAAATCTCCAACCCCGAGCCCACGATTTCCGCTCCCGCGCCTTCCATTCCGCCAAACGCGGATCCGGTCACCGCCACGCGGGCCTGGCTCGATACGGTTCCCCCGGACAAGAAGGCGAAGTCGGATGCCTACTTCGAAGGCGGGTACTAGCTGATCCTTTGGAATTTCCTCCTCGGGGCTGCGATCTCGATTTTCCTCCTCGCTTCGCGCATCTCTGCGCGCCTGCGCGATTTCGCCGAACGCACCACGCGCTTCAAGTTCCTTCAAGTCACCCTCTACGCGATCCCGCTCCTTCTCCTCATCTTCCTGCTCGGTTTTCCGCTCCACTATTATGAGCATTTCGTTCGGGAACACGCCTATGGCATGGCGACGCAAAATTTCCCCCAATGGTTCGGCGAACAAATGCTCATGGTCGCGGTTGATTTGATCGTAACGAGCCTGCTTCTGATCGGGCTGTACGCGGTGTTTCGCCGCGCGCCTCGCACCTGGTGGATTTGGGGGACCGTCGTGGCGATCATCTTCACCATCCTCGGCATCATGCTGGCGCCGGTCTACATCGAACCTCTCTTCAATACTTACAAGCCGCTGAACGATCCAGCGATCAGCGAACCAATCCTCGCGATGGCGCGGGCGAACGAGATTCCGGTCACGCAGGTGTTTGAAGTGGATGCCTCGAGGCAAACCAAACGCGTCAGCGCCAACGTCTCCGGGTTCCTCGGCACGACCCGAATCGCCCTAAACGACAATCTCCTCAAGCAATGCACGGTGCCGGAAATCCGGGAAGTAATGGCCCACGAGATGGGGCACTACATCCTGAATCACAGCATCAAGCTCGTAACCTATTTCAGCCTGTTCTTTCTCGCCGGGTTTCTTGCTCTCCGTGGCTTCTTCCAGGGCGCAGTCACCAAATGGGGTGACCGCTGGGGCGTTCGCGGAATTGCGGATCCGGCCGGTTTACCGCTCCTTTCCCTGATTTTCAGCACGGTATTTTTTCTTCTGACGCCGGTCATCAATACCGCGGTCCGTGTGACCGAGCGCGAGGCGGATGCCTTCAGCATCAATACTTCCCGGGAACCGGATGGGTTGGCAAAAGTGGCTTTGAAACTGGGCGAGTACCGCAAGCTGGATCCAAGTCCGATGGAAGAATTCATCTTCTTCGATCACCCGAGCGGCCGCGCGCGGATTCGCATGGCGATGGATTGGAAGGCGGCGCATCTGCCCTGCGGCCCGGAGAAAGCGAATCCGTAGACCGGCTTTTCTTGACCGCGGATAACGCGGATATCTCGGATGGGAGGGACCCAGCTAATCTGTCATCCCGAGTCGCGCAGACGGCGAGGGACCTCCCAGTTGCAATCCATGTTGCTTGCGCCTGTGCCACGTCGCATCCACGAACGGCTCGCTCGCTGGCGTGAGCTACTCCGCACTGCGCTTGTGGGATCCCTCGCCGTCTGCGCGACTCGGGATGACAAGTGTTGCCGTCAGCCTTTCCTTCTGTCTCCCCATCCGAGTTATTCGCGTAATCCGCGGTTGACTCCGGAATCGAAGAACATTGCGCACGGATGCGAAGCACCTTATTCGTCTCCCCTATGAAATTCCGCGTCTGGCCCGTTCTTTTCGCCTCCGTTCTTACCGCGCTGCCGTCGTTGGCCGCAGGCGAGGCGGGACCGATCGCCTATCCGCAGCCTCCAAAAAGCGGGCAAACGGACGACTATTTCGGGACGAAAATCGCCGATCCTTATCGTGACCTCGAGAATGCCGACGCCGCTCCCACTCGGAAATGGATCGAGGCGGAAAACAAACTCACGTTCGATTACCTGGCCGCCATCCCGGAGCGAAAACAAATCAACGACAAGCTGACCGCGCTCTGGAACTACGAGAAGTTCACCGTGCCTTTTCGAGACGGAGGTCGCTATTTCGTTTCCAGGAACACCGGGCTGCAAAACCAAAACGTGCTCCACACCGCCTCGGCCTTGCCGGGAGACCTCAAGCCGTTGCTCGATCCGAACACCCTCTCGAAGGATGGGACCGTCGCGCTCAGCGGAATCGATGTTAGCGATGATGGCAAATTGCTCGCCTACGGGCTGGCAGTGGCCGGCTCCGATTGGCAGGAGTGGAAAGTCCGCGATATCGCGACGGGCAAGGATCTCAGCGATGACGTGAAGTGGGTGAAATTCTCCACCCCGTCATGGAAGCATGACGGGAGCGGATTTTTCTACAGCCGCTACGACGCTCCTGCTTCGGCCGACCAGCTCAAGCAGGCGAATTATTTTCACAAGGTCTATTTCCATAAGCTCGGGACGCCGCAGTCGAAGGACGAGCTGATCTACGAGCGGAAAGATCATAAGGATTGGAATTTCAGCCCTCAAGTGACCGAGGACGGGGAGTTCCTCATCATCACGGTTTCGCAGGGAACGGATCCTAAGAATCGGATTTTCTACAAGGAACTCAAGGACCCGAAGGCAAGTGTCGTCGAGCTGTTGGACAAGCAGGACGCCTCCTACAAGTTCATCGCTCATTACGAAGGCGAATTCTTGTTTTCGACTGATCTGGACGCGCCCCGAGGACGCATCGTTGCCATCAACTCCATCGAGCCCAGTCACATTCACACCATCGTGCCGGAGGCTGCGGACAAACTCGAGAGCGTGGAGCTGGTCAACGATCTCTTTATCGCCAGTTACCTCAAGGACGCGCATTCGGTCGTCCGGCTTTTCCATTTGTCGGGCGAAGCCGCGGGAGAAATTCCGTTGCCCGGGCTGGGGACCGCGAGCGGTTTTACCGGCAAACGCACGGATACGGAGACGTTTTACTCGTACGTGAGCTTCACCGAGCCGTCGACCGTCTATCGCCACGACCTGAAAACCGGCCAGAGCACTCCGCTCTACCGGCCCAAAGTCGATTTCAAGTCGGAGGAATTCACCACCGAGCAGGTTTTCTATCAAAGCAAGGACGGCACGAAGGTCCCGATGTTCCTGACCTATCGAAAGGGCCTCGAGAAAAACGGGGAGAACGCCACCATTCTCTACGGGTATGGCGGGTTCGATATTTCCATTACGCCTTCCTTCACGCCCGCGGTCGCGACCTGGTTGCAGATGGGCGGCGTTTACGCCGTGGCGAATCTGCGCGGCGGCGGCGAGTACGGCGAGGAATGGCATCTCGCCGGGACCAAACTGCGCAAACAAAATGTCTTCGACGATTTCATTGCCGCCGGGGAATGGCTGATCGCCAACAAATACACCTCTACCCCGAAGCTTGCCATTAGCGGACGCAGCAACGGCGGCTTGCTGGTCGGGGCCGCCTTGAACCAGCGTCCGGAGTTATGGGGCGCCGCCCTTCCCGGCGTGGGTGTGATGGACATGCTCCGCTTCCAGAAATTCACCATCGGCTGGGCCTGGACCTCGGATTACGGCTCGTCCGAGAACGCCGATGAATTCGCCGCGATCTCCAAGTACTCGCCCCTCCACAACATCAAGCCCGGGACCAAGTATCCGCCCACGTTGATTGTGACCGCCGATCACGACGATCGCGTCTTCCCGGGCCACAGCTTCAAGTACGCCGCCACCATGCAAGCCGCGCAGTCAGGTCCCGCCCCGGTCCTGATTCGAATCGAAACCCGCGCCGGCCACGGTGCCGGCAAGCCGACCTCCAAGGTCATTGAAGAGACAACCGACCAGTGGGCCTTCCTGGTCAAGAGCCTCCAGATGAAGCTTCCGTTTTAGTCTTCTTCTAATTATCGCGCTTCGCGCGATGCCATTTGGTAGGGCGAGACTCTGTCGAGCCGAGAATGGCCGAATCCCAGCGGCTCGACAGAGTCTCGCCCTACCAAGGGTCTATGGACGGCTCACCTTGGAGTAGCCATCGGGCTGCTCCCGGGACTCGGAATTGGCGTGGTCGAGAGGATGGGCCGTGTGGCGTTGGGAACAGGGCTCCCAATCGGCGATACCCCGGGCACGGTAAGCGGATTATTCCCGAGTCCGCTTGGGCTGCTGACCGGCACGGTGAGCGGATTGTTCCCGCGCACCGTGGGGTTGTCGGGCACCGTGAGCGGATTGTTCCCCCGCACGGTTGGGTTGTTGGGCACCGTAGGGGGATTGTTCCCCGGCACGGTTGGATTGCGGGGCTGGTTAGTTCCAGGTTTCGTGTTGGTTTGCGCCGTTAGGAACGACAACGCGACAAGGCACGTCGCAACGATGGCAAAACACCGTATCTCCTTCATAAAACTCCTTTACGCTTTCCGCTTCTCTGCGCCCACGTAGATGCCGCCTGGATCCTCCGGGCAGACAAAATATTTTCGGCTCTCGTCCCTTGTCCGGATGTCCTTGGGACCTTGCGGACGCCAAACCTTGAAGGGTGTAGAGGTGCCTGAGCCAGCGCCAGGCGCCTGACACGAGCGCCTCTACCTCCTGAAGACCTGTCATCCCGAGCGCAGTCGAGGGATCGCGTTGCCCGTCGCCCGACGTTCCACGGGGTCCCTCGACTACGCTTCGCTTCGCTCGGGATGACAGGTCTGCCCATCCGTGTCGTCGGCGTAATCCGCGGTTAAATCCTCAAATGCGGCCTGGCCGCAACGAGTCACTTGAACTTTTTCGAAAATTGAGTGTCATACACATTTCCAACGACTTTTGGACAATGATTGAAGTTCGAAATCTCCGGAAACTGTTTGGCGACAAGAAGGCCGTGAACGGCGTGTCGTTTAAGGTGGAAATGGGTGAGGTCCTGGGCTTTCTCGGGCCCAACGGCGCGGGCAAGTCCACCACGATGCGGATGATCACCGGCTTCATCCCGCCTTCCGAGGGCGAGGTTTCCGTGGGCGGATTCAACATGCTGGAGAACCCGATTCCGGCTAAGCGCCTGATCGGTTATCTGCCCGAGAACGCCCCATCCTACGCGGACATGACCGTCCTCGGTTTTCTCGCTTTTTCGGCCGAGCTCCGGGGCTTGCGGGGAGAGGCAGGGAAACGCGCGATTGATCGCGTGATCGAAATGTGTTTCCTCGACTCGGTCCGCCACCAGAGCATCGAGACGCTCTCAAAGGGGTACCGGCACCGGACTTGTTTCGCCCAATCGATCATTCACGATCCACCGGTCCTGATCCTGGACGAGCCGACCGATGGCCTCGATCCGAACCAAAAACATGAGGTCCGCACGCTAATTCGAAAGATGGGCCAAACGAAAGCGATCGTCTTTTCCACCCACATTCTCGAGGAAGTCGAGGCGGCCTGCTCCCGCGCGATTATTATCGATCGCGGCCAGATCGTGGCCAACGGCACGCCCGAGCAGCTGAAGGGCCGCTCGGCCCAGGCTGGGGCGGTCGTTCTGCGGGTGCGTGATGAGAGTTCGGACGCGGTTGTTCATGAGCTGCGCCAACTGGCGGGCGTCGACAAATGCGTCGTGCTGGAAGAATCGCCGCTGACCGTGCGCGCTCTGGCGAAGAAGAATGGCCAGCCGGGTGATCTCGCGCGCGCCATTGCCGAGCTTGCCGCCCGGGAGAAATGGCGAATCGAGGAGTTGCACACGGAAGAAGGCCGGCTGGATGAAGTTTTCCGCAGCATCACCCGCCCCGAGATGAAGCAGGAGGAAGCCGCATGACGGAAGCAGCTCTCGATACGCCGATTGTAAAGACCGCCACATCCGCTCGTTCAGGGGAAACGGGTGGCGCCGCATGGCGACATATCGTGACGATTGCGAAGCGGGAAGTGGCCGGCTATTTCGCCTCGCCCGTCGCTTATGTCTTCATCGTGATTTTCCTGCTGCTGAGCGGGTTTTTCGCCTTCATGGTTTCGGGGTTCTTCGAGCGCGGGCAGGCCAATCTCCAGGGCTTTTTCGCGTGGCACCCGTGGTTGTATTTGTTTCTCGTGCCGGCCGTCGGTATGCGGATGTGGTCGGAAGAACGCCGCCTCGGTACGATCGAGCTCCTCCTCACGATGCCGATCACGCCGTGGCAGGCAATTATGGGAAAATTCCTGGCGTCGTGGCTGGTGCTCGCGCTCGCGCTGGCGTTGACCTTCCCGATCGTGCTCACGGTTAATTATCTCGGCAGCCCGGATAATGGCGTGATCGTCGCCAGTTACGCCGGCAGCCTGCTGCTCTCCGGCGCTTATCTTTCGGTCTCGGCCATGACTTCAGCGATGACGCGCAACCAAGTGGTGAGCTTCATCGTTTCCGTCGTGATCTGCCTCTTTCTCATTCTCGCGGGTTACCCGCCCGTAACCAACATGCTAACGCAATGGGCCAGTCCCTGGTTCGTCGACACGATCGCCGCCTTCAGCGTGATGACTCATTTCGAAAGCATCCAAAAAGGGGTGATCGATTCTCGCGACGTGCTGTTTTTCCTGTCCGTGATTGTCTTCTGCCTCTTCACCACCAGCGTCGTCATCCGCGCTCATCGCGCCGGATAGAAGCCCATGGATTCCACGAAAAAGAAACGGCTCGAGACTTTGCTTTATTCGACCATCGGCATCGCCGCGATGGCTTTGGTCCTGGTGGCGGTCAACCTGATCGCTTCGCCGGTGCGGCAACGGATCGATCTCACGGCCGAAAAGGCCTACACCCTTTCGCCGGGGACCCGGGCAATTCTGGCCAAGCTCGATACGCCGGTGCAGATCCGGTTCTACTGCACGAAAAACACGGCGACGATGCCGGTCTTCCTCGCGACCTACGCACAACGCGTCGAGGATTTGCTCGGCGAATACCGGCAGGCGTCCAAAGGCCGAATCGAAATCCAGCGGTTGAATCCTGAGCCTGATTCGGATGCGGAGGACTCCGCCCGGTTGGATGGCGTGGACGGCCAGCAGACCCGAACAGGCGAGCGAGTCTATCTCGGATTGAGTGTCGGCATGCTCGACCAAAAACAGGCAATCCCATTTCTCACGCCCGACCGCGAACGTCTTCTCGAATACGACATCTCGCGCGCGATCGCCCGGGTCATGACCGCGGAAAAACCCGTGCTCGGAGTGATGAGTCCGTTGCCGGTGATGGGCCAGTCCAATCCGAATCCGATGGTGCAACAGCAGCAACGGACTCAGCCGTGGGCATTCATGAGCGAGCTGATGCGCGACTTCAATGTGAAGCAGGTGGAAGTCACGGCCGACAAGATCCCGGACGACATCAAGGTGCTCCTAGTGATCCATCCGAAAGGTGCTTCTGACAGCATGCAGTATCTGCTCGACCAATTTGTCCTGCGCGGCGGCAAATTGATCGCCTTTGTCGATCCGGTCTGCGCGCTCGATCGCCCGCCCACCGCTCCGGGACAAATGCCGCCAAGCAGCTCTTCCTCGCTGGACAAGCTCTTCAAGGCCTGGGGCCTGGGCTTCGATACCGGCAAAGTCGTCGCGGACATGGAGCACGTCGCGCAATTGCAACAGGGACCAAACCCAGCCGTGCTCGCGCTCAATGAGACGGCGATTAACAAGGAAGACGTGGTCACCGCCAACGCCGACAATTTGCTCATGGCGTTCGCCGGCACGTTTTCAGGCACGCCGGCGGACGGACTTACCCGGACGATCCTGATCAAGACCTCGAAGCATTCAGGCCTGGTGGATGGAATGACGGCGTCTTACGCGGGAGGGCAGATCGCGAACGAACTGCCGCCAAGTTCGGTGGAATATCCATTGGCGGTCCGACTGACCGGGAAGTTCAAGACGGCGTTCCCGGATGGAAACCGAAGCCGGCTGCTGCCCCCTCCCCCGAGCCTAAGCCGGAGGAGAAACCGGCCGAGACGCTCAAGGAATCGACTGAGCCAAGCACGGTGGTGTTAATCGGCGATGCCGACATGATTCAGGACGCGGTCTCCATCCGTGAGATCCAGGGGCTTGGGCAGCGGGTGATCATGCCGCTAAACAGCAACCTGAGTTTTGCCCAGAGCGTGGTTGAGCAACTGGCCGGCGACAGCAATCTCATCGCGGTCCGGAGCCGGGCTTCGCGCGAGCGGCCGTTTACCGTCGTGCAAAAAATGCAGGCCGAAGCGGACGCAAATTATCGCAGCAAGATCAAGGAGCTCGAGACCAGTCTCGCCGAAACCCAGCGCAACCTGAATGAGCTGCAAAAGAGCAAGGGAGACGCGGGCCAGCGTTTCATTCTCTCGCCCGAGCAGCAGCAGGAACTGGCCAGCTTTCGCAAGAAGGAAGCGGACGCCAAGACGCAGTTGAAACAGATGCGCAAACAACTCCGGTCGGAGATCGATTCGCTCGAGAACCGGATCAAATGGCTCAATATCGCCGGGATGCCGATCGCGGTGATCCTGACCGGATTCGGTCTGGCCTCCATGAAACGCAAGCGGCTGGCCAAATGAAGGGGAAGCAACTAACGCTGGTTCTGGTGTTGCTGGTCGTCCTGGGCGGCCTCGCTTTGTTTCTGCGCCAGCGCAAGTCCGCCACCTGGAGCGACACCGCCACGACTTCCAGCGGCAAAGTCCTCGATTTTCCGCTGAACGATGTCTCGCAAATCACGATCAAGGAAACCGGCACGGAGCTCAACCTGGTCAAGAAAGATGACGTCTGGAAGGTCAAGGAGCGGGCAGATTATCCCGCCGATTTCGCCAAGGTCAGCGCGCTGCTCAGAAAGCTTTGGGAACTGAAGCCGGTCCAGGATGTCAAGATCGGCCCATCGCAGCTGGCGCGGCTTCAACTGACCGAACCCGCCGCGGGAGCGAGCAACGGCACCCTGCTCGATCTCAAAGGCGCCGGAGACAAACGGATCGCCGCGCTGCTTCTGGGAAAAAAATACACGAGGAACCAGGACCAACCCGCGGCGGAAGGCGGAGGGTTTGCCGTCGGCCGTTACGTCATGGGACAGGACGGTTCCAACCGCGTTTATCTCGTCTCCGACACTTTCGACGAGATCCAGATGAAACCGGAACAATGGCTCAGCCACGATTTCATCAAGATCGAAAATGTCCGTTCGATCGCCCTTACCGGAACTACGCCGGCTCTGAACTGGAAGCTGGTTCGCGATGCTGCCACTTCTCCCTGGAAACTTGCTGATGCGAAGCCCGGTGAAGAACTCGATAACGCCAAAGCGTCAGCCGTGGCCTCGATGTTTTCCTATGGAAGCTTCGCCGACGTCCTCACGCCGGACGCCCCGGTGACCGAGACCGGTCTCGACAAGCCTTCGACGGTTCACCTGGAGACCTTCGACAACTTTGTCTACGAGCTGAAGATCGGAAAGCTGACGGGCGAGAATTATCCTGTCCTGGTTTCCGTAACGGGCGAGCCGCCCAAGGAACGAACTCCTGCCGCCGACGAAAAGCCCGAAGACAAGGCGAAGCTCGACCAGGAATTTCAAGCCAAGCAGAAGCAACTCACCGACAAGCTGGCCAACGAACAGAAACTTCAGGCCCGCCCCTATTTGGTCGCCAAATCCACCATCGATCAAATGCTCAAGGACCGTGCCTCGCTCATGGCGGAGAAAAAGCCTTCCCCGTCACCTGCCAGTGCGGCCTCTCCCGCGGGTCCCAAGCCTGGCCCGCAATTGAAACCGCCGGCCGCCGGCCCGCGTTCGATCCCCTCTCCCCCAAAAGCATCCCCCTCGCCCGCGAGTTCGCCAAAATAATCTGCGGCTTGGCTGCCGCTCTTGGCAGGGACGCTGTCCCGCAGTTGCGGGATCCGCAGCGAATCTCGAACGGTCACGCAGCCACGCGGACTGCGCAAAGCGCTGTTGGCTCTACTTCTTGGACAACCATATTTCGATATCGGTCTGGCTATTACCGGGCGCTCGCGCCTTAATTATGAACATCTCGCCCCAAGCTCTCTCTCCTCGAAGGTTCGTCGTGCTTTTGGTAATTTCCGTAGTGAAAGAGTCTTGCTTGCACAATTCTATTCGGACCAGGAAATAAACCTTGTCCTCCTGCTCTCGCGCATAAAAAAAGAATCGAGCTCCCAGGTAGGCGATTCTTTGCTTGCTGTTATAAACGAGTTTCTTGGAGTATTTGTCTAGAAGCGTCTCCGATCCTGAAGCCACCACGCCGTGGATTATGGTACCCGAGATCTCACCGTTTTGTTCCTTAAGGTCGTAGTTTGGCAGACGGATGGTAATATCGATCTTGGTAGCACCGTGAGCGGCTAGCGGCGAGGCCAGCAAGATCGCTGCTATTAGTATCCCTCGCATGTTCTCTGGTTAGAGGCAGATATGCCCTGGCCGTATGCCGCGCGTCGGCCGGGCCAGGTCCATCTCTAGCCACGATCCGGTTTCTGCAAACGACAGGCAATCTGAAACGAGCAAACGCCGTTCCTGTCACATCTTGTTAGGCGTGAATTCATCCAGGGCGGCCGTCACAGACCCAGCGGACGGTTAAGGCGAGTTGAGTGCGCGTGACCGGTTTGGCCAGGAAAGCCTGTTTTTCCCCAAGGTTCTCCCGATCAATCCGGGGATCTTCGATATGACCGGAGACGTAAAGCACCTTGATATCGGGATAGCGCAGCTCAGCCCATTTTCCCAGAGCCCCTCCGTCCAGGTAAGGCATCCCAACATCGGTCAACAATAAGTCCACGCTTTGACCTCGGTCGGTGGAAAGAACCTCCTGCGCCTGTTTGCCGTTGGCCGCTTCAATCACCACATAGCCAAGTTCGTCCAGAATCTGAGCAGTCACCTGCCGGAGCGCGTCGTCATCTTCCACCACGAGCACGGTCTCGGTTCCGCGCGGGAGATTAACCGGTGCAGTCTGGACGGCCCGAGGTTGTGCTACGTCGTCAATCCGGGGGAAGAGCACGGAAAACGTACTGCCCTGGCCTATTTCGCTCTCAACTCGGATGAATCCCCCGCTCTGTTTCGCAATTCCATAGCAGGTCGCCAGGCCCAGGCCCGTCCCGTGGCCGGATGCTTTTGTGGTAAAGAACGGCTCGAAAATCCGCCCTTTGGTCTCCGGGCTCATCCCCGATCCTGTATCGGTGACTTGCACCACCACGTATTCGCCCGCCGCAACGTTGTGTCGCTGAGCTTCGCTGTCATCTACCTGAGCGTTAGTTGTCTCGATTGTGAGCTGACCGCCCTGGGGCATCGCATCCCGTGCGTTCACCACCAAATTCATCACCACTTGTTCCACCTGTCCCGGTTCCGCCTTCACACAACCGATATCCGTCCCGAGCAGAAGAGACATATGAATGTCTTCATTAATTAGTCGGTGCAGAATCTTGTCCGTTTCAATCAAGACAAAATTGACGTCGATGATTCGCGGCCAGATCACCTGCTTGCGACTAAATGAGAGAAGTTGTTGGATAAGAACCGCGCCGCGGTCGGCTGCTTTCAGAATAGCCTGGAGCCCTTGGTGAGCCGCACCAGCTGGTTCCACTCGCGCCATCGCCGTTTCGCCGTAGCCCATGATCACGGCAAGGATGTTGTTGAAATCATGGGCGATGCCTCCGGCGAGCTGGCCGACTGCTTCCAATTTCTGCGCTTGCCGGCGTTGGGACTCGATGCGGTTGCGTTCGGTTACGTCAACCCCCACGCCGGCGATCAATTTACGCCCTGTCCGATCCGGGAGAATAAACTTCAGCACCAGCCATTCGCACTCAGCGCCTTCCGGAACCTGCATGTTCTCGATAAATTCCTGCGGCAATCCTGATTCGCGAACAGCGGCGTCATTTTCCTGAATCGTTGCTGCTATCTTCGGCCCCCATGCCTCAATATCAGTCCGTCCCGACCATTCACTTAACCTGATCTTAAAGCGCTCCTCGAACGGTTTGTTCAGATATACGTAACGCCCCGCATCGTCTTTGATGAAGGCAATAATGGGGCTGTTGTCCATGAAAGCGCGGAAACGCTCTTCGCTCTCACGCAACACCTCCTCGGTCTGGCGGTGTTCCACAATTTCCGTGCGCAATTCGGCATTGATACGATCCAGTTCGCGCGTTCGCTCTTCCACCACGCGATTTAATTCCGTCAATTTCGCGTTTGCTTCCTGCGTAACCAGCCACTTATGGCAAAGGGCATGGGCCAGTTGAAGAACCTCGATATTGTCGAAAGGCTTCTTCAAGACAACCATGTTGTGGCTGCCATTCAGCTTCGCCGCGATATCCTGCCAGGAATAATCCGAGTAGGCCGTGCAGATGACGATTTGAAGGTCGGGCGCCTCCTGCCAAAGCTGCGCGATGGTTTCGATTCCATCCCATCCCGGAGGCATCCGGACATCGACAAAAGCCATCGCATAGGGACGCTCCCGAACGATGGCGTCATGCACCTTGGCCAGGCCTTCTTCGCCTTGATACGCCGACTCGACGACGAAATGTTTTCGAACCGCGGTTGTTTGCTCCTGGCCAAAGAGCGCCGTCTCCGCCGCGCTCAGATCGGTCAGGCGCGAACCGATGGGCGCGAGGATCTTTCGAAAATCTTCATGGATCGACGGATTGTCGTCGATAATGAGAATGCGATTGTTTTCGGCCGGCCTCATAAGATCGTTAGGTCGGCGCCTGCGGAAGCTCGAGGGTAAAGATCGCGCCAGTTCCCAGCCCGTCACTGTGGGCCGAAAGCGACCCCTGCATTTCGCTGGCCGCGAGCGCGCTGGTGTGCAGCCCGAAGCCATGTCCATCTTTTTTCGTGGTGAATCCGTGCGAGAAAATGCGCACCAAGTTCTCCGGCAGAATGCCCTGGCCGTTATCCTTCACCGTGACCCGGACGCATCCTTCGGCCGTCGTTTCTATGCCTATCACCAGCTGTTTGTGGCCCCGCCCGAATTCTTCCATCGCGTATTTGGCGTTACGAATGAGGTTGACCAGGATTTGGATAACCTTGTGTTTGTCTACCATGATTAGCGGGACGTCGGCGTAATTGCGGATAACCTCAACGCCGTGACGATTTAGCGCCGCGGCATTTATCTGCAGCGCGTCGTCGGCCAGGCTCGCAATGGCCACCGGCTCGAGCGCACCGGCCACACTGGCGTAGCTTTGCTGCATGGCGACGATCTCTTTGATATGGTCCAGGTTCTTCGTCAGCAATTCGATTTCCTGGAGCATGTCCGACCGCTCTTCGTGGAGGTGGGCCCCCAGGTTTGGCAGATAATCGAGAAGAAGTTTTCCGCGCGGGTCGTTCGCGAAAAAGCTTTCCAGATGATCGGCATGTTCTCGCAAGAGAGCTCCCACTTTTAGAAGATTGTCTGCCTTCGAGCCACGGACGCGATCGCTGACCAAATTGGCGGAGACGTTCACACTATTGAGGACGTTCCCAACGTTATGGAGCACGCCGGTCGCGACTTCGGCCATGCCTGCGTGTCGAGATGTTTCCACTAATTGAGTATGGGCTTCTTCCAGCTGACTTTCGGCGCGTTCGCGATCGGAGATCTCCTGCTGCAGTTTCTTGATTTGGGTTTCGACTTTTAGTCCCGTTAAAACGACCGCAGCGAGAAGGAGGCAAACAATGAGAGCGAGTGCGAGAATGCCAGCATACTGTTTTAGACGGGACTCAAAAACGGTCGAATAGTTAGACCTCACATGAAGAGTGCCAATGCGTTCCCCATCCAGAACACTCCTTTCTTCGCTGGGAGGTTCCCAAATGGGTTCTGAATGAAGAAGATAACCCTGAAAAAGAATAGACCCTTTGTTGGGTGGGTACTTCTGCTGGATCGCCGCATCGTCCGGGTCTCCGAAATGGGCAAGCGGAGTCCCGTCTTTTGTCAAAATGCTTCCGCTCACTACGTCCGTCTTGGCCCCCAATGACTTCAGGGCTTCTTCCGCACCACCGTTGTCTTTAAACGCGACCGACTCAGCGCTGATCTGTGCGACCACTTTACTAAAGGCGGAAAGATCGTTTTTGAAGTCGCGCTTGAAGGTGCGGACTTGAAAGACAAAGAGAGCGACGCAAGCCGCTATCAAGCACACGGTCGATGTGACAAGAATGGCAAGTGTGATCTTGCGCTTTCTAGCCGGGTTTCGCGGTAACACCTTCATTTTCAAGAGTTCTTCTATCTCCTAGATTCGAATCCTACGCCAAGGCCAATTCGGTGTTCTTCCCCGGAAGGCGGAATTAAACGAAATCACGGGGCGCTAACTAGAGACCAACCAAGTAATCGCCGAGTATGGTTGGCGAGCGCTCAGTATGTTTTATTCACCACAATTTCCAATTCGCCGACGCCGCGGCAATTCAATACCCCCCGCCCAAAAACAAATCGCTGCGCCGGCGAACTAAGCGGCGAACACTGCTCGTGGTAGAGACGCCGCGCTGCGGCGTCCGAAACAATCTCGAACGCTTATAAGGATCGCGTTCCTCTAATCACGGCCGGCGTATACAACACGAATGTCGTGTGTGCCCAGCAGAGATGGTCACCACTTCGCCCATTGTCGTTGGCAGCGATGAGCGTTGTTTCCATCTCGCAACGCCAGAGCCGGCCTGGCCAGCCTGCCAGCCGATTGCCGCAAAACCCTGTCTGTGGACAGGCGAGCCTTTGACGCTCTCAGTTAGTTGCGACGCGCTGTGCGCCGCGCCACCCCGGCAACGCTTACCGGTGTCAATGGACGCCCGACTTCCGCCTGGGCCGTCGAGACGATACTGACTCCACCAGGAACCACGAAGTCCAACCCACCCAACAAGGCAGCCCCAACCAGCAGGTATAAGCTAAATCTCTTGAACATAATCATTTTGCATCTCCCATCTTAAAGTGCTTCGGCATTTCATCCAACTCGGGAATATCTTTCGAGTCGATCTTCTTGGCTTTGGTTGTATTGGGGAACCCAAAATCGTCCGACGCAGCCTGATCGCCGGTCTTAAAATCCCTGATCTGAATGCTGTATGACGGTCCATCAGCAACCTTCACGGACTTGATGACATATCGCATAGGGTACGGATTGGCTCCCTGGGCGATCCAGATTTGCCAGTCGACTTCCTTGTTCCGAAACGCAAAGTGATCGCACTCGATCCCACCAATGACACCACTGCCAAGGTCTTTGGTATCCGTCACATCAGGCATCAACTGACCGTAGACATCCGTCATCAACAGATCGGCGGCAGGCAGGGGCCGGTCGTGTTTGTTTTTCAATTCGTCGATGAGCTGATCGATGGATCCCGTGAAGTCCATCTGGGCAAAGACGTTGGCGTTCTTGCCGAGCATGGTCAGCATCTTGCCGTCAAAAAGCATCTCCACATTGGCGAAACCGCCGCTTCGGGTCGCCCGGATCTTGTCGGGCCGGCGCATATTAATAGTGCCCGAACTCGCCAAACCGATTGTCTGATGCTCTTTGGTGACCACTTCGAAGACGGAATCGTAGGCAAACGAAATGGCCTTCTGTGCTGCCATATAATCGGACATGGCCTTCATCATCTTCTTGGCATCGGCCTCGTCGGCTTTCACCTCGGTTAACGTCCCCAGCAGAACTACCAGAGGCAGCACCGCAACCGAAATGCAGGACACCCCGATTTTTAATAACTTATTCACTTTGTTTTTTCCTTTCTTGCTTGCGACCCCTACATTCAAGGCCTCTTTGAGCGGAAGACCAATGGGACCTTAGTCGTACCTTGTTGTGCCTGCTTAGCGCCAACGGCGCAGCCTCACTTCAGCCTGGGGCAGCGCCCCAGGGTTTTTATTAGAGGGAGATGAGCGCTGAAAGCGCGTTCAATCTAGCGAACGCCGCTTCCCGCCGGAATGAATCGCGCCTTTGGCGCTGAAATCATAACGCGATCCAGAATCCTGGGGC
>QHMY01000020.1 GCA_003218305.1 Verrucomicrobiota bacterium
CATACCCGAATACGGCACCTGCGTCGACATCGTGACCAAGGCGGCGTTGCGCGAGATGATTGTGCCCGCGCTCTTGCCGGTCGTGTTTGTGATCGTGGTGGCGATGATCAAACCACTCGGACCTGTGGTCCTGGGCGGATTACTGGTGGGCACGATCGTCACCGGACTTTTCGTCGCGATCGCGATGACCTCCAGCGGCGGCGCGTGGGACAACGCGAAAAAGTATATTGAGGAAGGCAATCTCGGCGGCAAAGGCTCATTCGCCCATGCCGCCTCGGTCACGGGCGATACGGTGGGCGATCCCTACAAGGACACCGCCGGTCCGGCGATCAATCCGATGATCAAGGTCGTGAACATCGTCGCGATCCTGATCATCCCGATCTTCTTCTAACCTATCGCGCTTCGCGCGATATCTCTGGTAGGGCGAGACTCGGTCGAGCCGCAGAATGTGGGAGGGGCCTGTGCGCCCCGACTTTGCGGGTCCGGCCGAGCCAGGGCAGTCGACCCAGCGGCTCGACAGCGTCTCGCCCTACCAGGAATCACCTTCGGTTTTGAGGTCGTCTCTCACGCTTCGCACAGCGAAGCGGCTACAGCGCCATCGTCGCCTCGGTTGCTGTGGCACTCCCTGTAGCCGCCGCCCCGTGGGCGGCGTCCTGATCACGAGCGCAGCGTAATTCTCGCTTCGCACAGCGAAGCGGCTACAGCTCGCTGTCGTTATTGCGGCCGGCTGCCACCGGAGATGGTGGCAGCCAGCCCGCAAAAACTCCTGCTATTCCTTCTCTTTTCCTACTTTGGTGATTTGCGAGTAGATCGCCTGCCACTTGCCGTCCTTCTTGGCATAGACGTCAACCCCGCGAAACTCGCCCGTGAACGCTTCGCCTTTGTACGTCCCAGACATCTTGATCGTTGCGGTGACAAACGCGTTGTTGTCGCCCAGCGCCGTGACTTTAACGTCGCTGGCAGAGGCAGATTTGCAGACGAAGGTTTTGTCCTCGAGTTCTTTGACGTCTTTGGCCTTATTCACCACCGTACCGTCGGAATCGATAAACGACCAGTCGTCGGCTTCGATCGTTTTCAGGGCCGCGGCGTCGCCTTTGACGTAAGCATCCAGCCATTGCTGGGTCATCGCCTTCAGGTCGGTTTCGGCAGTTCCGCCGAATGCCAGGGTAGCCAGGCCCGCGATCATCAATGAGGTAAGTAGGGATAATTTCATAGGGCGCGATTCTGGTTTGACAGGATAGGCGAGTCAATCCACAACTGTCCCCCACCCTTTTCGCTTTCTGGAGCGGGAATTTGCGGGAAACGAAATGGACGAACCGCGCGATTATCAACTTGTTTCAGCGGACCAAACGGCGCCTCTGAAAAAGGAACTCGCCAAGCCGGATCCGGGCGCGACTCCCTTCAAAGTCGTGGTCGACCCGGAGATGCGTTTGAAACTGCGGCGCGCCCTGATCGAGTTGATCGACTACCACGACGAGGCCCTGGCGGAGCATTTCTCCGAGGGAAAACTCGCTCTCGAATCCTACAAGGAATACATCGAACTCTTCGCCCGCAGCCTGAAAGAGACGATGGAAAGCCGAGAGGGCGTTTCGTATTTGCTCCGCGCGGTCGGATTCGAAGTGCGGCCCGATGAGATCAATCTCAATCCTGAACTGCGCTGGAAACGCGGCAAGCCGGGCGCGTTCGGATCCAGCCTTCTCTAAACTACGCCAAAATCTCTTGGTTTCGGGCAAACGGCCTGACAGAATCCGCCGCGAGTCCCATGCCTACGGCCTTGCTCATTGAAGACGATGCGGAAAGCCGGAAGCGTCTTGCCCGCCTTTTCGCCCGCCATGGTTGGGAGACCATTGAATCGGAAGATGGCGCGGCCGGGATCGACCTCGCTTTAACGAGACGGCCCGAGGCGATCATTTGCGATCTGCTCCTCCCGCGAATTAGTGGCCTCCAGGTATGTCGTGCGATCCGCGAGGAACTTGATTCGGCCCGCATCATCATCGTGGCCGGCCGCGTCTATAACATCGACCGAGCCACTGTCCTGGAGGCTGGCGGGGACGACTATTTCGTTAAGCCGTTGAAGTGGGAAAAGCTGGCCGCCGTGCTCAAGCGCCCTCGCCGGCCGAAGCGGAAATTGACGCCGCGCCAGTCGCGCGCTCTTAAATTTCATCCGCCGTCCACCAGGATAAAATTCTGGGGAGTCCGCGGTTCGATTCCCGTTCCCGGACACACGACGATCGGCTACGGCGGAAACACCACCTGTGTCGAAGTCCGGACTAACGGCGACATTATTATCCTCGACGCCGGCTCCGGAATCCGCGAGCTGGGACTCTCCCTGGAAAAAGAATTCGGCACCGCGCCGATCAACCTGACGCTGCTGCTCACCCACACCCACTGGGATCACATTCAGGGACTGCCATTCTTCCTGCCCGCATACAAAGCCAAGAACACGATTCGCGTTCTCGGTTACGAAGGAGCACGCGCCGGTCTCGCGACTATTCTCGCCGCCCAGATGGAGGTCCCATTTTTCCCGGTGAGCTGGAAAGACCTGCCGGGAACGATCAAGATCCAGGAACTCAAGAGAATGAAGTTCTCGATCGGCAAAGTGCGGGTTCATTCGAGATTTCTTAATCATCCGGGCATTTGCGCCGGCTACCGGCTTTTTACCAAGGAAGGCTCCATCGCGTTTCTGCCCGACAATGAGCCCTTCGAACCCTTGAACATGAAACTGGCCGCGCGGGATGGAGTTCACCCTCACAAGGCCCGCGCCCAGGCGGTGGTGCAACGATCGAAGCTGGTCGAGTTTTTGAAGGACACCGATGTCCTGATTCTCGACAGCCAATACACCGATGAAAAATACCAGGAGCACATCGGCTGGGGGCATGGCGCCCTGAGCCGGGTGGTCTCGCTCGCGCTGGAGGCGCGGGCCAAGAAACTCTTCCTGTTTCACCACGATCCGTCGCACGACGATCACAAAATCGACGAGATGCTCGAGCGCGCCCGCCTCCTGGTTATTGAGAGTGGGCGTCAACTCGAGGTGGAAGCGGCGCGAGAAGGCGCGGAGATTTGGTTGAGCGGCCCGCCGCAGCGATAGCTTATCGATCACCCGCCACTTGCGGCGCACCGAAAGACGGTCTTAGCTTGGGCCCCGCCACCCGCTTGCCTCGTAGTGTAACGGTAGCACCAGAGATTCTGGATCTCTTTGTCAAGGTTCGAATCCTTGCGAGGCAGCCACGTAAAAGACCTGCGTTCTCACGTGGCTTCGCCTTACCAAGGCGAGTTGAACGTCCTCCGTAACACGATCCATAATGGAGGGCGACGCTCTGTCGTCGCCGGGGATAGGGGCGATGACAGAGCATCGCCCTCCAGAGACCTGTCGATAAAGCGTTAAAACGCTGGGCTATTGTCAATGAGCTCGCGCAAACCGCGTGAGCGAAGCTTTTACGCGGCTCTACGGCAGATTGAGCGCTCTGCGCACGGGCACCGTAAGCAATCCGGTGACACTCTGAGCGTAGTTTTTCTGCACCTTGGCAATCGCCTCGTTGACCGCTTCCGTCATGATTCCGTCGATCGGGCCACAATAGTAGCCGCGGCTGCGCAAAACGGCCTGCAACGCGCCCACATACGCCGGGTCGTGGAGCAATTCTCTTCCCGACTTGAAGTAGTAGTACACCCGCCAGCTTTCCCTGTGAGCGTAGTCTATCTCACGCAAAATCGGGGTCTGGTGGAGGACTCCCCATTCATCCCGCGGCGCCAACGGATCGGTGGAGTGGAAAAGCGGATCTTCCAACGCGCGAGCGGAAGCCACGGACAACACAACCAACGAGAGAACGAGAAGGCAACGGAATGGAGTCATATTCGTTTTGGTGAAATGATGGCTGCCGCAATAAATCACGTTCTGTTTGCCAGAGCGAGCGCAAAAGACGGCTACCTAAATCACCCGTCGGGATTACTTCGACGGCGGGCTTGGAAGAACGTTTGCAGAAGGCTCGCGCATTCGTCTCTCAAGATGTCCGACATTATTTCGCATTGATGGTTGAACGAGGGCATCTGCAGGAGATTAATGATTCCGCCGGCCGCGCCCGCCCGCGGGTCCGGGCAACCGAAGATGACCCGCCGCATCCGCACGTGGACCAACGCGCCGGCGCACATGGCGCAGGGCTCTTTGGTTACGTAGAGATCGCAGTCGTTCAACCGCCAGTCACCCACGGCCGCTTCCGCCTGGGTGATCGCGAGCATCTCGGCATGGGCCGTGGCGTCCTTGAGCAACTCCACCTGGTTGTAGGCGCGGCCGATGATCCTCCCCTCCCGCACCACGATGGCTCCGATCGGCACCTCTTCTTTCTCGAAGGCCTTCCGGGCCAGGCGTAACGCTTCGTTCATGAAATAGGCGTCGCCCGGGATATCGATGAGTTGTTCCATGGGAAAAGCCTAACGAGGGTCCGGGCAGCCGAATACGTCCAGGGTGACTGAATGCGGCGAACTAGCTGTAGTCATGAAAACATTCTGCGTTCTTTTCTTTGCCTGCATTCTTTCCCTCGCCACGGCCGGCGCCGCGACGGAACAGGAGATAGTTAACCAATCCGCTGCGATCCTGCGAGACTTTCAGAGAATGCCGGAAAAAGGAATTCCGGCCGACATTCTGCGCCATGCCAAGGGGCTCGCGATCCTGACCGTGGTCAAAGTCGGTTTTGGCGTAAGCGGCAAAGGCGGTCAGGGCGTGGTGGTGGCACGGACGAGCGGCGGTAATTGGTCGGGTCCGTCGTTTGTCGGGACAGGCGGGGCCGGCTGGGGCCTGCAAATCGGCGCGCAAGTCACCGACTTTGTTTTTGTGCTCAATTCCAACCGCGCCGTGCGCTCCTTCTCGCATGACGGCAATGTCACCCTCGGAGCCGACGCGAGCGTGGCGGCCGGTCCGGTGGGGCGCGATGCTCACGCGGGGGTGACCCCGACCGCCGCGATCTACGCCTACAGCCGAAGCAAAGGCCTTTTCGCGGGGGCGTCACTCGAGGGGGCTGTCATCGCGACCCAGAAGACGGCCAACGCCCGTTATTATGGCCGGCCGGTTTCGGGGGCCGATATCTTGAGCGGGGCGGCTGCTCCACCGGCCGGAGCCCGGGTCCTTCGTTCCGCGCTCCACCGTTGACCGGCGGGCGAGCTCCCGGCGACAATTTGCTTTACAACGCCGCGCTTGCTTCGGCACGTTCAGCGACGTGCGGATGCTTATCATGTCTCTGGTTTTCTCCGTCGGCACCGCAACGATCTACGCTCAGGAACAAGAGGCCAAACTCGTCGATCGCCTCCTGCGGCCGAACATGTCGCTGGTGAATTCCGCGCAGAATAAACAATTTGCCGCCGCCGGCGCTCTCGCGACCCGGAACGTTCCAGCCAGGAATTTTTGGACGCGGAGTCGGCCCGTGGAGAGAGCGTTTGCGACCGGGACTGCTTCCTCGCCCGGACAGTTCGCGACCCGGCGTTACGGCGCCCACGGCGAAACCGCGAACATTTCCACCAAATCGCAACCGATGAAAACCGACATTGTCTTCGTGGCCTCAGCCGCACAAGGCTCTCGCGTGGCCCCGGAAAACGGCCGCAGTCTGACCGCGGCTCCATTCCCGGGGAATCGCCAATTTTCCGGTCAAGGCAAGAGCCAGAAGGCGTTGAGCGCCCGGGATACCCCGCTTACGATTGAGCAGGTGCGGGAACTGTTGAACAAAAACAAATAGCGTTCCGGTTTCCGCAGTCTTCTCTATGCAACCGGACGACGCTCTTTCGCTTCTCAAGCACGGCAGCGCGCAAATTATCAGCGAGGAGGAGCTTCGCCAAAAACTCGCGCTCGGCCGGCCATTGCGCGTCAAACTGGGCGTCGATCCCACCAGCCCGGATCTTCATCTTGGCCATGCGCTTATCCTCCGGAAGCTGCGTCAATTTCAAGACCTCGGCCACGAGGCGGTCCTGATCATCGGCGATTTCACTTCCATGATCGGCGACCCCAGCGGCCGATCGGTCACCCGGCCGCAGCTCAGCCGCGAAGAGGTCATGGCGAACGCCGAGACCTATCGCGAACAGGCGTTCAAAGTGCTCGACCCTGCCCGAACCCGGCTCGTTTCGAACGGCGAATGGTTTGGGCCGATGAAATTCGAACAGATCATCCGCCTCAACAGTAAAGTGACCCTCCAACAGATGCTGCAACGCGAGGATTTCCGTAACCGCATCGACCAAGGCCAACCAATTCACGCGCATGAAATCCAATATCCGATCATGCAGGGCTGGGATTCCGTCATGGTAGAGGCTGACGTGGAACTCGGCGGGACCGATCAGCTCTTCAACAATCTCGTCGGCCGGGATCTCCAAAAACAGGAAGGTCAACCGCAGCAAGTCGTTCTCGTTCTGCCGATCCTGGAAGGACTCGATGGGATAAAGAAAATGAGCAAGAGCCTGGGGAATTACGTTGGCTTGAATGAGCCGGCCTCCGAAATCTTCGGCAAGCTGATGAGCATTTCCGATGAATTGATGGCGCGCTATTATCCGCTTCTTCTCGACCGGCCATTGGATCCGGGCGCACATCCCCTGGAAGCAAAGAAGCATTTGGCGGCCGCGATCGTCGAAGCCTATCACTCGCCCGATGCA
>QHMY01000086.1 GCA_003218305.1 Verrucomicrobiota bacterium
CGGCGTTTGACCCGACGAAAATGATTCGACTTCCGTTTACTGCGATCGCTTCCGCCCGCGGTTGCCGGTCGTTCGCCGTGTAGATATTCCCATTGATGAAGAGGGCATCCGCTGTCTCGGCCCGCGAGGTCTCCCACGAGAGGAAGCACGCTGCAATCAGCGGTAGGAACACTCGAAAAGCCGTCATTGGATAAGTTTGGCCGGGCCCGCGGGAATCGTCGAGCGCAGTTCGCCTTTTGCTGGCCAAAGATTTTATTTTTACGGTTTTGCTTGTCAGCCGCTTCCTTTTGCCAACCGAATGTCGATTCATAGAGTCGTGCCTTCTTCCTGTGTGGCGGCGATTACCTTAACTTCATCGATCTTGAACGCCGCACATCCTAACCACAACTTTGCGCCGTTTTTATCTTGGCGGCTGGCCCTTCGAGGAAGCACAGTTCGCTAGGCGCTATGGCGAATTTTTTTCCACGCTGGTCGAATTGGTTGCCGCTCAAGATCGCGATCTGCGGCGTCGTGATCGTTTGTGGCCTGACCGCCGGCACCTGGTACTACATCACCCCGAAGTACACGCGCGTGGGTTATCAGCCGATCCAGCCGGTGCCGTTCCCGCACGATCTCCATGTCTCGCAGCTCGGAATGGACTGCCGTTATTGCCACAGCTTTGTCGATGTCGCCGCGCACTCAAATCTGCCAAACACCCAAACCTGCATGGCCTGTCATACGCAGGTGCAGAAGGACAACCCCAAGCTTGAGCCGGTCCGGGCGAGTTGGAAGACCGGACAGCCGATCGAGTGGGTGCAGCTCCATCGCACGCCCGATTATGTTTATTACGATCACTCGGCGCATGTGAACCGGGGGATTAGTTGCGCCAGTTGCCACGGAGAGATCAATCACATGCCGGTCGTCTATCATGCCAAGCCCCACAGCATGGCGTGGTGCCTCGAATGCCATCGGCATCCGGAAAATTTCCTGCGGCCGGAAACGCAAATCTTCAATCTGGACTGGAAACCGGAGGACGAAAATGTTTCCGCCTTTGTCGCGAAGTATGGCCAGCCGAAGGACGCCCAGGAAGATTGGTCGAAGAAGGGTAAGCTGACCCAACAGGAGATCGGCCGGACTTTGAAAGAGCGCTGGGACATCCAGCCGCCACTAAACTGCCAGGGGTGCCACCGATGAAACGCGTCTTTGAACACCCACCGGAGGAACTGACCGGGAAGCGTTACTGGCGCAGCCTGGGCGAACTAAGCGATACGCCGGAGTTTCGCGGCTGGCTCGAACGGGAATTTCCCGCCGGCGCGGCTCAGCTCGAAGGAGACGAGTGGTCACGGCGCGGTTTTTTGAAACTGATGGGAGCGTCGATGACGCTGGCGGGGCTTGGAATGACCAGCTGCCGCCGCCCT
The DNA here is from genome assembly GCA_003218305.1 of Verrucomicrobiota bacterium. Classification (GTDB taxonomy): domain Bacteria; phylum Verrucomicrobiota; class Verrucomicrobiia; order Chthoniobacterales; family UBA10450; genus AV80. The sequence goes on from QHMY01000086.1 coordinate 1,398, forward strand.
GAAGCGCATCTGGTTCCGTTTACCAAGAGCGTCGAGTGGGCGATTCCGGGCAAGGCGTTGTATTACGCGACGGCCATGCCGCGCCGGACTGGTGCGATGCCCCTGGTGGTAACGACGCACGACGGCCGGCCCAGCAAGATCGATGGTAATCCCCTTCATCCGGCCAGCGGCGGCGCGACAGATTCCTACGCGCAAGCGTCCATCCTCGATCTTTACGATCCGGCGCGCTCGAAACGTTTCGTTGAGAGAGGCGAAAAGAACGAAGGCGGCAAGAAAGCCGAAAATTTCGAGACCCGCGATCGCGCAGCCTTCGAGAAGTATCTCGCCCAGCTCCGGACCAAGATTGCGGCGGATGGCGGCGCAGGCCTCGCGTTCCTGGTCGAGGAGGTGCATTCGCCCACGCGGGAACGTCTGCGCGGGGAGCTTCAGAAGGTTTATCCCAAGATGCGGTGGGCCGTTTATGACCCGCTCCTGACCGAAGCGCAGAATTTCGCCTCGCATATGAGCTTCGGAGAAAATTCGCGGCTCATTCCCCGGCTCGACCGGGCCGATGTTATTCTTGCGCTCGACAGCGATTTCCTGGATTGCGGCGACGGTGATCTGGCGGCGGTCCGGGCCTTTTCCGCGCGCCGGCGGGTAAGCGCGGCGAAGGACACGATGAATCGCCTCTACGTGGTCGAGAACCGCTTCAGCCTCACGGGTGCGATGGCGGATCATCGCCTGCGCTGCCCCGCCAGCCAGATTGGGGCCTTTGCCTTTGCTCTTGCCGGGAAAGTAGCCGCGTCCACCAAAGACGCGGGCCTGTTTACGACGATCGCCACGCTCAAGCCGCCGGAGGGAGCAGTGGAGAAATTTGACGAAGAGTGGCTGAACGAGGTCGCGAATGACCTGCTGGCGAAGCCAGGCGCGAGCCTGGTCCTGGCCGGGTCGCATCAGCCCGTCGTGGTGCAATTTCTGGCCTACGCGATCAACGCCGCGCTCAAGAACATCGGCGCCACGCTGGTCGTTCGCGAATTTGCCCGAAACCCGAAGACCAACAGCATCCTTCAACTGGCGGGGGAGATCAGTGCCGGCCGAATCAAGCAACTCTTCATCTTTGGCGGTGACCCGGTTTACAACGCGCCCAAGGGAATCACGATGGACCGTGAGACCAAGGGGCCGATCGATTGGGAGGAACTTCAGAGGAGGGTGCCCGATGTGGTGCGTCTGGGCCATTACGAAGACGCGACGTCGGCCTTGAGCAACTGGCATGTTCCCGCAGCTCATTATTTGGAGTCGTGGGGTGACGCGCTCACTTCCGAGGGCGCCTATCTCGCGATTCAACCGATGATTCTTCCGCTTTTCGGCGGGCTATCGGAGATCGAAATGATGAGCGCCCTCCTCGGCGCCGCCAGGACGGACGGGCCTGAGCTCGTGCAGGAAACATTTCGCGCCACCGCGCCCCCGGGCGATTTCGCCACGGCCTGGTCCCGGCTCCTGCGGGACGGATTTGCTTCGCATGTGGAGTTGAAAGACAAGCCGCCGACCTTCAATGCGAACAATGCAGGCGGTGTCGCGCACACCCTTTGGGCTCCGCCGCCCACGCCCACTCTCGATTCGCCGGAGATCGTGCTCGTCCGCAGTTATGCGATGGACGACGGACGCTACATCAATAACGGATGGCTTCAGGAGCTGCCGGATCCGATCACGAAACTGACCTGGGACAATGCCGCGATCATGAGTCCCGTCCTGGCGAAACATCTGGGCGTTGAAACAGGCGACCTCGTGAGAATTGCGATCACCGAGAAGGGCCTGGACGCGCAGAAGAATAATGTTCACCGCGAACTGGTGATCGCCGCTCTCATCTCTCCTGGACACGCCGACAGTTCCATCACGATCCCTCTGGGCTACGGCCGGAAGAAAACGGGACCGGTCGGCGAGGAAGCCGGCTTCAACGGCTATCTGTTGCGCAACAGCTCGAACCCGCATTTCATCTGCGCCGACGGCAAGACGGTCGACAAGGTCGAGGTCTCGAAAGTGGCTGGAACCTACGCCCTGGCGGTGACGCAGGATCACTGGAGCATCGAAGGCCGCGGACTCGTGCGCGAAGCGACCGTCGAACATTACCGCGAAGACAACGAATTCGTGAAAAAGATAGCGGGGGACGATGAGCTGCCGGAGAAGCTGCCGTCCATCTACACCCATCCGCCGCTCAAGGCGGCGCAGCAGTGGGGCATGTCGGTCGACCTGAACGTCTGCACCGGTTGCAGCGCCTGCATTGTCGCCTGCCAGAGCGAAAATAATATTCCGATCGTCGGCAAGCTGCAGGTCAGTCACGGCCGCGCCATGCATTGGCTCCGGCTCGACCGCTATTACGCGAGCGAGAAGCCGTTCAATCAGGACAGGGGCGAGTATCCGGAAAACCCGGAGATGGTGCATGAGCCCATGATGTGCCAGCACTGCGAGAACGCGCCGTGCGAAACCGTTTGTCCGGTCAACGCCACCGTGCACAGCGAGGACGGTCTGAACGTGATGGCCTACAACCGCTGTATCGGCACCCGGTATTGCGCAAATAACTGTCCGTTCAAGGTGCGACGGTTTAATTATTTCGACTATAACCAGCGCCCAATCGGCAAGGAAAAGGTCCTCGGCCTGGTCACGGTCTACCAGGAATATCTGGGGCCGCTCACGAAAAAGGGCGCGCCTGATACCGTGAAGCTTCAGAAGAACCCGAACGTAACCGTGCGCATGCGGGGTGTGATGGAAAAATGCACCTTCTGTGTCCAGCGCATCGAGGAAGCGAAGATCGCCGCCCACGTTCGCGCCGGCGCGTCGAGCGACACGCGTATTCCGCGGGACTCCTTCACGAGCGCATGCGCGCAAGCTTGTCCCACGGAAGCGATTGTCTTCGGTGATATTTCCGATCCTGAGAGCCGCGTCTCGAAGATGAAAGCGCAGGACCGCAACTACCAGCTCCTCAAGTATCTGAATGTTAACACTCGCACCAGTTACCTGGCGCGAATAAGAAATCCGAATCCGAAAATGCCTGACGCTGGAAGGATCGCGGTGGCAAGTCTCGGCCATGAAGGGCCGGAGGATCCCAAAGCGAAACACGACATGCATCCGCAAGAGAACGGCGCGGCGAAACCGGAGGAGAAACACTGATGGATGGCGCCAGCACAGTTCCAGACGTGATCGAGGCCGAGGCGTCCGCTTCAGCCGAGAAACGGTTGACCCGAATTCCTCTTGTCCTGAACAAGCGGAACTACAGCTGGATCACGGAGCGAATTTCCGGAGTGATCGAGGCGAACGCGCCGCGCTGGTGGTGGGTCGCGTTCGCGATCACCTCCATGGTGGCCATGTTCGGTCTATTTTGCCTGGGCTACCAAATTTCCACTGGTGTTGGCACCTGGGGACTGAATCACCCGGTCGGCTGGGCCTGGGACATCACCAACTTCGTTTTCTGGATCGGTATCGGTCACGCCGGCACGCTCATTTCCGCGATCCTTTTCCTGCTCCGCCAAAAATGGCGCACCTCGATCAACCGTGCCGCCGAAGCCATGACCCTGTTCGCGGTCATCTGCGCCGCGATTTTCCCTGGCGTCCACGTCGGCCGCGTCTGGATGGCGTGGTTTCTTGCGCCGCTTCCGAATAACTACGGCATCTGGCCAAACTTCCGCAGCCCGCTGCTCTGGGACGTCTTCGCCGTCTCCACCTATTTTTCTGTTTCCGTTCTCTTTTGGTACACGGGGTTGGTCCCGGATTTGGCGACGTTGCGAGACCGGTCCACGACCAAGATCAAAAAGTTCCTGTATGGAATTTTTGCGCTCGGCTGGCGCGGCTCGAACCGCAACTGGCGTCACTATGAAATGGCCTACCTGTTGCTGGCAGGCCTTTCCACGCCGCTCGTGCTCTCGGTCCACAGCGTCGTTTCCTTCGATTTCGCCACCTCAATTATCCCGACGTGGCATACGACGATTTTCCCGCCCTACTTTGTCGCCGGCGCCATCTTCGGCGGTTTCGCGATGGTGCTCACCCTGCTCATCCCCGCGCGCGCCATTTACAAACTGCACGACATCATCACGCCGCAGCACGTCGACAAGATGGCGAAGATCATTTTGCTCACTGGTTCCATTGTTGGCTACGCCTACGCGATGGAGTTCTTTGTCGCGTGGTATAGCGGAAACCAGTACGAAAAGTTCGCGTTCTATAACCGAATCTTCGGACCCTACTGGTGGTACTGGTGGGTCGGCATGCTCTTCTGCAACACGGTCGCGCCGCAACTTTTCTGGTTTAAGAAATTCCGGTTTAACATCTACGTCGTCTATTTCGTCTGCATGTGCGTTAACGCCGGCATGTGGTTCGAGCGTTTCATCATCATCGTCGGCGGACTGCACCGGGACTTTCTGCCCTCGTCCTGGGGCATGTTTTACCCGACGTGGGTGGACATCTGGACCTTCATCGGCACGTTCGGAATTTTCACCTCTCTTTTCCTCCTCTTCATTCGCTACCTGCCGATGATCGCGATGTCGGAAGTGAAAATTGTGCTGCCCGAGGCCAACCCGCATTATTCGCCTGATGGACATCACTCCGTCGCGGCGGGTGGAAAGGAGCGCACATGAGAACGCCCTCCGGAAACAAAGTCTACGGCATGGGCGCCGAATACCCGAGTGCGTCCGCACTTTACGAAGCGGCCAAACGCGTGCGCGACGCCGGCTTCAAACGCTGGGACGTGCATTCGCCATTTCCGATTCACGGAATGGATGAAGCGATGGGGCTCGGCAAGTCGTGGCTCAGCGCGGCTGTGCTGGGGGGCGGGATCACAGGATTATTGACCGCGGCCGTGCTGACGTTTGGCCCCTCCTGGATTATCTACCCGCCGACAGTGCCGGCATTTTTTCCGATCATGTTCGAGCTCACGGTTCTTTTCTCCGCCTTCACCGCGTTCTTCGCGATGCTCCTCATGAACGGCCTGCCCCGCTGGTATCACCCGATTTTTAACTGGCAACGGTTCAGCCGCGCGACCAACGATGGGTTTTTCCTGGTAATCGAGGCGCGGGATCCGCGCTTCACCGAATTGGAAGCCCGCGAACTTCTGGAACAAAGCGGTGGCCAGCACGTAACGATAATTCACGAAGACTAGAATATGCTCCGCGGCTTCTTCCTCATTTTCCTGCTGACCGGGTTGGCGATTGTCGCCGTCTTCGGCTTGCGCGGGCAGAAGAGCACCGGTTCGCCCATCGAAGTTTTTCCCGACATGGTGCGGCAGCCGAAAGTTCGCGCTCAAGCGCCTCTCGGGTTTTTCGCTGATGGGCGTGGCGCCAGGGTCCCGGTCGCCGGGACCGTTCCGATGGGTTACGAAATGCCCCAGGCCTCGAGCGAGCCAAGTCCAGGAGCGGCACCGGTCGCGCCCGAAATGAAGTCGGAACCCCGGCTGGGCTTCAGCGGAGGGACCGATTACCGCGATACCGGCAAGATGGCGACGAATTGGGGGACCGGGTTGCCGATGACGGCGACCGCGGAGTTAATGGAACGTGGCCGGCAACGCTTCAACATCAACTGCGCCGTCTGCCACGGCATGACCGCGGCGGGGGATGGAATCACGAAGCAATACGGGCTGGCGACAGTCGTGTCGTTGCAGGACGAGCGGATTCGCAAGATGGCCGACGGTGAAATTTTCAACACGATCACGAACGGCAAGAACACCATGCTGGCCTACGGGCCGAACGTCACGGTGAACGATCGGTGGGCGATCATCGCCTACCTCCGCGCATTGCAGCGGAGCCAGAACGCCACCGAAGCGGATGTTCCGCCGGAGCACCGCGCGGACCTGGATAAGCCGGCAGAAACCAAAGCCGAACCGAAACCGGAGGCTCCAAAGAAATGAGCGAACGTTCCGACGTCATCCCAGTTCCGGAAGGCGAGTATCTGGAAACGAACCGCTTTGCGGGTTTCTCGTTCCTGCTGGCCATCGTCGGCGTAATTAGTTTGGGACTCTGTGTGGTCGGCGCCTTTTGGTATCGGCACCAGTTCAGTTTTTCGTGGCTTTTTGCGTTCGCCTTTTTCTTCACCCTGATCGCCGGGTCGTTCTTCTGGATCATCGTCCACCATGTGACCGACGCCGAGTGGTCGGTCGTCGTCCGCCGGCAGCAGGAGAACCTGGCGATGCTGATGCCGGTGATGCTGTTCTTCTTCATTCCGGTCCTTATTTTCCGGCACCACCTGTACGGGTGGCTGAATATCCCGCCAGGCCATGATCCTCTGCTGGACGCCAAGCACGCCTATTTGAATTGGCACTTCTTCGTTTTCCGCGCCGTTTTTTACTTCACCTTTTTCATTTGCGCGACGCTGTTCTTTCGGCGCTTTTCGATTCGGCAGGATCGCGACGGCAACCCGGCCTACACCCTCAAAATGCGGAAGGTCGGATTCATTTCCCTGCCGCTGTTTGGCCTTTCTCTCACCTTCGGCGCCTACGACTGGCTGCTGGGCCTGGACTATCACTGGTTCTCCACCATGTGGGGCGTTTACATTTTCGCCGGCGCGGCGGGCAGTTCAATGTCGCTCCTGGTGCTGGTGATCACGGCTCTGCGCAAGGCCGGATATTTGAAGGAAACGATTACGCCCGAGCATTACCACTTCATGGGCAAGTGGATGCTCTCCTTCACGGTTTTCTGGGCCTACATCGGCTTCAGCCAATACATGCTCATCTGGTATGCGAACATTCCGGAAGAAACGGAATGGTTCATCCGGCGAAACACGGAGTCGTGGAACGCCCTCAACCTCTTTCTCGTCATCGGCCGTTTTTTCATTCCGTTTGCCATCCTTCTGGTGCGATCGCCAAAAAAGAGCGCGCGCAAGCTTTGCCTGATTGCGGGCTGGATTGTCTTCATGCAGCTCGTGGACATGTATCTCGTCGTCCTTCCGATGCTCTATCCGGGGGGCCTGCATCTCTCGATTTGGGATTTGCTGCCTCTCGTGGGAATCGGTTCGACGCTGGCCTTTTTCTTTTTGCGAATCGCGGGCAGGAGTTCGCTTTTCCCGAATCGTGATCCTCGTCTTCTCGAATCGCTTCGCAGCACTAACTAACCGTGATACCGAACGAACAACACCTCGAATACCAGTCGCGCCCGACGTTCTCGGCTTGGGTCGGCGTCGTGCTGCTCTTCGCCTTTTTCGGGTTGCTGGCTCTGGTGGTCATCGGCGCCTCTCCGCGAGGAGACAACTATGAGGAAAAGCGGGCCAAAGCCCGCGCCGAGAAGTTGCAGGCTGCGCGTGAACAAACCACCTCGGCTCTCACCGCTTATGCCCGGGTCGATAAGGCCAAGGGAACTGTCCGGATCCCGATCGAGGACGCAATGAAATTGACCGTGGCCGAGCTCTCCCAAAGAAAACCTGCACCGGCCAACCCCATCGTCGAGGCGAGCCCGGCTCCTCCAGCCGCCGCTCCGCCGGCCGCGTCCCCGGCTCCATCGCCGGCCAAAGCCCCTGAACCGCCGAAACCCACTTCTGTGAGCGGACCGAACTCCGAGAATCGAAGTCAGCCTGCGGCAGCCAATAATCCCCCGCCGGCACCTCCGGGAACTCAGCCGGGACCATCCGCCACGCCTGTTGGTTCCACTCCGTCCGCCGCGACTAAAGCTCCGGTTCCACCCGCGACATTGCCTTCGCCCGCTGTGCCAGGTACCCCTCTGCCCGTGCCCGGGAAAACGCCATGAGAAGTCATTTTTCAAACCGCAACATGGAAGCCATCGCCTGAACTATGGATCCGAGTGATTTGCCGCTAACCCCTCCTGCTACTGCCGCGGTCGTGACAACTCCGGAGCAGGATGTGACGACGCGCGATGTCGAACGGGTCGAGCGCGCGTTGATCGACGCGTCGACTCGACTGCCGGTCTTGTTCTTTTACGCCTCGGCCATCGCCTGGCTCCTGCTCGGAACACTGCTCGCTGGACTTACCTCGTGGAAACTGCACGCGCCCAATCTGCTGGCGGATTGCGCTTTTCTGACCTGGGGCCGCCTGCGTCCCGCGCACATGAACGTGATGCTCTACGGTTGGGCATCGATGGCCGGCATAGGCACCGCGATCTGGCTGATGGCCCGGCTTTGCCGCACCACCTTGCGCCATCCGCTCCTGCTTATCACGGGCGGCGCCTTTTGGAATCTCGGGGTCATCCTCGGAGTGGGTGGAATTCTGGTCGGCGAGTCCACGGGCTATGAGTGGCTCGAATTTCCCCCGTACGCCGCTGTCGTCTTGTTTGTCGCCTATTCGCTGGTGGTTTCCTGGGCCATGCTCATGTTCCGCTTCCGGCGGGGCGACCACATTTATATTACCCAATGGTACTTACTCGCCGCGTTTCTCTGGTTCCCATGGGTCTACGGCGCGACGCACGTAATGCTTTTCCTCACACCCGTTCAGGGAGTGATGCAGCAGGCGGTGACCTGGTGGTTCGCGAACAACCTTCTCTTTCTTTGGTTCGGCGCGATTGGACTCGGCACGGTGTACTACATGATCCCGAAAGTGATTGGCCGCCCCGTTTACAGCTACCATCTGGCGGCAATCGGCTTCTGGACCTACGCGCTTTTCGCCAGCTGGACCGGCATGCAGCGACTGGTCGACGGACCATTCCCAGCCTGGATGATCACGGCCAGCATCGCCGCGACGATCCTGACCATCATTCCAGTGGCAACGGTCGGGCTGAATCATCACATGACGATGCGCGGCCAATTCGGACTGCTACGTTACAGCCCGACGCTGCGCTTCACGGTCTTCGGCGCAATTTCGTATACGGTTTTCAGCCTGGTCGGCGTGGTGCTCTCCTTGCGTTCGGTCGCCGGCTACGTGCATTTCACTGAGACCAGCGTGGCTTATACCCACATGGGTCTATACGCCTTTTTCACCATGGTGATGTTTGGCTCCATGTATTACATCGTGCCGCGACTGGTCGGCCGGGAGTGGCGCTATGCTTCCCTGATCAAACTCCATTTCTGGTCCTCGACCTACGGCGTCGGCTTGATGGTGCTGATGCTCCTCGTCGGCGGCTTCGCGCAGGGAGTCAGCATGCATGACCCGTCGCTTGCCTTCACCGAGAGCACGGAATCGGTGATGCCTTATCTCCGGGGCCGGAGCGTTTCCGGTATGCTTATGACCGTCGCGCATTTCGTTTTCGCCTTTCACTTTGGACTGATGCTCTTTGGTCTGGGTCGCACGGCGAGCGTCCCGACATTTCTAAATCCGCAGGAAGAGGAGGCCCTCGAGGCGCGGCTATGAAGGGAATCACGGCGCTTTTTCTGGGGATATTCGGCACCTTCGCCTTCTCGTGGGCGGGGCTGGTCCTGATCCCGAATTACCAAATCGGCCACCTGGATCCTCAAGTGGACGAAGAAGGAAACGACCCTTATCCAATGCCGAAATCGGGAATGGCCGATCGTGGCCGCCAGATCTACGCCGCGAACGGCTGCGTTTATTGCCACTCCCAGCAAGTGCGAGCCGACTACGCGTCGTCGGATATCGAGCGCAAGTGGGGTGACCGTCGGAGCGCACCGCGAGATTATCTCTTCGAACGTCCCGTGGTGCTGGGAAAAATGAGAGGTGGCCCGGACTTGTCGAACATAGGAAAACGCGCCCCGGTTGCGGAGGAAAGTGCCCCACCCGCAAGTCCTGCTCCTGCTGTCCCCGCGACCAATGCAGCGCCAGGCGTTTCGCCGGCAGCACCTTCGGCGTCGGCAACCCCCGTCCCGTCTCCTGCTGCTAACACCAGCGCCCAACCGGCTCCGGCTTCCGCCGCCACGTCTCCGTCCACGCCCGTTGTCGCCAGCGACACGCCGCCCACCTACAGCGCTGCATGGCATCACCGTCACCTTTACAGTCCGCGCAGCCTGGTCCTGGATTCAAACATGCCGGCCTACCATTTTCTTTATGAAAAACGACGCGTTAGCGGCGAACGAGCAGCCGACGCTTTGAAGTTGGCTGAGGGAGATGCAGTTCCCGAAGGCTGGGAAGTTGTTCCCACCTACGACGCAAGGTGTCTCGTGGCCTATCTGATGTCGCTCGATCAATCTCACCCGTTGAAAGAAGCGAAAACGGCTGGCGCACCACCAGCGTCTGCCCCCGCTCCGGCGCCAACCAAGGAGGCGAAATGAACGACAACTCGCCCTCTCCCGAACGCAGGGTCCGCCAGGGGATGGATTACGGTGAAACCGAGGACGTCCAGCAGGTCCACGCTGCCATCCACCGAGAGAAACGGGAACCGCACGCCGGGCTTGAACCTCTCTCACTGTGGCTGATCGCGATCTACGGCCTGGCCATCTTTTTTGGCGGCGCTTACCTCGGGCGTTATTCGGGAAATTTCGGCGGCGATGGCCTTGATCCGTTTGTCGGTGTGGCGCCGTCGAAGAAGGGGCCGCATGGGCCGGGAGACGCCGGTCCGGCGGCGGAACTCTCTCAAGCAGACCGTGGCAAAAAGATTTTCTCGGCGAACTGCGCGGTGTGTCACCAGCCCAATGGATTGGGCGCCGCGGGGCAGGGTTATCCGCCTCTGGCCGGTTCTGAATATGTGAACGGCGGAACCAGACGGCTGACCATGATCGTCCTGAAAGGCTTGCAAGGTCCGGTCACGGTGAAAGGCGCACAGTATGGCACGGCCGTGATGCAGCCTTGGGACAAAACATTGAGCGATGCCAAGATCGCGGACGTTCTTACTTACATTCGCCAGGAGTGGGGAAACACCGGTGGGCCGGTGACGCCGGAAGGGGTGGCTGCCCTTCGCAAGGAACTCGCGGCCCATCCCGATTCATTTACCGAGCCGGATCTCAAAGCGGTTCCGGAAGATGCGAACCTGCCCGGCGGCGAAGCGCCTGCCTCGAAACCAGGCGAGCCACCGAAACCCGCGCCTCCTCCGAAAGCGTAGTCTGCTCGAAGCTGTTCTTACGCGATGGGTCGTCCGGGTCTCTTCGGGGCTCAGGCATCTCAACGGTCTGTCCGGCGCGATTCCTCCGTGAGTTAACATGATCCGTCACAAAGACCTCGATGATCCGCAGATACGTGAAGTCATCGTGCTGGGCGGCGGCATTGCCGGGTTGTCCGCCGCAATTTACCTCGGTCGCGCCCAACGCGACACGCTGGTCATCGATTCCGGACATTCCATGGCGAAATGGGAGCCGGTGGTGGAAAATTATCTCGGTTTCCCAAAAGGGGTGGGAGGCGAGGAGCTTCTGCGCAACGGCGCCGAACAGGCGAAACGATACGATGTCCGTTTCGTCCGGGACGAGATCAGGACGGTCTCCTCGAACAAGTCGGGATTCCGTTTGCGCGGCAGGAAGGCGACCTACCTGACGAAGCAGTTACTCCTGGCCACGGGAATTTTTCACCTGCCGCCGAAGATTCCCGGCGTCAAACAGTGCCTCGGGCACAGCATGTTTTTCTGCAAGGACTGCGACGGATTTCGAGTCCGGGGAAAACGGATCGCGATCGTTGGCTCGACCAATGAAGCGGTCGAATACGCGCTGGGGATGCTGCATTATTCCGCCTGCGTAATTGTGGCGACGAACGGCCGGCGGCCGAGCTGGGGCAAGCGCCATGCGCGCTGGCTGGCCGAGTACGAAATCCCGGTGGAACGAAAACGGATCACCGACGTCGACCACCGGAAGCGGAAGATTCGCGCGCTCGCTTTTACGGGCGGGAACTGCGTGAAGACCGACTACATTTTCACGGTCCGCGGCGACATCTTTCACTCGGATCTGGCCAGGAAACTTGGCGCGAAACTGGATGGGGAGGGGCAGATCAAAATCGACGTCTGTATGCGCACCAGCGTGCCCGGGCTCTATGCGGCTGGTTGTGTGACGCCGGCGAATTGCCAGATGATCATCGCGGCCGGGCAAGGCGCCGCAGCGGCCCAGGCGATCAATCGCACCCTGTTCGAAGAGAGTCTCGCCACGCATTCCCTGCGGCGTTTTCGCGAAGCGCAGTTGGCTGACGAAAAAACGATTCCGGAGAGGACGCCCAATGTTCCCGGACGCAAAAGGAAAAAAGGATAGTCGATTGGGCGGCTAGAGCTTTGCCGCCATGATCTCAGCGATGATCGAAAGGCCCGCCTCGTCTTCCGCGTCGAAACGAGCAAGCTCCGGGCTGTCGACGTCGAGCACTCCGATCAGGTGAGAATTTTTGGTCAGGAGCGGCAGCACGATTTCCGACCGTGAGGCGCTATCGCAAGCGATGTGACCGGGAAATTTGGTGACGTCGTCGACTCGCACCAGGGCATGACTTTCCGCTGCCGTCCCGCAGACGCCCCGTCCAAAGGCAATCCGGACGCACGCCGGCTGGCCTTGAAAGGGACCGAGAACCAGCTCACCCCCCTTCAACAAATAGAACCCGGCCCAATTCAAGCGCGGAACCGAATTGAAAATCAGCGCCGCGCAGTTGGCCATGTTCGCGACGGGATCGGTTTCATCGTCGGTCAGAGCGCGCAATTGCGTAGCCAGTTGCTGGTAAAGCTCGGGCTTGCTCGCCGCCTGCAAATCCGAAGTCGCAAACATCGCGCATCAGTTTACACGATTTCTTCCCAGTGCACGCATTGCAGCCACCCCCTATGGGCGTCCGCACACGGCTCACAGTCGGTGCCTGCCTGAAACGCAGACCCAATTAGCGAGCAGCCAACGCCGGTTCGGCCACCATCTCGTCCACCACCGCGAGGAACGGATCGATATCGAAAGGTTTGGTGAGATAATTCCGGGCGCCGGCTCCGAGCAAACGCTCGATCTGGCTCGGCGTGGCGTCTGCGCTCAAGACTACGACCGGCATTTGTGCGGTCGTGGACTCCTTTTGCAACTTCTGGATCACCTCCAGGCCATGCATGTCGGGCAGATTGAGATCCAGCAGGATCAACTTTGGCTGATGAATCTGCGCCATCTCGATGCCGATCTCACCCCGGGGAGCATGAAGCAATTTCAGCGTCGGACGAAACTCCAGGATCCGCTCCACCAAAGTGAAATTAACGAGGTCGTCTTCGATGTAGAGCACGTCGCACGAGACCGGTGGAACCACGCTGGGCTCGCTTTTCGTCGGTGCGAGATTCGGGTCCGCCAGTTCGCGATTGATGATCTCGAGGAGATCCCGCGCGGCTTTGACAATATGCTGCACATCAGGGTCCCTGGCGGCAGCCCCAGGGCGCATGGCCATGAGCTCGGCGAATCCGATAATCGCGTTGAGCGGCGTTCGCAGTTTTTGACTTAGCTCCGCCCGAAACTCGGTCTCGAGCGGGTTCGGCCGGTCGGAACGCGACGGGATCGCGGTCCTCGTATTCACAAACTCGGAGGGAAGCGTTTTGGCTTCGGTGGTCGGATTCATTGGGTTTGGGGGTCCTGTCTTGTTGAGTAAAATCATGCGGCGGCAAAGGCTTTCGGTTCCGGCAGGTCCATGCGGAGACCGGATGGCTCCTCGAAGCTGAGGTTCCGAAGTTTCTTCACCATATCGATGTCGCGCCTCATCTTGTTCTTGTGCGCACAGAAAATTAGAGCGGTCTCGTCGGTAATGAGGTCGGCCTTGAAGGCCTTGAGCAGCGCTTGGTCGAACGTATGCCAGCCGTGGGTGTCGCCCGCTTCAATGATCTCCTGAAAGGTGCGGTTTTCACTCTCGCCGTAGAGGAGCGTCTCTCTCGTCCGCAGGCTGCTACCCATGATTTCCTGCACGAGCATGCGGCCACCGCCCACCTTGGTGACGAGCCGCTGGCTTACGACGTAACGGACCGTATCCGCCAGGCGCTGCCGAAGCTGTTGCTCCTCGTCCTTGCTGAACATTCCGATGATACGGTTGATGGTCTGCCCGGCATTGATTGTATGGAGCGTGCTGAAAACGATGTGACCAGTCTCGGACGCGGTCATCGCGATTTCCATGGTGGCGCGGTCGCGAATTTCGCCCACCAAAATCACTTTTGGCGCCTGCCGGAGCGCGGCCCGCAGGCCGGTCGCGAAATCGGGGAAATCCTTACCGAGCTGGCGTTGGTTGAAGAGAGCTTGTTTGTGCGGATGCAGGAATTCGATGGGGTCTTCCAAGGTAAGGATGTGGATCTTTTGCGTCAGGTTCAGCTCATTTAGCATGGCCGCGAGGGTGGTCGTCTTGCCGCTGCCCGTTGCGCCGGTCACGAAAATGATTCCGTTTTTCTCCCGGACCATTTCCTTGAAAATGGGAGGCAGCCCGAGTTGGTCCAGAGTGGGAATCTCGGTTTGGAGCTTCCGCATGACGATGGCCTGCTTGCCATTCTGTTTGAAAATGTTCACGCGAAACCGGGCAAGATTGGCCAGGGCGTAGCTGCAATCGCACGATCCGTAGGTCGCGAGCTCATGTTTTAGCCGCTCGTCATCACCCATCAGGTGGGCGACCACCTGCTCGATCTGGGTCGCCTCCATGACGCCGGTGGGCGTGTCGACCGGAAATTCCGTCAGCACGCCATGCTCTTCCATAATCGGAGGCCGGCCGACAGCGAAGAGCAGGTCGGAAATGCCCGGGCTGGTGCCGATCATTGCAGAAAACAGGGAATCTATGAGTTCTTTATTCACAAAAGCCGGAGAAGCTCGCCTGAAACTTAGCGAGAAGTGTGCCCAGCCGTGCCGGCGGAGCCGCCAAAAAGGCCACGCGCATAGGGCGTCGGAGCTACGATCTTCTTCAAAGGATGCTGATTCTGGTTAAAATGGGGCTTTTCTCTTGAAAACTTTGCCCTGATATTCACTTTCAGATTCCGCATATGGACGCATCTTCTGGCCTCGCTCCTCACCCGCCCGCCGATCACGACCCGCATCATCACGATGCCGGGCACGACCATCACGAACTTCCCTTCTGGCGGAAGTATATTATTTCCACGGATCACAAGGTCATCGGGATCCAATACGGAATCACCGGACTCATTTTTCTCTTCTTCGGGTTTTCGCTCATGATGCTGATGCGGTGGCAATTGGCCTACCCGGGCCAGGCGCTGCCGCTCATCGGAAATTGGATCGGCCACGTTTTCGGAGAGGGAAGCATGCCGGACGGCAAGATGACGCCGGAGTTTTACAACTCGTTAGGGGCGATGCACGGCACCATCATGATCTTCCTCGGTATCGTTCCCATCGCGTTCGCCGCGTTCGGAAATTTCGTCGTGCCCCTTCAGATCGGCGCACCCGACATGACCTTCCCGAAGATCAACATGGCGAGTTACCAGGCGTTCATGGCCGGCGGCATCGTCATGCTCATCAGCTTTTTCGTCCCGGGCGGTGCGGCCAAGGGCGGATGGACGTCTTACACGCCGCTCGCGATTCTCTCGGACAAAGGCCCGGCCTACGATCCCTTCTGGAACGGCCAAACCCTCTGGCTGGTCGGGTTCATCCTCCTGATTACGTCGTCCCTTCTGGGGGCGGTCAATTTCATCGCGACCATCATCCAGCTCCGGGCCAAGGGCATGACCTGGATGCGTTTGCCGTTTTTCGTCTGGGCGCAATTCGTGACGGCGTTCCTTTTGTTGCTCGCGTTTCCGCCCCTTGAGTCAGCCGTGGTCATGCAGTTGATGGATCGCGTGGCCGGAACCAGCTTTTTCCTGCCGAGCGGACTTGTCGTGAATGGTGCGCCTCTCCACGTCAGCGGCGGCGGAAGTCCGCTGCTCTGGCAGCATCTGTTTTGGTTTCTCGGGCACCCCGAGGTTTACGTCCTCATTCTGCCGGCCATGGGAATCGTGGCCGAAATTATCGCGAACAACACGCGGAAGCCGCTTTGGGGTTACAAGTCCCTTGTTTTCGCCGCGCTCGTCCTCGGGTTTATGTCTTTCATCGTCTGGGCCCACCACATGTGGTTGACCGGAATGGGTTCGGTCGTCAGCGCTTTTTTCCAGACGACGACGCTGATCATTTCGATCCCGTCGGTCATCATCCTGAGCGCGTTCTTCATTTCGCTTTGGGGCGGCTCAATTCGGTTCAATGTCCCGATGCTTTTCGCCACGGCTTTTTTGCCAATGTTCGGAATCGGCGGACTGACCGGGATCCCGCTGGCCTTTAATTCCGCCGACCTCTACCTGCACGATACCTACTACGTCATCGCGCATTTCCATTACATCGTCGCGCCGGGGACAATTTTCGGCGTTTTCGCGGGAATTTATTTTTGGTTCCCGAAGGCGACCGGTCGAATGATGAATGAATTCTGGGGTAAAGTGCATTTCTGGCCGTCGCTCATCTGCATGAACATGATCTTTTTGCCGATGTTCTTGCAGGGAATGCTCGGAATGCACCGGCGTTGGTATGATGGCGGACAGGGCTGGACCGTGGCGGGCGAGAAAGTCTGGGGTATGAGCGGGTTTGAATGGAACACGCCAATCTCGATTGCGGCCTGGGTCATGGGATTGGCGCAAATCCCCTTCATCATCAATTTCTTTTGGAGCATAAAGTACGGGAAGAAAGTGAACGATAATCCGTGGGAGGCCACCACCCTGGAATGGAGCGCGCCGTCACCACCGCCGCACGGTAACTTTGCCACGACGCCGACGGTTTATCGCGGCCCCTACGAGTACAGCCTGCCTGGACGAGAGACCGATTTTACGATGCAAACCGAACCCATGCGCGAGAGCGACCGCAAAGCGTACGAAGCGGCCGCTGCCGTTCATTAACCGCCGGCATCGCGCAATACCATGGAAATACCTTACACAGTTACGGCTCGCCCTGATACGGGACTCTGGAACGCCAAGGTCGGCATTTGGCTGTTTCTCGCGTCCGAAGTCATGCTCTTCGGCGGATTATTCTCGTCCTACGTTTTTCTGCGTCTTGACGCGCCGCCGGGCGCCTGGCCGCACGGACTGTTGAACGTGCCGGTCGGCACGGGGAACACCGCGATCCTGATTCTCTCATCGGTTACCGTCGTCATGGCCTGGGCTTCCCTAAAAATGCGGCAGCTGACTCGCTACAAAGTTTACATGGGGATTACCATCCTCTGCGGCATTATTTTTCTCGCGGTGAAGTTGGCCTACGAATGGCCGCAAAAGTTCGACCATTTCGGGGCCTTCATCAAACAAGAGGCGCTCGAGAAATATGAGCCCTACCTCGGGAATCATCACCTCGCTGAGAGAGGATTGCCGCCGCGGACCGAGATAAGCGGCCACCTGCATAATCACGAGGCGTTGCACGACGAGACGGTGAAAGAGTACGAGGTGGCGCTCGATCCCGTGAATGCCGATCCCACTAATCCTCTGATGGATCGTCCGCATTTTCTTCCTCTCGCGCATACCGACAAGATCGCGACAATCGACAAGGCAGATGTCGAGTATGCCAACATGTTTCTACCCAAGCACAGCACCTATTTTGCGACCTACTTCACCATCACAGGACTTCACGGGATGCACGTCCTCGGCGGCGTTCTCGTTTTCACGTATCTTTGGCTGCCGGTCGGAACGAAACTTTACAAACGCAACCCCGAGCATCTTGCCAATCGAGTTGAGGTCGCCGGCTTGTTCTGGCACTTTGTAGATCTGGTTTGGATCTTCGTCTTTCCGCTCTTTTACCTGCTTTAATCATGGACCAACCGCACGACCCGCTTATGGCCGAGACAGCGACCGCGACCGCCGGAGAGGCGTCGCACGACGAGCATGCCGCCCACGACGTCTCCAAGCACATTCGCGCATACGTCCTGGTCGGCTTGACGCTGATTGTTTTCACCGGCATCACCGTGGCTCTCTCCTACGTCAATTTCGGGACGCAGAAGGCCAATGTCGCGGTCGCGATGCTGGTGGCGACATTCAAGGCGGGCCTGGTCGCCGTCATCTTCATGCATCTTTCCTCCGAGAAGAGGATGATCTATCGCATCCTCATCTTTACGGTCTTTTTCGTCCTCGGTCTTTTCTTCCTCACTTATCTCGCGTGGTACGATCCGATCACTCGCTAGGATGACGCTCAAAGGTTTCCATATTCTTTTTATCACCGTCTCGACCCTGCTCGCGCTCGGCATCGGCGCCTGGTGCCTCTGGATCAACTCGGTCGAAGCCGCGCCGGTCTTTCGGAAGGGCGCGATCGGCGCATTCGTCGCGGCGGCGGTTTTGGTGACCTATGGGGTGTGGTTCTACCGGAAAATGAAGCGCCTCCGAATTATCACATGAAAACAAAATTGATCACAGCGGTGGTGATTTTTCTGGGCTCGCAAGCGGGGCAAGCCCTGGCGTGCTCGGTTTGCTACGGTGCGAGAGACGGCAAATCCGCCGAGCATATGGCCATCGCCATTTGGGTTTTGATGGGTGTGATTATGTCCGTTATGGGCGGGGTGGGGGCTTTCAGTTTTCACCTCTGGCGGCACGCAAATACGCCGCTCGAGCCGCACCAGGAACTGACCGACGAGGATCTGAATCGATATGAGTAGGCTCGCATTGATCAACGAACTGATCGGCATGCCGCCGAATGCTTCCGAGCATGGCTACCAGATCGATCACATTATCGAGTTCAGCCATTGGTTCATGGCCGCGCTCTTTGTCGGTTGGTCTGCTTTCTTCGTTTACGTGCTCCTGCGCTTCCGCAAGAGCCGGCACCCGGTGGCCGACCACGAGGGCGTCAAGAGCGGCATCTCCACCCACCTGGAATTTGCCGTGGTCCTGATCGAAGCCGTCCTGCTCGTCGGCTTCGCGGTCCCACTTTGGGCAAAACGCGTGAATCAATTTCCTTCCGACAAGGATGCGATCGTGGTCCATGCGATCGGTCAGCAGTTCAATTGGAATTTCCATTTGCCGGGGCCTGACGGCCAGTTTGGCAAACGCGAGATCAATCTCGTGACCAACGCGAACCCGCTCGGTCTCGATCCGAGTGATCCGGTCGGGAAGGACGATCTGGTGGTCCTCGGGGAGCTGCACGTTCCGGTAGATCGGCCCGTCATCATCGAGCTTTCGTCAAAGGATGTGATCCACAATTTCGCTCTTCCGCATATGCGGATGGCGCAGGATGCGATTCCCGGGCAGATCATTCCCATGTGGTTCAAACCGATCAAGACCGGCAACTACGAAGTGATTTGCGGCCAGCTTTGCGGTCTCGGTCATTACAGTATGAAGGGGATGCTGGTGGTGGATAGTCCGGCGGATTATGAAACCTGGCTCAAAGAGCGAATTGAGCTTTCGGGCTCGCAAACGGCCCCGGCTCCGACGGAACGGCCACCGGGCGAACCTGCGGTAGGTTCCACCCCGGGAACCGTGCCGCCGCCCGGCGCTCCCAAGACCGCGAACCCGAGCGGCGCGCCAGATGGCAAGCCGGGCGAGGCTCCGCCAGCGCCGACTCCCGGCGGGCATTAGGTTTGGCGCGGATTCCTCTTTGGTAGCGGCGATCCGCGACCGCCGAACTCTCTTCCCGTTACGTGACTGATCCAACGCTCACATCCGCAGCGACCACAGACCCACGCTCCCAAAAGTGGCTGCATCGTTTCGCCTTCTTCACCGCCATTGCCACGCTTTTTCTCATTTGCAGCGGCGGCATGGTCACGAGCAAGGGAGTTGGTCTGGCCGTTCCCGATTGGCCCACCACTTTTGGGTACAACATGTTTCTTTTTCCCGTTTCCAGATGGGTTGGCGGAATATTTTTCGAACACACCCACCGGCTCATCGCCTCAGCGGTGGGCTTTTTCACGATCATCCTCGCCGTTTGGTTGTGGCGTGGGGAGGATCGCCGTTGGCTTCGTCATCTGGGCTTCGCCGCGCTCGGCCTGGTTATTTTACAGGGCGTGCTGGGCGGCTTGCGCGTCACGATGCTGAAGGATGAGATCGGAATCTTTCACGCTTGTCTCGCGCAGATGTTCTTTGGAGTGCTTGTTGTCATCACGCTGGCGACGTCTCAGCTCTGGCGGCGCCTTTCCATGGCAGGGACGGCGCGCGGCGCCGTCCGCGAGCCAATGGGAGCGTTGCCAACCAACTTTCAGACGCCGCAGCGCGGCGTCCCAATCAAGACCGTGGCGCGCATCGCCATTTTCACCACCGTGGTGATTTACCTGCAACTTGGCCTCGGAGCCACCATGCGGCATCAACATCGCGACCTCGCCATCCTTGATTTTCCAGCGGCCTACGGTCAGTTCATTCCCTCGATGACCACGGAAAGGCTGGCTGAAATAAACAAGTGGCGGGACGCGCGAGCGTTGTCCGACGTCACGCCCTTTCAGATCTGGCTGCAATTGGCGCACCGATTTCTGGCCCTGGTTATCGCGACCGGTGTGATTGCCTGCCTTTTTCGGGCGCGCGCCCGGGAGCTGCGGGAGACCCCGCTCCCGCGTTTTTCCGCTGCCTGGCTTCTCCTTCTGGCCGTTCAGATTACTCTTGGCGCCTGGGTCATATGGAGCAACAAAGCGGCTGATATCGCGACAGCTCACGTCGCTACCGGCGCGATCATGCTGGCTGTGGGCATTGCCATTTCCACGATTGGCCTGCGGCTCGTGCGACAATCGTTAGCGCCTGTGGAGCGGGGTTATCTTCTTTCCCAGGAATTGTCCGCGTCATGAGAACAGCCGCGATTTCATCCACGAATGTTGAACCGGCCGTGCTGGAAGGGGCAACGCGCCGGCGGCCGGGGTCGGATTTCGCGGAGCTCGTCAAAGCGCGTTTGACTCTCCTGGTTCTTCTCACGACGGCAGTCGGTTTCTATTTGGGCGCGGCCGGCCCGATCAGTTACGTCGCCCTTTTCCACGCTGTTTTTGGGACGGCTCTGGCCGCAGCTGGCGCCTCCGCGCTGAATCAATGGTGGGAACGCCGTCTCGATGCCCTCATGCTTCGTACCCGAGACCGGCCAATCCCCGCCGGCCGAATGCTTCCACGCAGCGCGCTCATCGTTGGGGGCCTATTGGGAATCGCTGGGGTCACTTACCTGACGATGACGACCAACCGGCTGAGTGCCGTTCTCGCGGGCCTGACAATCGCCATTTACGTTTTCGCCTACACCCCGCTGAAACGCATCAGCACGGCTAACACGCTCGTCGGAGCAATCCCCGGCGCATTGCCGCCAATGATCGGCTGGGCCGCCGCCAGTGGGCACTTGGATCTCGGCGCCTGGAGTCTTTTTGCCATCCTTTTCCTTTGGCAAATGCCACATTTTTTCGCCATCGCCTGGATGTATCGGGAGGATTACGCGCGAGCCGGGTTTCAGATGGTATCGAAGGACGACGAAACCGGAAAACGGAGCGCGAGTCAGAGTGTTTTCTTTTGCATGGCCCTCCTGCTCGTCAGCGGAATCCCAGCTTATCTCCGTATCGTCAATTCCTGGTACCTTCTGGTGGAAGTAATCCTGAACGGGCTATTCCTTTTCATGGCGATGCGATTTCTCCGCACCCAGACGTTGGCCGACGCGCGCAAACTCTTCCTGACTTCGATTGCCTATTTGCCTTTGCTGCTCCTTGGCCTCGTGCTGACCAAGTCATGAAGTCGGAAACCGCGAGTATCTCTCTGACTGAGCCGACGCCGAAGAGGTCGGCCGCCTGGAAAGCCATTCTCATTCTCATGCCGATCGTGACCGCGGCGGCGCTTTTCTGGTTGCGGCAAGTTCAGGTCGATCATCTTTCGAACCGGGCTCTGCCTTCCTTGGGAATGGTCCCTAAATTCGAGCTGACGAATCAGGACGCCCAGCCATTTGGCTCGGAACAACTGGACGGGAAAATCTGGATTGCGGACTTCATTTTCACGAGTTGTCCGGGTCCGTGCCCCATCATCAGCACGCGGATGAGCGAATTGCAGCGGCCGCTGGAGAAAACGGATGTCCACCTGGTCTCCTTCACTGTCGATCCGGAAAAGGACACGCCGGAAGTCTTGCGTGAATATGCCGAGAAGTTACACGTTCAGCCGAAGCGATGGGATTTTCTGACCGGGCCTCGGGATACAATTCACTCACTCTCGCGAGATGGTTTCAAACTCGGTCTCTCGGATGGCACCGAGGAAGATGGCGGTCCAGTCCACACCACCCGTTTCGTGTTAGTGGATCGCCACGGAACCATCCGCGGCTATTACGATGCGACGGCGGCGGATGCCGTCACCAAATTACTCGCCGACGCGAATCATCTTTTTCGGGAACAGCCTCCGAAGTGATTTAGATCAGGCCGCCGGCTCGGGGGAAAATGCGCCCGGTCCTTCGGCACAGACGAGCCGGAGATATTCCCGATATTCGCCCTTCGGCAGCGCATCAACGAGTCGCTCCAGTTCTGTTTCGTTGATAAACCGCATTCGGAACGCGACCTCCTCGAGGCAGGCAATTTTCAGCCCCTGCCTGTGCTCGATTGTGGCGATGTAATTTCCCGCTTCGAGCAAGCTGGCTTGCGTGCCTGTGTCGAGCCAGGCCATCCCGCGGCTCAACAACTTCACGTGCAGCTCCTTTGCCCGCAGGTAGACCAAATTGAGATCGGTGATCTCCAGTTCGCCGCGCGCGGAAGGCCGCAGGGCCCGGCAATATTCCACGACACGATTGTCGTAAACATAGAGTCCCGGAATCGCGAAGGGGCTCTTGGGATTCTTCGGCTTCTCCTCGAGGCTGAGCGCTCGGCCATCGGGACCGAACTCGACGACACCGTAACGCTCTGGATCGCGCACCTGATAACCGAAAATGCAGGCGCCGCGCTCGAGAGAGAGCGCTTTCCGATAGAAATCGAGTTTTCCGTAGAAAATATTGTCGCCCAGGATCAGC
This sequence comes from Verrucomicrobiota bacterium, assembly GCA_003218305.1. Classification (GTDB taxonomy): domain Bacteria; phylum Verrucomicrobiota; class Verrucomicrobiia; order Chthoniobacterales; family UBA10450; genus AV80. The sequence continues at coordinate 24,009 of QHMY01000086.1, forward strand.
GAGGCACCGGCGTCACCCAGGAAATCCGCCCCGATCAGGAACGCCTGGGCGATCCCTTCCGGCTTGGGTTGCGCGGCATACTCAATCCGAATCCCCAGCCAGGAGCCATCGCCGAGATAATCCTGGAGCATCGGCAGGTCCTTGGGAGTCGAGATAATCAACACATCCCGCAGTCCGCCGAGCATCAAGGTGGCGAGCGGGTAACAAATCATCGGCTTGTCGTAAACGGGCAGCAGTTGTTTGCAGACAATCCTGGTTAGCGGGTAGAGGCGCGTGCCGGCCCCGCCGGCGAGGAGAATTGCTTTCTTATTCATACGAAAAGCCCATCACGATTCGGAGGTCCAGCCAGCGAGCAGGTCGGTCCATTCCTGCCAAAAACGGGCCCGCCGCGTCAAATCGATCCGAATTACCGGCTTCAGCCAATGGAGGCTTCGTGACCAAACGCGGTGGCTGCCGCTTCGGTCGAAGACGAAAGGATCGCCCACGCTGTCTCTCAGCTTGCGGTCGGCAATCCGGCCCCCTACGGCATGCCGAAGCCCATTCGCGATGACATCGCGCGAAATCGGCGGCCGTGCTTCGATCGTGGCACTCAAGGTGATTCCCAGCATTTTTTTTAGCAGCACTCCGCAGATCAAGGCCCGGGCGCTGGTCGCGTGCACGTGGGAAATGCCCCGCTGCACCAACATCCGGCGCAAAATGATCGCATAACGGGCTTGTTGCAAAAAAAGGTCAACCGGAGCGCGGGCAGTTTCATTCGCGCGATCGTCTTCCAGGGCCAGAACGAGCTTTCGATTAGCCTGCCATTCCGCCTCGATTGCCATCGAATCCGGAAGAAACTCGAGCTGAAGGGCCAGCGGTTTCATTCCGGCCGACAGCCTGCCGTCACCGGTGAATTCACAGACGAATGCCGCTACCGCGACGTTTCGTTTCTGCAACTCCTTCAACTCCGTTTCAATGGAGGGCGGTCCATCCTCCGGCCATCGATCGATCAGATAGGCGATCCGCGACCCGCGGGGGGGCGTGGCTGGGTCGGCGGTTGTTGCGGCGGCGCGACCTTGTTTTTCGAAAAGCTCAACCAGTGGACGAACCGTCGCCTCCACCCGGAAATGATCTTCAACCCGGGTGCGGCCGGCTGAACCATAGCGCGCGCGCAACTCACTATCCCGGCAGAGAGTCTCCAGCGCTTCCGAGAACAGCCCGCTCTCCTCGGCTGGGACCAGCAACCCCGTCTCCCGGTCCACGACCGCTTCAGGAATTCCGGCCACGGTCGTCGAAACCACGGGACGGGCCGACGTCATGGCCTCGAGTATCACCGTGGGGAAGATATCGCTTGCACCGGCGTCATCCACTGTGGAAGCGAGCGCGAAAATATCGCAACGCTGAAGTTTGGCGAGGACGAGGTCCTGCGAGAGGGCTCCCGTCAGGGTCACCAGGCCGCCGAGCCTCAGATCATCGATTCGTTGCTGCAAACTTCCGCGCAACGGTCCGTCACCGATGATTTCGCAGCGGAATTGGACGTTCCTTTCCCGCATTTGCCCGCACGCTTCAATCAAGTATTCGAAACCCTTAAAGGTCACGAGGCGCCCGATGCTTAATATCTGGACGGGTCCGGCGGTTTGGGCAGTTGGAGTGGGTGCAGAGAAGTTGTCGAGATTCATCCCGTTATAAACGCAATGAATCTTGTCGGCTGATTCGGGACAGCGTTGCACCATCAAGCCACGGCTGTATTCGGTCTCAACCGCAACGAATTCAGCCGCGGCGCAAATCTCGCGGAGAAGATCGTCGTTGCCGAGATCGGCCATGAAGTCCTGCCCGTGCGCCGTAACGCTAAACGGGATGCCCGTCATCGCTTTCAGAAAAAGGGCCGTGTGCGCCGCGCGATTCGCGAAGTGCACGTGAAAGTGATCGACGCGGTTACGCCTGAAGAGCTCGGCAAAGTAGCTCGCGTTTCGGGCGCGCGTCGCCGCCTTGACCCCGGTGCCATATTTTTGGTCGTGCGTCGCGATTAGAGCCTCAGGCCACCGCTTTTCGGCGCGAATTTTCTCTTCCCAGAGACGGAGGATCGGTCCGGGCGGCGCATAGTGAATCGGCGCCTGCAATCGGCCGGCATGCGGGTGGCGAATGCTCGAGAGCGGCGGATGGATCGAACCGACGATGAGAGGGAAGCCCAGTCCTTCCAGCGCGAGCATCTCGGTGTCGCAAAAGGTTTGCGAGAGAACGGGATAACGCGAGTAGAGGTAAGCGAGCCGCACTTTAAGATTCGGATACTGGAAACCGGATACCGGAAAGATCGCCCGTGACTATCTTTTTCTTTCCGGTATCCGGTATCCGGTATCCGAAATCAAGAAAACCTGACGTCTTTCCCCGGATCCATCTCGAAATCGAGGGCAAGAGAATCTGCCGTGTTCGGCTTGATTACTTCCTCCATGAATTTCACATGGATCGGATCCTCGCGGAACACCTCATATCGGTCCATCGACTCGAAATCGATCGCGATAAAAAAGGGCCAGGGCAATTCCGGATCGATCCGTTTCCCGCACTTAATGCTCAGGACCTCGGGGATCTTCAAGAGCTGCATGCGGGTGTTCATCATCATCTCTTCGATCCGGGCGGGGGTTACTTCAGGCTTGAGCTTGAATAAGACAATGTGATGGACCATGGGGGCTTAGCTTTAGGCGGGGAGCGGCTGCGTGCAAGCCGGAAACCGCCTGCTGTTGCCCGTGGGTTTCCCTGATAGAGGCATCCCTATTTCTTCCAGTCCAGCGCGCCCTTTTTTAACGCGTAAATGTATCCAACCATCAGGATGGTAATGAAGCTCGCCATGCTCCAGAGGATCAGTTTGCTTTCAACGATCATCTCTTTGTAGACGACCGCCCACGGATACATGAAGACAATCTCGAGATCGAAAAGAATGAAGAGCATTGCCACCAGGTAAAACTTCACGCTGAACCGAGGCTGCATTTCACCCTGCGGTACCATTCCGCACTCGTAAGCCGTGTCTTTTACCCGGGTGCGCCGACCTGCCATGCCCAGAAGGACACTGACGACGAGCGCGGAAACCGCAAAGCCGACCGCGACTCCCAAGTGCAGGAGCAGGGGAAGGTAATCGCGAATCATTATTCAGGAACCGCGGCCGGGCCGGGTCCGAAAGATGGTTTACTTGGCGGCGGCGGCAGCCCGGGCAATGGCTGCAGTCCGGGCGCTGGCGGCGGCTGCCGCGGCGGCGGGAATGTGTCCGTTTTGCGGAGCAATCGCTGCGGCGAGCGCAGCCGGAAGGCCTTTGTATTTCTTACCGGTTTTTCTCACCGCACCACGCGCCACAAGATTTTGCAGCTTCTCATAGGCTCGCAGTCGCAGCATCTCCTCACCTCCGCTGGCTGCGTTTCGCGCGCGCAGATTTTCGTGCACGATATCGAAGAGCTGCTTAAACTCGAACGATGCACGCCGAGACAGCACCGCAACTAATTCCTCGGTTACCAGATCAGGAACACGGCGTGAAAATGCGTTTTTCTTGAGAATAGCCATAAGGCGCAAATGATACCACATTTTGTCCGTTACGCAGCAGATTTCTCCCGCCCAGCGGTTTACCCCTTTCTCCAAGGCATTTGGCGCGTTTCGGGGCCTAATTTGGCTTGAAAATCGGCTTTCGTGCCCTCTGCAAAAGCCTCCGATGACCGCAGTTGTTGGCTTGGCGGGGGCTGACAAACTCGCCCCGGCTTAGGGTGGCGACGCGTTCGGAACAGGGGAGGCCCCAACCGGCGATGGGGCGGCGGCGCTCGTGGGTGCCATCGCAGTATGGGTCGACGTGTGGTTTTGGCGGTAATAAAGCGCCGCCGCCCCCCCGCCAAGGCCCCCCAGGCCGACGATGGCTTGATAAAAGGTGAGCGGTCCGACCGACTCCGCGATGTACCCGTCTTTGTCGTAGTTTTGCGACATCACAATCGGGCTTAGATGCCTGGTAATGACTTCAGGCGGAGGCAGTTTGTTCAGGTCGACCGTGTCGGCGATCCCGGGAAGGAAGGCCGCGCCCATGAAAAGCATCGGTCGTAAAGTCGCGTCAATCCGGGTGTAGAGAAGGGCAGGGTCGACATAAGTAAAAGCCTGTTTGGCGGCGGGGACGGAGCGTTCGGCAGTTTGGAAATTCTTGGAAGCGGCTAACTCGGAACTTGTGTTCGCACTTCGCCTCAACGCGGCCTCCACCGAGGCGAGGTCCGCTCCCGCCACTAACATCCGGTTGGACAACCCGATCGTTGGTGAAAGTGAGAAAAGTGGTCCGCCCCACCGAGTGGAAAGGTAGGTCGCTCCGTCCTTTTCCTGTTGGGTCCAGTCGGCGGAGTCCCCTTCGGCCGTCACGATCGCGTTCAGGATCTTTTTCGCCTTCTCCGCGTCCTTTACCGGAAGAGTGGCATATACCGATGGCCGTAGGGAGGTGGCGGGCCAATCTCCCACCCAGCTGAATTCCGGCCCGAAGGCGCTATTCCAGCTCTCGAGGGTGATTCCGTTCGCTGAAAGAGCGTCGGTAATTTTCCGGAGACTTCCCATCCATCCGATGGCTCCGGGCGACGTTGGAAGTGGCACCGGCTGAGTCAGGTTTAAGAAACCGGCGGCGTAGAGAAAGCTGTCCTTAGTCGCGATCGAGAGCGACGCCCGTGTCAGGTCCCCAGCGTCTATCAATTTCGGCATGCCGACGAAAATGGTGTCGCGAAGCTTGCCGCCATCGAAAGAGGTCGCTGCGCAAAGGCTGCGGATCTGGCGGATCGCCGCCATTTGGCTGGCTGATTCATCCGCATCTCTCCCTTCCGTGGGCATGAGTTTCTCAACGAGTCGATCGATGCGCGCAAACGCGAGGGCGGCGTAACTCGAGGGCATGCGCTTCGAAGCCGCTGCGAACACGTCATCAGCGGACAGGGTCAAGTCCGCGTCTTTGCTTCGGCCGTCCACGCGATCCAGCAGCGGTTTGAGCTGCTCGGGATCGTTGG